>JBBKWI010000054.1:0-24212 GCA_037968875.1 Candidatus Sericytochromatia bacterium | reverse complement strand
CCTTCGCTGGTTGTTGATACAGCCTGTTCTTCGGCTCTGATGGCCCTGCATCTGGCGCAGCAATCGCTGGCCAATGGCGAGTGTGAATTGGCTCTGGTGGGCGCTGCCAATTTACTGGTCTCACCCCTGATTCAAGCGGGCTTTGCTGCTGCCCAGGCCCTCTCACCGACCGGGCGTTGCCAGGCTTTTGGCGCCGGGGCTGACGGCATGGTGCGTGGCGAAGGCGCTGGCATGGTGCTGCTGGCCAAAGCAGACCTGACGGAGACATTTACTCTCAGACCGCGAATTTACGCCCGCTTGCTGGGATCGGCGACCGGTCAAGATGGCCAAACCTTTGGGCTCTCAGCTCCCAGCCCGGCAGGTCAACGCCAGGTCTTGGCTGCGGCTTATGCGGCTGCCGGACTCGATCCAGCGGCTGTCGATTTTATTGAAGCCCATGGCACCGGTACGCCTCTGGGAGATCCGATTGAGGCCAAAGCTTTAAGTCAGGTTGTCGGTCAGGGGCGAGAGATCCCTTGCTGGTTGGGCTCCGTTAAGAGCAATCTCGGACACCTCGAAGCGGCAGCCGGGATCGCCGGTCTGATTAAAGCGGCCCTGAGTTTATATCATGGATATTTACCCGCCAGCCTACATGCTGAGATCCCCAACCCTAAAATCCCTTTTGGCAAGAATGGCTTAGCTTTGGCTCAACAGGGCCAAACTTTGCCTGCCGGGGCCCATGGGGGCGTCTCGGCCTTTGGCTTTGGAGGCACCAATGTGCATCTGATCTTGCAACAAGCCGATTGCAGCCAGGCTCAGCCCGAAGCGATCTCCGAAAGCCAATCGGAGGTCCATTGCTTGTTTTTATCTGCGCGCTCACAGGAGAGCGTGCTGGGCTATGCGCGTGCCTTAAACCAGAGCCTGGCTGTAGCCGATGCTTCAGATAAGCCAGTATCAGAAACTCAACTCAGCCAGCTGGCCTGGCAACTGGCTCAGCGCCAGACGCACTCCTGGCGCAGCGCGGTTTGGGGCCGTGACATAAGTGAAGTACAAGTCGCTCTACAAAAGCTCGTTGCCCCGGAGCGACCAGCAGCCCAACAGCCGCGATTGGCCTTTGTTTTTTCGGGCACAGGGGGTAAAGATCTGCTGCCCCATGCCCGCGCTTTACTGAGTGAGCCAGTCTATGCTCGGCGTTTTGCTGAGGTCAGCGAGGCCCTGGAGCCCCATTTGGGGGCTTCAATAAGTGCACTTTTAGACAGAGCTGACGCCGAGGAGAGCTTGAGCGATGAAGCCAACCTGCATAGCCTGATTTTTGCAGTGCAGCTCAGTTTGGCCAGCTTTTGGCGTGGCCAGGGGCTGCAGCCGGATGCTGTGCTGGGTAGCAGCATGGGTGAAATTGCCACGGCCTGTGAAGCGGGCTTGCTCAGTCTGGAACAGGGTGCTGAATTGGTCTTAAGGCGGGTGCGGCTGATGCAAAGTCAGATTGGCCAGGGCAGTGTGGCGGTGGTCGGCCTGGCCGCTGCTGAACTTGAAAACCAGCTCGACGACGGTCAGTCTCTGTGGCTGGCCGCTGAAAACGGCCCTGAGAGCTGCCTGGTCTCCGGAGACAATCAGGCCCTGGAAGCAAAAATTGCCCAGTGGCAAGCTGCGGGTATTTTTGCAGGCCGGATCCCCGGTGCCAATGCGCCTTCACATACGCCGCTGATGGAAGTGATCGCTGATCAGTTGAAGGCTCTCAGTCGAGAGCTGGCCAGCGATCGCGAAGTGCCGCCTGATGGGCCGCAGTTTTGGTCAACGGTCAAAGCGGCTCAGCTGGACAGTCTGCCGCCAGACTATTGGTGGCAAAATGTACGTCAGCCCGTGCGTCTCTACCCGACGCTCGAGGCCTTGCACCAGAGCGGCGACTGGGTCGTGCTCGAATTATCGATTAAAGCTGTGTTAAGCCCATTTTTGAATGGGGTAAAATTGGGTCGCAATCAGCGTTTACGTATGCTGAAAGGCAGCCCACCCACGACGACAGCCCCGGCAGAATGGCGTCAGCAGATTCTGACTCAGTTGATCAGCCAGGGTCTCACCCCGGCGCCCTTACAAACCCTGAAAGAGAGTCCCCCACTAACTGGCTTCCGCTGGCTGGATCTGCCGCCCTATGCCTGGGATCAGCAAGACTATTGGTTACCAGCAGTCGCGAGCCAGGGTTTACAGGGGCCGCAATTGGGGGCTGCAGCAGCGCCAGCCACAGGCACAGCTGCTGAACGACGGCAAGCTCTTTTGGCCCTGCCTGTGCCAGCTGCTCAACAAGCGCTGGTACGTGAATTGCGTCAGGCCCTGGCGCTGGCTTTAAATCAAGATCCTGAGCAATTAGACCCCGCCCAGCCCTTGAAACATTTGGGGATTGGCTCATTGGTGGGCATGGAGTTGTATAACCGGATCCGTGAACAATGGGAGCTGCAATTGCCACTCTCTGAGATCTTGCGCGGTCCCTCGCTGGAAGCCCTGGCGGAGCTGATGTTGAGTCAATTGCAGACTGAAAACGCGGAGACACCTGATGCGCTGCTCAAGACAAGGCTGAGGCCTGCCGAGAACCCTGCTCAGCCAGAACGCTGGCCGCTCTCGCCAGCCCAGACCCGCTTTTGGTTTTATGAAACCCTACAGCCGGGGCTGGCTTATCATATTCCGGTCTTGCTACGACTGCAAGGCCCCCTCGATCACCGTCGCTTAGCGCAGGCTTTTCGAGAGTTGCTACAGCAGCATCAGCTTTTGCAGACGGCTTATTTCAAAGACGAGCAGGGCCAACCTTATCAGCAAATCCTGGATTTGCCTCTGGATTGGGAAGTCCTGCAGGTCGAGAGCCTGACTGACCTGGATACCGCCGTGCGCCAGCTGGCACGTCGGCCTTTTGCACTAGATCGCCCGCCTTTTCGGGTACGGCTTTTTCAGATCTCAGCCCAGCAGCATGGCTTGCTGATCGATATGCACCATCTATTGGCCGATGGCTATTCCTTTCGGATTCTGTATCAGGATCTCGAACGACTGTATCAGGGGCAAGCCCTGGCTGCGGCCCCAGCTCAGTTTAAAGACTATCTCGACAGTCTTGAGAGCAGTGTTTATCTACAGCGCAGTCAGCAGCAGCTCGAATGGTGGCAAGGCAGTCTCGAGGGGGTCCCGCTGCGGCTTGAATTGCCAACAGATCACCTCCGACCGGCTCAGCTCAACGACAGTGGTCAGCGCTATCTGTTTCGGATTGAGCCTGAGCAATTGGCATCTCTGGAGGCCTTTTCACGTCAGTATGGCCTGAGCTTATTTAGCCTCTTGATGGCGGCTTTTCAGATCGTGATGCATCGACTCAGTGGCCAGGCTGACTTTGTGATTGGTACGCCGGTGCTGGGGCGTGAGGATTTACGCTGGCAATCGGTGGTCGGGCCTTTTTTAAATCTGCTGCCGATTCGTTCGGTCTCCTTTGACGGTTCTCTGACAGATTTCCTGGCGGCCGTACAAGATCGCTTATGGCAGGCTTTTGATCACCAACAGCTGCCTTTTGAGGCCCTGATCGAGTCTCTGAATCCTCCACGGGATCTGGCCTGGACGCCTTTGATTCAGGTCGTGCTGGCTTTGCATGCCCAGGTACCTTTGGGGGATCTAAAAGCACCTCAATCCGAAGCGGTTAGCGTGCAGCAGCGAGAGCTGGATATCGGCGTCAGTCGCTTTGATCTGGCCCTGACTCTGCACCCCGAAGCGCAGGGCCTGGCCGGAGCCGTTGAGTATCGCGATCAATTATTCTTGCCAGAGCGTATCGCCAGCCTGATTCAGGCCTGGCAAGACGTTTTAAGGCAAATCGCAGCCAGTGATCTGAAACCCGACTTGCCCGTGCAGCAGATCTGTCTGAGTCGCACTCCCTGGCAGCCTGTGCTGAGTGGCCCTGCGATTACCACTAAAAATCAAACGGGCCTGCTTGAACGCTTGCAGGGGATTTGTCTGGAGCAGCCTGAAGCAATTGCTTTACAGTCTGCCCAGAATGAATGGACCTATCAGGCGCTCTGGCTAGCCGCAGCGCAGCTGGCAGCCTCTCTCAAAAGCCTTGTTGGCTCAAATGACTGCAATTGCCTGGCGGTCAGCTTAAATCCGGGCCCTGAAATGGTCCTCTGGTGGTTGGCTGCCTGGCAAGCCGGTTGGTGCTATTTGCCATTGGATCCCCAGCAGCCCCAACAGCGATTGCTTGAAATTCTGGACGATCAGGCGCCGCAAGCGCTGGTGATCGTTGACGATTTCACTCAGACCAATGCCAGTGAAATTCAGCTTACGGGCAACCCAACCCAGGCCCGCTTGTTTTGCTTCAGTGATGCTGAGCTGGTGCAAGAGAGCGGTGACACCCTCCTTTCTCAGGATTCTCTCGCTTATGTGGTCTTAACTTCAGGCTCCAGTGGCCAGCCCAAAGGGGTTGAAATTGGTTTTAAGGCCTTGCAAAGTCTGGTTGATTGGCATCTGGCGAGCTATCCGTTGCAGTCGCAAATGCGTTGCTCACAAATTGCCAATCCGGCCTTTGATGCCGCTGCCTGGGAAATCTGGCCAGCCTTAGTGGCTGGTGCCCGGCTCTGCTTTGCTCCTGGCCTCACGCGTCAGGACCCAGAAGCTCTCTGGGAATGGCTAGAGCAAGCACAGATTCAGCAGGCATTTATCCCCACGCCGCTGCTAGAAAGCTTGCTGCCACGAGACTTAGATCGGGCTCCGCTTCTGCCTTCTCACTTGCAATATCTGCTGACCGGCGGAGCAGCCCTACATAGCTGGCGACCTGAGCATTGGCTGATCCCACTCCATAACCACTATGGACCCAGTGAAAACACTGTTGTCACCAGCGCTGGCAGCGTGCCCAGTCTGTCTGAACGAGATTCGCGCGGCTCAGCTTCAGGGCTATTGACAGCCCCCGATTTGGGACAGCCATTGCCTGGTCAGCAGCTCTTTTTACTGGACGCTGCTGGCCAGCCACTGCCCCCGACCCTGGTGGGCCAAATCGCGTTGGGCGGGCCTGCGTTGGCTCAGGGCTATCGCCTGCGGCCAGACTTAAACACCCGGGCCTTTATTGAGAGCCCGGCGGGCCGCCTCTATCTCAGTGGGGATCGCGGCCGGATTCAAGACGGTGCTCTGGTTTTTGTGGGGCGTCAGGATCGCCAATTGAAGCACCGGGGCGTGCGCATTGAACCGGGCGAAATTGAAGCGCTGTTATTAGGTCAGCCAGAAGTCCAATCGGCCTGGGTGGGTCTGATTCAACAAGCGGGGTTTAGCCGTCTGATCGCCTGGGTTGCCTGCCCTGAGCAACAAGTCTCCGATTTCGAGACTCTGGCTCAGCAATTACGTCAGCGCTTGCAAGCTTGTCTCCCGGTCGGAATGGTGCCAGAAGCCGTGCAGGTGCTCGCCAAAATGCCCCTCAATACCCGTGGCAAGATCGAGAGTGCCGCTTTGCCTGTACCGCAAGAGCAACGACTGGAGCTAAAGGCCGCCACGCTGCTAGAACAAGAGCTCGCCACGATTTGGCAAAAGCTCTTGCCCCAGGCCAGGATCCAGCGCGAAAGCCATTTCTTTGAGATGGGTGGTCACTCGCTATTGGCCCTTGAATTGCGCCACCAGGTCAGCCAGCAATTGCGGCGGGACTTGCCCTTGCGCCAGCTATTTGAGACGCCAGAGCTCTATCGCCTGGCCCAGTGGCTGCAAACGATAGCCCCTGAGATAGAAGCCAGCTGGCCAGAATTGCTGCCGGACCCCAGCCGCTGGCAGCTGCCCTTTGCGCTCACGCCTGTGCAGCAAGCCTATTGGATTGGTCGTCAGGCCAGTCTGGAAGGTGGTGGCGTCGCTGCCCACGCTTACTTAGAATTGCGTCTGCCCAATCTTGATCGTGAACGTTTAGAAACGGCGATCCAGCGCCTAATTCAAGTCCATCCGATGCTGCGCATGATTATTCAGGCCGACGGCAGGCAGCGTATCTTGAGCGATCTGCCCACCTGGCACTTGCCCTGGCAAGATCTGCGTGACTTGACGGCATCGGAGCAAACAGTGCATTTGCAAGCCGCTCGCCAGCAATGGGAGCAAGCAGTGATACCGACGGATCGCTGGCCCTTGTTTGCCTTACAGGGCTTTAGACTGGCACACGAAAGTCGACTTTTGCTCAGCCTCGATGCCCTGATGGCTGATGCCAGCAGCTTGCGTCAGCTGGCTCAGCAATTAGAGTTGCTCTATCTTGATCCCGGACTTGTCTTGCCCGAGCCGAAATTACATTTTCAGGACTGGGTTAACTACTTGCAGCAATTGCGCCAGAGTGCACGCTTTGAGCGAGATCGCCAGTGGTGGCTAGAGCGCTTACCGACGCTAGCACCTGCCCCTGATTTAGCGGCCCTGGTCCGTTCTGAGAGTCAGAGCTTAGCACAAACTCAGCCCCAGTTTGAACGTCTGAGCGGCGAGCTTAATGCCGAGGATTGGCAGGCAATTCAGCGCCTGGCAGCAGACTGGGGGCTCAGCCCAACCGCTCTCTTGCTCTCAGGCTTTGCGACTGTGCTGGGCGCTTATCAGTCGCGCCAGGCCATGACCCTCAACTTAACCAGTTTTGCCCGTTTGCCCGTGCACTCTGAGCTGGAGACGGTGGTGGGTGACTTTACTCAGCTCAGTCTGATTCAGATCCAGCCCCAACTAGACTTTAAGGCCCAAACTCAGGCGCTGCAACAAGAACTTTTAGATGTGTTGGAGCATGGTTTATTTACGGGGCTGGACGTGATGCGTGCCTTGCGGCAGCAGAGTGATCAGTCGGCAGCTTTCCCGGTCGTCTTTACTTCGGCCCTCGGCCACGGTGCTGTGCAATGGCCGCTGGGCGCTGAATTGATTTATAGCAAAACCCAGACACCCCAGGTCTGGCTCGATCATCAACTGATGGAAACCGAATCCGGACTGCTCTACCACTGGGACTACCCTTTGGAACGCTTTGAACCGATCTTGATTCAGCAGTTATTTGGTGATTGGCAAGCTCTGTTGGCAAGCTTAGCAGGGGGCGATCTCTCTGGCCTTGCTGTCGACTGGCCTCAGCCCTCACCGGCATTGCCTCTGGACCCAAATAACCCCAGCGCTTTGCTACATGCGCCCTTTCTGCAGCAAGCCCAGGCCCACCCCCAGCGTCTGGCGCTGATCGATGCGGAAGGTCAGCTCAGTTATGGTGAGCTTTTAGAGGCTGCTCTGGTCTGGGCGGGGGTCATCCGGCAAAGGCTTCAGGCAGAGTCTCAGTCAGGCTCGGGCACAGTTGCGATTTATTTGCCGCCAGGCCGCCGTCAGGCGATTGCCGCTTTGGCCTGTTTAATTGCTGGCTGTAGCTATTTGCCTTTATCATTGGACTGGCCTGAACGGCGTTTGCAACACATTTTGGAGCAAGCCCAGCCTCTGTGTGTCTTAAGTGAAAGCAGCCAAAAATCGGCGTTGAGCACAATTGATATCCCTATTTTTGAGCTGGATCTGGCGCCAGCAGTTTCCAGTGAACGCAATCACAAACAGCTTCTGGCCCAAAGTCTGCAGCACGATGCCCAGTCCCTGGCGTATATTATCTTTACGTCTGGCTCTACGGGCCATCCCAAAGGTGTGATGATCAGCCATGCTGCTGCCTGGAATACGCTGCGGGTGATCCAGGCTGAGTTAGGGCTTGGCTCTGGCGATCGCCTGCTGGCACTCTCGGCGCTGAGCTTTGATCTCTCGGTCTATGATCTCTTTGGCGTCCTGGCTGTGGGAGCTGTGATGGTCTATCCTGATCCAGCACTGCGTCAGGAGCCTGCCCACTGGTTGGACCTCTGTCAGCAAGCCCAGGTCAGCATCTGGAACTCTGTGCCTGCGCTGCTGCAGCTGCTCTGTACTTATCTCGATAGCCGCTCAACCCGTCTGCAATTACCGGCTCTACGGGCTTTGATGCTCAGTGGCGACTGGATTCCGCTGGAGTTGCCTGAGCAAGTGCGTGCCTATCTCTTGCCCGGCGCGCGTCTCTATAGCCTGGGCGGCGCCACCGAAGCGTCGATTTGGTCGATTATCCAGCCCATAGAAACAATTGATCCCGATTGGCGCTCGATTCCCTACGGGCGGGCCCTCCCAGGCCAGGATGTCTATGTGCTAGATCCCTGGCTGTCGCAAGCGCCGACGCCGTGTCCTGGTGAAATCGTGCTGGCTGGTGATGGCGTTGCTCTCGGCTATTTAGGTGACCCTGAGCGCAGTGCTGAGCGTTTTATTTCTCATCCGATCACAGGGCAGCGTCTGTATTTAACCGGCGATCAAGGGCGCTACTGGCCCGATGGCCGGATTGAGTTTTTGGGCCGACA
Organism: Candidatus Sericytochromatia bacterium; assembly: GCA_037968875.1. Taxonomy (GTDB): domain Bacteria; phylum Cyanobacteriota; class Sericytochromatia; order UBA7694; family UBA7694; genus JBBKWI01. The sequence goes on along the minus strand of JBBKWI010000054.1, from coordinate 15,903 downwards.
AGACCAGCAGGTCAAAATTGGCGGGTATCGGATTGAGCTGGGTGAAATCGAAGTCCAGTTGCGTGGCTGCCCGGGGCTTAAACAAGCCGTGGCCTTAACGATAGGCCAACGTGAACAGGCCTTTTTGGCTCTGTGCTGGACCGGGGCAGTGACCCAAACAGAGTTATACGGCTGGCTGCAAAGCAGAGTCCCGAGCTATATGCTGCCCGTGGCCTGGCACCCCCTGGCTGAAATGCCTTTAAACGCCACGGGCAAACTGGATCGCAAAGCCTTGAGCCAAGCCTTACAAGAACGCCAGCAACCCGCCTTGACAGTGGACTCAAGTCCTGCGCCTAAATCAGCTGAAGTATTGGACTGGGAGCAACGTCTGCGCACACTTTTATTGGCCCATGTGGACTTAGATCCGGCAGATCAGGACGCTTTAAGTCCGGAGACGGATTTGCTGTCTTTGGGCTTGCACTCCCTGGATATGGTGCGCCTGGGAGCCGCCCTTGAAAACGAATGGGGACATGCTCCCGGCATGGGCGATCTCTTGCGCTTGCGTAGCCTGAGTGCCCTGGCTAGCTATTACCTTGCGCGTCAAGAGCTTCAGCCGCATCAGCCAGACCCGGCCAGAGAGAGCGCTACAATGCCTGTTGCCAGCAAGACGATACCCTCTCAGAATCCGGCTCAAATTCAGCTGGAGGCATCAGTCGCAGCTCAGCCACGGCCCCGCAGCCAACGTCACTTTGGCCCGGGCCCGATCACGCAGCAGGCTTTGGGGCAATTATTGGCGCCTTTGCAGCATCAGATGCCCGCAGCTCAGTCAGAGGCAGCCAGCCTTGAAGGCCGGGCGGCTTACGCTTCTGCCAGCGCGCTCTACCCGGTTGCTGTCTATTTGCATTTGCGTGCCGGTGCGGTCAGTGGATTGGCTGCTGGTAGCTGGCGCTATCAGCCTGAAACGCATCGTTTACAAGCCCTGCAGGCCAGTGAAGATTGGCCTTATCCTGGCGTGCTTGCTCAGCCCTGGACGGGCGAGGCCAGCCTGGCTATTTATCTGGTGGCCGACCTGAGTGAAATCGGTGCCCAATATGGCTCAGATGCGCGTGATTATTGTTTGCTTGAGGCGGGTGCGATCGCTCAGCTTTTGCGCCAAGCCGCTCCTGAACTGGGACTTGGACTCTGTGGCCTGGGCCAAACCGATCTCCAGCCTCTTGCTCCCTTGTTTCAGTGGCCTGGGGATCAGTTGCTATTGTTTTCTTTGTTGGGCGGGGCGTTGATTCAAGAGGAGCCAGAGGCAACGACCGAAGACAACGAGGACTGGGAAGAATGGGTGCTTTAGGCGTACTTTACAGTTTAAAATAGGCTGATTTGGGTATTGCTTTCCAGGTTCAAAAGCGTATAATCACCAGAGAGGCACCCATGCAACCATCTTTACGTTTTCGCTTAAAGCATCCCGATCCCAATCAGCGTCAAGACGCCGTTTTGTCGCTGATTTTTGCTCCTGAATTGCAATACCTGAATGATTTGCTCGAATGTCTGCAAGACAAAGATCGAGATGTACGCCGCTCGGTGGTACAGGCTTTGGGCGCTCTTCACCATGCAGATGCGATCCCAGCTCTGATGCAGGGCCTACTTGATGCTGCCGAAGATGTGGCCCTTGCCGCTGAAGATGCGCTTTCCAAATTCCCGCAGGCTCTGCCGGCTCTGCTGGATTGGCTTAGCGCCCCGGAATGGCCGCAACGTATCGCTGCTTTGCGGGGCTTGCGTCACTTCTCCTTACCTGCGCATTTAGTGCACCTGCTGCCTCTGGTTCAGGACCCTGTCTGGGAAGTGCGTTATCAGGTCTATTTGCTGCTTGGTCAAAGCCAGCAACCGGACGCTTTTGAAAGTCTCAAGCTGGCCCTTTTTAGAGAAGTCCACCCCCAGGCGCATGAAGGGATAATCCATGGTCTCTCACTGCTGCAAATGCCTGCTGCCAGTGACTTATTAGGCCAGATTTTTTTGGCAACAAATGACGAAGAACAGGCCCAAACCCTGGCGATGGCTCTTGAAAACGACGGTGATCACTGCACCCAGTTGCTAAAAACCGAAGGCCTGGGTTCACCGACCCACTTTATTCGCAGTCTGAGTGCCTTGCTGTTAGCCCATCGCACCCTACCGGTGGGTCCTTTGATTCAACCCTTACTGATGGATCCCCAGTTGCAGGTCCGTGAAGCCGCCGCTTATGCTCTCTACCAGATTGAACCCCATCAGCCTTTCTGGGAAGCTCTGGTCGCTTTGTATCAGGCATCTGAAGCACAGTTTGCCGGCGCCCTGAAGCATCTGAAAAGCTTCCCCCACCCGCAAGCCAACACACTCTTGCTTGATCTGATTGACTTGCTCGACAGCAGCGAGACTGGCAACCAGCAGCGTAGCGCCTTGATCACTGCTCTGGGTGAAAGCCGTCAACAAAGTCTGGTTTCGGCCTTGCTGGAACGCCTGCTCAGCCCTGAGCGCTCTGATCCAGAAACAGTGGCCTTGTGCAAAGCCCTGGGAATACTTGATGCCTGGTGTGCGGCCTTGCCTTTGCAAGGGCTGATCAGCCATCGTCAGCCCCAGATCCAGTTGGCAGCAGCTCAAGCGCTGCAACAGATCCAGCCTGAACACAGTTGCTGGTCTCAGTTCACACAACGTGAACGCTTGAGTTCAGCCGGAAAACAGCTTCTTTACCAGGATTTGGCACTCTTTCCGGGCTGTGCCCTCTTTTTACAGAGACAGGCTTTGCAAGAGACTGAGCCGGACAATCGGGCGGCAGCCCTGAGAGCGCTCAGTCACGGTCCACAGTCCAAACTGGCCTTTGTACACCGCTATTTGAAAGCCTATCCTCAGGCAGAAGCTGAGACGATCGACCCGATTTTAGGTTTGTTGGCCCAGGAAGTCCCTCACCCGGAGATCGTACGGGCCCTCTTGCCCTGGTTAGAGACGCGGGATCAAGCTCTGCGTGAAGCCACTATTTTAGTGCTACGGCGTCTTGCTGAGCCTTATCCGGAATTAATTTTGCCTCTGCTCACCCACGATGTTTGGTTTGTGCGCCAGGCTGCCTTGCTGGTGTTGGGCCCCCGAGAAGAACCTGATTTGCTGCGGGCCCTGACCCAGAGCACCCAGGATCGGGATCGGGATGTCTGTATTACCAGTGTGGCCTTACTGGCCCAAACTCAGGCACCGGAACGGGTCGAGCTATTGGTTGAATTGCTTGAAAATGGCTTTCGGGATATTCGTGCAGCGGCCGCTCAGGCCCTGGGGCAACAAGCTGATCTCTGGGCTCTGGCTCCCTTACAAATGGCCCTGGTTGAAGACGAAGCCGAAGAAGTTCGTGCTGCCTGTGCCAGTTCTCTCGGTCACCTGGGAGGGGCTGGTGCCTGCGAAGCGCTCTATGAAGCCCTGCAAGAAGAAGACCATGCTGAGGTCTGGTCAGCTTGTCTGGTGGCCCTGCATACTCAGGATCCCCAACAGGCGCAAGTCTGGGCTTTACGCGCACTGAACGAAACCCCAGACTTTGTGACGCCAGCGGTACTGGGCTTGCTCAGACAGTCTCTGGGTGCCTTGCAAGGACTCGAAGCTTTGATCGAAGAGCGTTTAAATGATGCCCAGCAAGCTTCAGATATTCCTTTGGCAAGTGCTGCTTATCGCCTGCTGATAGAGCTAGAGCCTGAGCGGGCTCTGGAGGGAATTGAAAGCAGTCAGCCTCTCTACCGTCAGCTGGCCTTGCAAGAGATACAGATCCCGCAGGCTGAAAGTGTCCAATTGAGCTTGATCTTGCTTTTAAACGATCCAGACCCGAGCTTGCGTCAGCAAGTCTTTCAGATCTTAAAACGCAGCCAGACCCTCTGGCCTGTGTTTGTGCAACATGCTGTCCAGGAACAAGATCCGGCGGTACAGCAAAGCGTGATTGAAGGCTTGTGTGACTTGCCCTCTGAACTGGCTCTACCAAGCTTTCATCAAATTTTTGAACATAGCTCAGAGCCGATCCAGCGCAGTTTGATCTGGGCTGTGGCCTGCTTTTTAGATGACGGTGGGGCGCAATTGCTCTTAAATTGGCTACCGACCTGCTCGCGCCCTTTGCGGGAGCAAGCCCTGCAAGTCTTGTGTCGCCAAACGGCAGCAGCCCTGCCTGCTTTAAAAGCCCTTTCCGAAAGCTGGGATACGGAATTGCTCTTATTGGCTACCCGCTCTCTGGGCCAGATCGGTGCCGTGGCTGTGCCGCTCTTACAAGAGATTTGGTTGCGGGATAATTTGGCCGTGCAGGTGGCTGTCCTGGAAGCTCTCAAAAGCTTGCGGCTGCCTTCGGTTTTGCCTCTGCTCAAAGAAGCCGCCCAGAGCTCTCAGGATAATTTGCGGGCCCATGCCTTTGAAGTGCTGGCTGTCTTAAATGAAACGGCCCATCCGCTGCTGCTGGAACTGGCCCAATCCAATCAGCAAGCCCAGCGTTATGATGCCTGCCTGACCCTTGCTCAGCTAGAGCCTGAACACCCCTGGTGGCAGCATTTACAAGGAATTAACAGTCTGCGTGTGGCTGAGCGCAGACGCCACGCAATTGCGTTGCATGCTGTTTTCAGCCCCGAGCTATTGCCTTTTGTACAGCATCTGCGCCATGATCCAGCAACTCAGGTACGGGCTGCTTATTACGATCTGCCCGATCGCTTAGAGAACCCGGATGTTGCCTTTTTGCTTGAAGCGGAACGGGCGGCAGCCCACGAGGTCTTGCCTGTACGCCAGGCTGCGATGCTCAGCTTAAATCGTCTGGCTCCTCAGCGGGCCCAGGTATTGGCTTTACGTCAATGGCCCCAGAGCCAGCGTCTCTGGCGTGAAACGCTGCTGGCTGTGCTGGCTGAAACCGGCTTGCCTGGCCTGGCTGCTCAGGCCCTGGATGATCCCGATTCTGGCGTGCGTTTGACGGCCACAGCGGTGCTGGGCTATTATCGTTTGCAGAATACCTTGCCCCAATTGCTGCAGCGTCTGCCTCTCGAAAATGATATCGAAATTCGTTGTTGTCTTTGCTGGAGTCTGGGACAACTGGCACGGCCTGAGGCGTTACCCGCGTTGCAAGCTGCTCTGGCTGATACGGATTACCCGGTGCGGCTGCAGGCGACCCGCGCGCTGGCAGAGATCCCCGGCACCGCCCAGCTATTATTTGAACTGGCTCAGGAAATCGAACAGGATACCCTCTGGTTGACGGAAGCCCTCAAAGGCCTACAGCAACAGCCTTACCCGCCAGCTGGAGATTATTTACTGGGTCGCTTTTATAACGCCGAAGACCCTGAACTGGGTCAGGTCTTGCTTGATACCCTGCTGGCGCTTAAGGACAGTGAAATGAATGAGCGTTTGCGCGGCATCAGTCGTCAGTCTGATCATCCGCTTTCGTTGCTTTGCCACCAAACCTTGCAAGAAAAGTTGCCGCTTGAAGTCAATTAAAGCAACAGCTGGTCTTTGAAAGAGAAATAGCCCGGTCGTTTCAGCTCCTGCGGGCTAGCTAGCCGGTTTCAATTTCTCGTGATGTTGCAGCAACCAGGCTACGGTCTCATCAATTGTCTGCTGACCATCGCGATTAATAAAGCCCAGTTCGGCTTCCGCGTAGCGTGAGTGCAAGCCCCAGTATTTATTGGCCATTTCGATCACGACCGGGTCGGGCAGAGGGCTTTCGTGATGTCCGGGCCAACGTTTAGCCAGACCTGTCGCTGTTTTGGCGATCGCCAGGGCCACAGGGTAAGGTAAATAATGCTTGGGTGGCTTCACACCTGAGGCGCGCTCGACGTATTTGAAAAACTCGCCGATTGAGCAGGCCACACCTGAGAGATGGTAAGCCGGTTGGGGTTGCTCATGCTGCATGGCTCGTAGCAAGGCATTGGCCACATCCCGAATGTCGACAAAGTGCATGCCGCCATCGATTAAAAAAGGCAGGCGCTGACGCATATAGCGAATAATGTGCCCGGTGGAGCGAAAACGGTGATCGCCAGGTCCCAGCATGACGGGTGGGCGAATGATTACCAGTTCGACATTCAGTTCACGGGCCAGCTTGCGGGCTGCTAATTCGGCTTTGAGTTTGGAATCGTAATAGGGCCAGCGGGCAATGACCTGAGGTAAATATGGGTCGTGCTCATCAGCCGATTGCTGAGGGGAGCGAAAGACTCCGACTGTCCCTGAAGTCGAGACATAGACCAGACGACAGCCTTTGGCAGCCGCCAGGCGCACCATATTGAGAGTGCCTTCAATATTGGTCTGGTAAATATCTTTGCTGTCACTGCGACTGTGCCGTACCAAAGCCGCCAGATGGAAGATGCCGTCTAGCTCGCCCAATGCCTCTGAATCCTGCCAGTCTTTTGGATTCAGCAAGCCGCCAGCAATCAGCTCAGGCGTGGGTAAACCTGCGCTCCAGTCCTGGGCAGCCCAGGCTGCCGGGTCACGTACTAACAAAGTCAGCTGATTTGCAAAGTCGGCGTGTGCCAATTGGGTCAGCAGATGTCGTCCCAGAAAACCAGTACCGCCGGTAATCAGATAGCGTTGGGCTGTGCTCATGCTTTGCATTTGCCAATCAAAGCTGCGTCTGGATCCCAGCGGCTGGCGCTATAAAAAGGCTGGCTTTCTGCCCAGCGCGAGCCTCTGACAAAGTTTGGGCTATTGTCAGTCGTCGCCAGAATACCCTTCGCACAGAGATGGGCCAGAGCATCTTCTAGATAGGGCTGAAAACTGCCTGACAAGCGACGTGAAATCGCTGGCAGGTCTCCGAATGGGGCCTCTTCACCAGCCAGGCCGATGATTTGAGCATAAGCGCCCAGAATCGGTTCAGCCAGGGTTTCGAGCAAGGCTAATAGAGCCTGGTCGTTGCTGGGTTCAGCTGGGCTTTGCCACTGTGCAGCATAGCTATTTTGTTGAATATGATAAGCCAGGGCCTGGTGATCGGGCTTCAAAGCCAATAAATCTGGATAGAAATAATGCAGCCAGTGGTAGCGCATTGTCATTTCGTTGATCGGATCGCTTTCTTTCTGATCTTGCAAAGCGCTCTCAAGCACCAGAGCGCCACGGGCACGCAGGGCTTCGCTTAACCATTCCAGATCGACACCGGCAACCGGGTGCAATTGTAAAAATGCATTCAGATGAAAGCGTGAAACACTGGTCTGGGCTTGTAGTTCAGCCATGACCTGCTGGCTGACTTGATGCACATCGCTCTCGCCATCCAGACGCACAGGTTGGCCACAGGCAATATGGACACGCCCTAAATTGATTTCGCCTTTGCGGAGGCGATCCAACCACTTGACCAGGGCTCCCATACGGGTGCGTGGTTTGGGGCCGCCTTGCAGCTCTGTTAAGAACGAAGGGGCTTCAGGGATCAAATCATAAGAAATCGCTACCGGTAAAATCGTGGCAGAAATGTCTGTATTTTGCAAGGCCCGCAAGAGGCCGCGTTTGGGCTGCAAGAAACGCCGGGCGCGACTACGTGTTCCCTCAATGAAAAATTCCAGAGTCTGGTTTTTGTCGACCAGTCCCTGAATTTTTTGAGTCAAGTGCGGGTCTTCCTGGCCTTTACCACGCTGGATATAAAAGGCGTAGGTCTGCTGAAAAAACCAGCCCAAAAATGGCAAGCGTGCAAATTCACTGGCAGCTGCAATCTGGGGGATCGGTACTTTGAGTTCTGGGTGGGCAAAGAAGAGATATGAGCAAAGAATAAAGTCCATATAGCTGCGGTGGCTGGGGATCACCACCAATAGGCTTTTGGGATCCACCTGAGCCATTGCGTTTTCAAAAGAGCCCCGATCAAAGCTGATCAAGTCGTTGCAACGGCGCAAGCCTTTACGAACTACATAAGCGGCTGAACGAATCGCCCAGTTGCCTTGCGACTGTTGCCGTGCCCAGCGCAGATCCCGTTTGGGGTGACGGTGCTGCAAGCCAGCAAAAGCCGTCTGAGAAGGCTCTTTGCGCATCATATTGCGATAGACGCCCTCACAAATCAGATCGACGTATTTCGTCGGGCTAAAACCGGGTGGGGCGAAAGGGGTCGCCGATTCAAACACAAAAGAATTGTGGGTGAAATAAGGGAAAGCGGCGTTCAGGTATTCAATCCGATTCAGCATTTTTTTGAGCTGAGCGCGCTGCTTGCTTTTGCCAGTAATCGCACAGGCAGCACTGGCCAGATAGGTGGGCATGGCATGGTCGCGCAGATGTTGAAAGCGGATCGAACGGCCATTACTTAGACGGCTAATTTTGGCCCAACGGTGGATTGGATTGTGTTGGAAATAACGCTCAATGCCGGCGATACAAGCGCCAATTTGCGGGCCCTGATCAACCCCACTGACAATATGCTGAATTAAAGGGCGGGGCTGAGGCTCTTGCCAGAAAGCAGCTCGCACAATGCTATTTGCGACTTCATCACAGGGCACCACATCTAAAATCGTGTTTTCATCGGCTACGACTGCTCGCAGCAGGCCCATGCCGATCAAAGATACAAAGCCCGCAAAGGCTGCGTAACTATCAATCCAGCCGGGCTGTGGAAACTGCCAGGAAGCCGAAATAATACTTGGACGCACAATCGCCAGCGGCACATCTGCTTTGTATCGGGTTAGCAAATGCTCACTCAGACACTTGGTTAGGGTATAGGTATTGGGGTGACCGCTCTGGGCCATCAGGGCGACCTGATCGGCGCTGCCATCTAGAATCTGTTGGTAGACGAGTTCAGGGTCGAAAGGTAAGTTAACCAGGGCCTCAGGGACTAAAGACTGATCGTTGGCGTGAGGAGTCACATAAGCGGTTGAGACATTGACAAAGCTTTTGAGTGCCGGGCTCTGGCGGGCAAATTCAAGCACATTTAAAGCACTGGTAATATTGGCCTGGGCGGCGTCAGCCAGTGGCAAATCAAATTCAACGGAGGCCGCGCAATTGATAATTTCGCTCAATTGTGCCTGTAGCTGTAGGCGTTCAGTAGCGGCTATGCCCAGATCGGGTTGCGTGAGTTCACCGGCAACCACTTCTACATATTGCTCCCAGTCAGGTGCCAAATTAGCAAAACAAGGCGAAGCCATCATTTTTTTGAAGCGCTCAGGGGCGCCCATCTCTTTTTTGGGACGAATCAGTACATGTACTTTTTGTAAGTTAAATTCAGCCCGGCGTCGCAGGAGGGTTTCTAAAACCACTTTGCCCACGAAGCCAGTCACGCCGGTCAGTAGAATTTGACTTCCCTGATCGGTTGAGGCAGAAGCAGGGCCAGTAAAATCTGGACTCATTTGGATTCTCCCTGCTTGACAGCAGCCTGGCTGCGATACAAATTATTGACCCCAAAAATATTCTGAGGGTCGACAGCGTCTTTCATCAGCCGGTTCCATTCCAGAGCCGTTTCGCTCATGATTTGCGGTAAAAAGTGCTGACGTAATTTGCCGATGCCATGGTGATGGGAGAGTGAGCCGCCAGCTTCTAAAATTTCTTCGCGGGCTGCATCTTCTAAAATCTTAAAGGTCGCTGGGGGGTTCTCGACGCCGCGATGTGAAACGCCCAGATAGAAGTAGACACAGGCGCCGGTGTCATAGATTTGAGTGACCCGGCAGGTTACAAAAGGCTTGCCGGGTAATTTAAGGGCTTCGTGCTCTTTAAACAAGCGGGCTTTGACATTGTCACATAAGCTGGTGAGTTCACTCCAGGGAACAGAGGTTTCAAAAGATTCCGCGAGAATATAATGCTTCATGACCCAGTCGCGCAAATAGGCGATACCAAAGGTTAATTCGTAGCCTTTTTTGCCATTGTCTCCACCGGCCTTCATGCCATTGTATTTGGCAGCAATGCGATAGACCTGTTTTTCCTGGGCGTCGACACTTTCTTGATCGCCTTCAAAGACCAGGGTACAGGCCACCATTTGCTTGGGATCAAAGCCTTTGAGCTGCGTCACCAGCATCGTTTCGAACTTTTTCTTGAGCACCCGCAAGCCGGCGCTGGCAGGTTTGAGAGCCATTGAGAATTGAAACTGAACATTGTCGACCAGGCGCACACTGGCCGGTAAATTATCTGACTTAGAGAGGGCATACATAAAGGCCGTGCCCTGCTCAAAGCTCGGAAATAAAATCGAACCAAAGCGTTTGCTCTCAGGCAATTCAAATAATTTAACGACTGCAGAGGTAATGATTCCCAGATTGCCCTCAGAGCCAAAGATCCACTGGCGTGGATCCGTACCGATCGATTCGCGCGGTGCCACTGACGAGCGTTGTAGCTCACCCTGAGCGGTGACTACATTCAGATCCAGTACAATGTCTTCGATATTGCCATAGCGATTCTTTTTCATGCCGCTGGCATTGGTTGCGATCCAGCCGCCCAGGGTCGAAAACTCGATGCTGTCGGGCTCATGACCCATCATAAAGCCGTATTCTTCTAGCTGGCTGACAATATCGCGGCCCACAGCACCGGCCTGAATACAGGCCATGCGATTGGTGCGATCAATCCACAAAATGCGATTGAGACGACGGGTGTCGACAGAGACGATCAGGCGCTTTTCAGCAGCCGGGCAAGCCAGGGCTTCGGTGACACTGGTGCCACCACCAAAGGGAATCAAGACCACGCCATGCTTGACGGCTGCTTTGACCAGTTGACGCACATGTTCTTCTTCGGTTGGATAAACCACCAGATCCGGAATCCGGTCCAGCTTGCCGTACTTGATATTGTACATTTCTTCCTGGGTGTGACCATGGCCGTGACGCAAACGGATACGGTCTTCAGTACAGATCTGCTCAGCGCCCAGAAAGCCTTGAATTGCTTTTAAAAAGGCCGGATGACTTTGGGCTTCAGGTATCTGAGGCGCTTGAGCCAGGTGCAGATCCTCGGGGGGAATCTCAATCTGCATGATCTCGCTGACCCAGGGCACCAGGGTCGGCATTTCAATCCCGCTCAGATTATAACGGGCGCCGATAAAAGTGGCATGGCCCCGTTCATTGATCGTAAAGCCAGAGTCTTCAAAACCCCATTCGACCAGACTTTCAATTTCATCGGCATTAGGTACGGGGGCGGGTGGGTAAATGCGATAGGCTTGATCAGCGCTTTTGACTTGAAAGACGGACTTAGAGAGAGGGAGATGGGCGCTGAGTTGGGGTTCTTGCTTGTTTGACTTCATGATGACTGATGAATCCTCTTTTGATGAGTTTACAAAAAGTATACGTAAAAAACGTACTTTGAGTCAATCTTATAAGCGGATTTATCCGCTTCATTCCAGCAAACCCGATCGCTTTCGGTATTTTGCCGGGATTTAAACTCAACTATTTATGTGTTTTTGATAGCTTATTTGCTAGGCTATGGCATATAGAGATGAGATAGGAGGCCCAAACAAATGAAATTATTAAAGTCACATTCGATTCCCTATTTTACAGTATTCTTGCTGTTACTGTCTCTAAATGCAGCTTTGACTCAGGTCAAAGGTCAGGCCAGCCCACTGCCTAAAACAGGAGCGAGTCAAGCACAGCCAGCGGCCTCGCCCCTTGAAACACCGTCACCTTTTGTGACTCCCAGCGTGCAACCCACGCCCTCAGAGCCGCCTTCGTTGCCATCAGCCACACCGACGCCAGTGCCTAGTCTTTCGCCTGGTCCCAGTCCAACGGTCAACCCAACGGCCAGTCCGACAGCCAGCCCAAGCTCAGACCCGAAGCCATCGGTTAGCCCATCCACTTCGGCTTCACCCAGTGCGTCTCCTTCTGAAGCACCCGACGATCCCAATGATCGCGACTGGCCTGGCGGATTTATCAAGCCTGAGCCTCGCCCTTCGCCTTCGGAAAACACCTGAAAATACTCACTGAGCCAGGTCGTCACAATCAAAAATGCTAAGCTAGAAGGCTTCATTCTTTCGCTTAATTAAGGTATTTACATGTGTTTTGATTTGCTTGCTTCATTGATTCCACGGCTCTCTCAATCTGGCCCTCGTCGCGGATACCAAGTTCTGCTGGCCCTGGCTTTGAGCTTGACGCCGTTGACAGCCCCGGCAGAACCTTTGTCTTTTTCACAAGAACCTTTGCATCGCTATGACTTACGCGCTTTGCCCTGGAGCAATTTGTTTTATCAGCTGGATTGTCTGGCCGAGCAAGGCTATTGTTCAGCGCCTGCTTACCGGGCTTTGTGGCAAACGCTCGGTTGGACATCGGCTGATCAGCGAGAACTCAAAAAATGGCAGGCCCTGAAGCAAAAATATGGCCAACAAATCTCGTTTCCACAGTCTCAAGGGCGTTTTCTGCCCGCGCGTTTTGAAGGCCTTACGCTCTGGGACAAAGTGCGACAGGCCAGCTTAAATGCGATTGATCGCCAAAGCCTGAACCTGAATCTTTCTTTGGTACTGTTGCCTAACGACAGTGAAGCCCTGATGGCAATTTTGGACCATTTTGCGCCTCGCTTTGAAACTTGGTGGCTGGCTGAAGCTCAGAGCTTAACTCAGGCGGCCAGCCGCAGCTTTGCCGAGCAATTGCAAGCTCAGGATTTGCCACAATTGATTGCCCAGGCGGCTCACTTTTATCAGGCTGAGCTCAATCCACGCTCTTTGCTGGCCTTTAATTTTATAGCCAGGCCAGCATTGGGGGGCAATAATCTCAATGGAGAACAAGTCGAGGCCCAGAGCCTGATTGAAGTTATGGGTGGACGTTCGCCCCTCTCAAATCTCGACGTGGTCGTGCATGAGCTCTGCCATTATCTCTATCGTCGGGCCAGCCGGGAGCAAGAGACTCGTCTCCTGGCTGCGATCGCAGCCCAAGACAACCCGGAGGCTGTTGGCGCTTATAATCTGCTCAATGAAGTTCTGGCGACGGCGATTGGGAATGGTGGGGTCAATGCCATGCAGCGCTCAGAAGCTGAGTTTGCAGCTTATCTCAAAACCCCAGGCTCTTTTTATAATGACCCCTTTATTGACCCATTGGCCAAAGCAATCTACCCGCGTCTGCAGCTAGCTCTGAGTCGTGGTGAAACCCTCTATGGCCCGGGGTTTATCAAAGATTATCTCCAGATCGCCAAACAAACTCTGGGCAGTGATTTGGCTCAGCCACGTCTCTTGTTGCGCACGATGGCTGCGGCTTACGAACCTGAGCTGAAAGCAGTCTTCCGCCAGCTTCAGCATGAACTGCGGGCCGGTTCAGTCTGGGGTTCACAAGGACTAGGCGCACAGGCTCAGAACAGCTTTCAGAGTTTTGCTGGTTTAAGTGGGGTGATTTTTGTGCGTCGGGGGCAATTACAGCAATTGCAGAGTTGGGGCAAACTGGTGCCGCCGGCCGACCTGGCGCGTCTCAAGCAGAGCAAGCAGCCGCTGGTCTATAGTCTACAGCGCACTGCTGCTGCACGGGTGTATCTCTTTGTGGCGGACAAGCCTGAGCAATATCCGGCCTTGATTCAACGCTTTGTGCGGCAAAAAAAGAATTTCCTGGGGCAAATGCCCTGAGGGTTTAATCCCTCAAAAATCTAAGAGAATTTATCAAAAATAAGCCCCTGATAGGCTTTGATGTTTTCTTTCATTTCGAGGATTTTGCGGGGGGGGATTTCGCGTATGGTTTCGCCAGTTTCGCGGTCTAACAGTTTGACATAGAGGGTGTTGAGCGATTCAATTCGGGTGACGCTTAAGCCAATCGATAAAGGCTTAAACAGCCCATCCAATTGTTGGATCGCTTTTTTGAGCTGATCGCGTTCTTCAGGATCGAGAGGCTGCTCATTGTTTTGCGTTTCAGGCTCAGCCTGAGTAATAGCGTCTGATCCCTGTCGGGCATCAGGAATCGCTGTGGGGCTTAATTGGGGAGCGGCAGGCTGTTGTTGAAATAATTGCTGACGCAAAAGAGCGTCACTGCCTGCTGAAACAGACATCTGTGATGGATCCGCCATAGGATTATCCTCCGTGATTCATTCCATTTACCACTGTAGCGAATTCAACATTCCTTGTTAAAGATCTAGCTCCAGCTTATTCTATGATAGCATTTTCCGCCAAACAGGATCAATATGTCAGAAAAACTTACGGTAACGAAACCCCTTGTTCTCATTTTTAGCAAAACAGGCCGAATCCTGTACTGGCATTACTTGATCCCGCAAGAGACACCCAATTTCAGATTAATGTAGCTGAGGTTTTGGCGCATTTGGGAGATTTTAGGCGGATATGGCTAGCGCTCTCCTGTGGTGAATTTAAATCTTTTTTCAGTCTAAAGCAAACACCTTAATGGTTTTAAGTGATTCATGCTAAAGTTAAATCTGTTTTTTACCCGTTGTAAATTTTTAAATAAGGACCATTCTGGATTAATATATGAAATTACCTCTCAAATGGATGTGTAATAGTACGGTGGCGCTTAGCCTCACTTTAATGGCCTGTACACCGACATCCTCACCGGTCAGCAATCAGCCGGTTCCAGGCCAGGGAGCGCAGTCGGCCAAGGCACAAGCGACCCAGTCTGGGCGTGGCGGCGGCGGCGATAGTTCTGGCAAAAACGAAAGTGGTTCTTTGGGAACTGAAAAACCGGTCAACTCGGCCACAGGCAATAAAACGCTGTTTGCTATTTACATGATCGGCAGCGATCTTGAAGATGATTCTCTGGAGCCAAAAGGGACTGCTGACGAAGAAACAACAGGAGGAATTGTAACTGAGGGCGCAGGTTCTGATGATTTACGTGAAATTGTTGAAGCACTCAAAGGCATGAGTGAAGAAGAGCGTGCAGGTCTGGATATTGTTGTGGGTTTTGGCGGGGCGCGCAAAGCTGGCTGGAAAGGCATCAAATATACGGATGCCGCTTGTATTCTCAAAGACGGTGAAGACAATTATTTCGGAAATGACTCTTGCTATCTCAGTCAGGATGCCACTGCAAATATGGGCCAGGGAAGCACTTCTGCAGCCTTTGCGAAATTTTTGGGAGAAAAATATCCCGCCGCTGATTATGCCCGTCGCTTTTTTATCTTCTGGGATCATGGGGGGGCGTACACAGGCTTTGGACCTGACAGCAACACCGATACTGTGATGACTCTAAAAGAAATCAACGATACCTTTGCTTCAGAAAGCAGCAAATACGATCTGATTGGTTTTGATGCTTGTTTAATGGGCAGCCTGGACGTGGTCCCCTTTATTCGTAATAACGGGCGCTATTTATTGGCTTCTGAAGAGCTGGAGCCTGGGCATGGTTGGCAGTATACCGAGGTGCTGAGACAGCTGGTCAAAGAGCCAGATGCCAGTGTTGAAGATATCGGCAAATTCATGGTTAATTCTTTTGTTACGTCTCAGGATCATAGCTCAACGAATGGCAAGACCCTTTCTTTACTTAATCTTAGTCATTTTGACGCTGTGATATCTGGTTTAAACGGATTGTCAGGCAGCTTGCAGACGGGGTTAGTAGAACAAGCGGCTTATGAAGCGACGATTCAGGCTGCTAAAACCGCCGAAAGCTATGGAAAATCTGCTCAAAGCCCAGGTTTCTCGATGGACATTAAGCACTTTTTAAGTCTGCTTAAACAAAAAAATGCTGCTGTTGACACCAGCAACCTGGAACAGGCCCTGGGTCAAATGATTGTGGCGTCACAACAAGATGGTAGTCGCCCCAAAGCAACGGGTTTGTCTATTTTCCAGCTGAGTAATACTGATGAATTGAGCAACAATGATTATAAATTGGAGCGGGCAGCATCATCTGAGTGGTTTGGTTTTGTGAACACGTTGATTAGCAAAGGGACCAACGATCAACAAGGCCCCACTGTAGAAGCCGTATCCCCAGATGGAGAGCCAGACGGAGAGCAAGCAGAGAATAATTTTTCGACTCAGTCAATCGCAGATGCCGTTTTTAAAATCAAAGATGATGTGGGCTTACAAGAAGTTTTGACCTATCATTTAAGTAGCAAAGATCAGAAGTCATTTAGGGTTCTGGGGGTAGAAGACGCTGACGAAATCAGTCCTGGAACCTTTAAAGCGACTGAATGGGACGGTAA
>JBBKWI010000053.1:0-66105 GCA_037968875.1 Candidatus Sericytochromatia bacterium | reverse complement strand
AATGTCAACGGCAAATTTAATTCTGTGGCAGATGAAATCGAAGAAATGCACAAATTAGGCCGTCCTGTTTTGGTGGGGACCGTTTCGATTGAAAAATCTGAGCGTTTGGGCGATGTGCTTAAGCGTCGTGGTGTCAAACACAAAGTTTTGAACGCTAAAAACCACGAAAAGGAAGCTGAAATTATTGCCCAGGCAGGACGTTTTGGTGCGGTTACGATTGCGACCAATATGGCGGGTCGAGGCACCGATATTTTGCTCGGTGGCAACGCCGAGTTCCTGATGATTCGCCATTTGCGTCAATTGGGTGAAGACCCTGACTTAGCAGAGCAAGCTCTAAAAGATGAGATTCTGGCTAAAATGAAAACCCAGGTTGAAGAAGAGTCACTCCAGGTGCGTGAAGCGGGCGGTCTGCACGTGATTGCGACAGAACGCCATGAATCACGCCGGATTGATAATCAGCTGCGAGGCCGTGCCGGCCGCCAGGGTGATCCTGGTTCTACGCGCTTTTTCTTGTCCCTTGAAGACGATCTGATGCGCATGTTTGGCGGAGATCGGGTTTCCAAAGTGATGGAAATGCTCAAAGTTGACGAGAATGAGCCGATTGAATCAGGCATGGTTTCTAAAGCGATTGAAAACGCTCAGAAAAAAGTTGAAATGTATCACTTTGGCGTCCGTAAAAATATTCTGGACTACGACGAAGTCATGAATAGCCAGCGTAAGATTATCTATCAGCAACGCCGCAAGATTCTCGAAGGAGATAATTTGCGCCCGGTGGTTGTCGAAATGATTGAGCGCATCATGGAAGATTTGATGCAGCGTTATGTCGATCCGGGTATGCCCGAAGAAGAATGGGATATTGCCGGTCTGCATCAAGAATTAAGCTCGATTATTCCATTGCTGAGCGCCTTAGAAGTTCGCGAATTGCGCTTGCCGCTTGAAGGCCTGGGTGTTTTCTTGAAAGAACAGTCTAGCAATGCTTACGAAGCCAAAGAAAGCATTCTGGGCGCAGAGATGCTGCGGGATATGGAGCGCATGGTTATTTTGCGCGTCATCGACCAAAAGTGGATCGACCATCTGCACGAGATGGACGCTATGCGTGAAGGCATTGGCTTGCGCGCCTATGGCCAGAAAGATCCGCTGATCGAGTATAAGCGAGAGGCACGTGAGCTCTTCCAGGAAATGATGAATAATATCCGCTTTGAAGTGGTGACTAACTTATTCCATTTACAAATGGACTACGGCATGCCGCAAATGCAAATGCCGCCAATGGATATGGATATGGATATGCTGATGCCGGATCAAATTTCACCTGAGTTGTTGGCGCAATTGATTGAGCAAGGCGCGATCATTGAAGTTGATTCAGAGGGCAATGAGCTTCAGGTGATTTCTCAGTCAATGGACATTGAGCAGGAAACCGAGCAAGCTTTGGATCACTTAGAGCAAGACTTAAGTGATGCTGATCTCGAAGCAAGTGCAGCGATTGATGCCAGCGAATCTTTGCTCCAGGAACAGGACAGCGAAAATAAGCCGGCTTAAGGCCCTGAGATTATGACCAGGAACTCTGGTGATAATCTCTGAAATCAGGATGAATCTCAAAGAAAGCGCGATTGACTTCAATCGCGCTTTCTTCTGTTTTGGGCACATCTTCTAAACGAAAAATGGCCTGCACAGGGCAGACCATTTCACAGGAACCACAGTCGATGCATTCATCCGGGTGGATAAAGTATTGCTTTTCGTCCGGGTGAGTATAAATACAGTCTACTGGGCAAACGGTCAGGCAGCGAGCATCCTGAACTTCAATACAGTCAGAGCCAATCACATAAGTTTGGATCATGCTTCCAGGCTGTCCACACCAAAGACATCACGCAGGATCTCGTCGTTGAGGCCATAGCCCCCGTGCCGCAAAATGGGCAAGAGCTTAAAGCGGGGATCGACCAATTGGCGGGCTGGAAAGGCCAGATTGACGGGTTTTCGATTGGGGTCTAAACTGATTTGATCGACGATCTTACCTGTTTTGAGCTCAATCAAGAGCAAACAGGGGGTGAACAAGGCCGGTTGATTGCGAGCGACCATCACCACAGCATAGCCTCCATCTGGGCTGAGTTCAAACAAATCATGGGCATCTGCACCTGCGCTAAAGGCTTCTCCTTCTAAAGGCCAGACCTCCTGTTTTTGGCCTTGACTGTCTAAGACCCAGAGATCTGGCCGTCGGGTCTGGGGATCGATAGCCAAAATATAAATGATCCCTTTTTGACTAATACGAACCTGGCTGAGTAAGTGGCTGTCAGGCAAAGGCAGTTTTTTCTGAGCAATTCCGCGGTCTACTATTACCAATAGACCTGCTTGATTGGCCGTCACAAAGATCCGTTTGCGATCCGGGTGAAAGGCGACGGATAAAGCTTTTTTATTGGGCGCAGAAACAATCGGCCAGGATCGTTGTAGCTTCATCGTTTGCCGTTGTATCAAATGTAATTTACCTGCACCGCGATCGGCCACTGCAATCACAGGATGTTGAGCTGAAATAAATAAGTCTAAGGGTAGGCTATGAACAGTTTCTAATGGCATTTTTGAGTGCTTTAAATTATTGCAAAAAGCAGACATTAATGGCGTACCAACAGCCACTTCAGCATAAGCATAGGCTTTATTGACGCTGAGACCTGTTTGTTGGGGGCTGAGGTTTTCAAATGTGCTTAAGAGTAAGAGCTTCTCTTTTTTAACATCGACCAATTGCAAATCTACTTTACCGATCTCAGACCAGCTGATATGTGTGTAGGCTTGTGATTTGGCTTCTCTTGGCATTAGACAGCTGGATTGATCGGGTGCGGCGGGGCTGCCTTGTAAAAGGGCGGGCGGATTTTTTTGCAAGCAAAAATAGGGGTTGGGATGTTTTTGTTGATAAAGGCTGGCCCGCTCCAGGGCCATGCCCAGTACTTCTTGGATAATATGGGGCGCCAAATGTTTTGCGAGTGCTGTTTGTAAGAGCTGGGCTTGTTTTTGCAGATCACCTCGTTGCTCAAAACGTCTGAGCTGTTGCCAAGTCTGGGTGGGGTCATTCATAATCATGCTCTTTTATTTGCTGTTTTAAGGGTATTATAACGCAGTCAATCTTGCGCTTGGGTCAGAGATTGCCTATGCTGAAGGAATGACAAACTCCGTGCTATTGCCTGGTCTGTTAAGTATCTTGTTTTTGTATGCCCTGGCGCTCTGCTGGGAGTATTTTTTGGCCTGGCAAGCGGTGCGTTTACTGCAGACCCACGCCAGGCGCTTGAAAACCTTAAGGCATTTAGAGCAAATCGATCGGGCAGCATTTCCGCCCTTGACTCTTATTTTACCTGTGAGCCATCTTAAACCCAATATACTGGATGCCTGGATGCAATTGGACTATCCTGAGCGTGAACTGCTTTTGATCTTTGATAGTCAGCAGCCACAAGAATTATTGGCTCTCAGGGAACGCTTTCAATTGCGACCGATGCCCCGCTTTCCGGTTTCACAATTGGCAATTCAGCGGGTCAAAGGAGTCTATCACAGTGAGAAAATGCCAACCCTTTGGCTGATCGACAAAGAAACAGCCTCTCTCCCGGATGCCTTTAATGCGGGGCTCAATTTTTGCCAGACCCCGTTGGTGGCTGTGGCATCGGGTGAGACTTATCCCGAAAAAAATGTGCTGATACAAGCTGGGCGTGCCTTTTTAGAGAATGGACAAATTTGGGCTTTGGGTGGCCGAATTCGTTCTAGTCCCAACTGGAAAATAGGTCCCAATCCACGTTTGGCCGACACTTACTGGGGCCAGATTGATGTTTTGTTTGAGCATCAGGAGCGATTTTTAGCTCCTTTGTTAATCAGTCAAAAACAGGGCTTTGGGGATTTGAGCCCACGCTTTGCTCTCTTTCGCCGTGCAAGCCTGGTCGAGGCGGGCGGCTTTCGTGGCCATCAGCTGAATTTTGTTAGTAATACAATCAAAGAAATGCAGGCGCTGGCAAGACAAAGATCTCAGGAGATGCAGATCTTATTTTTACCTGATACTCTGGCCTGGAAACCGAGTATTCAGACCCAGGCCGATTTTGTGAAAGTCTTTAAACGCTATTTACAACTTCAAAAACAGCTCTGGCAGATGCTTAATCCGAAACGCTCTCTGCGCAGACTTTGGCGTTATTTATTGCTGCCAGCTTTGACTTTACTGGCCGTTATGGCTGCTCTGGTCTTGGCGGCGCTTAAGCCGCTGCTAGGCTTACCGATTCTATTGTGCATGATATTTGCTCAGGGGGCTCTGTTGAGTCGAGCGCTTTTATTGGGGGAATTTGCCTCTCGCCGTTATTCTCGGCCTGAGCTTCAGCAATTATTAGCGCTGGTTTGGCGCTTTGTTCCCTGGGGCCAATATTACCTGGCCTGGCTGGCATTACAGGCCTGGTTCTCAAAGTTAGAAAGCTTGCCAGTTCAGAGCCATTCTGAGTTGCTGAAGGCCTCCCCTTTAAAGCAAACAGGGCGTTTAGAAGATTTAGAAAGTCTGGGGATCGAGTGAGAGGCTGAGTTTAAGTTCCGGAGCGCAATTCAAGAACCTCTCCTTGTTTGAGTCTCAAGAGTAAAGCCAGTAGGAAAAAGAGTAAACCAGGAATTAAAAACCAGTGCATTTTTTCTGAATAAATCGTGCGTTTGCGTGTTTCAAAACGGGTTTTTTCCATGGCATTGATCTGATCGTAAATTGCCGTTAAGCTGTTTTCATTGTCAGCCCGAAAGTAGAGCCCGCCAGTTAAAGAGGCGATTTTTTTGAGATCTTCTTCATTAATTCTGCTCAGATAGAGATTGCCTCGTCCATCGCGTAGATATTCTCGGCGTCCAGTGGCTGGGTTAATCACAGGAACGGGAACCCCTTCCGGCTTACCGATTCCGATCACATGCACCCGGATATTCTTTTGGCGTGCAATCTGGGCGGCGACCAGAGGTTCTGTTTCGCCAACCGTGTTTTCACCATCGGTCAATAAAATAATCGCCCGACTAGTTGTGTTGTCTTTGCGGAATCGATAAATAGCGTTCGATAAAGCATCTCCAATGGCAGTTCCTCCCCGTTTGACAATCTGGGGATGTATTTCTTTGATTGAGTCGGCGATCAGGGCGTAGTCTGTGCTTAGGGGCATTAGCGTAAAGGAGCGACCTGCAAAAACAACCACTCCCAGGCGATTGCTTTGTTGCTTATTGATAAAGTTTTCGAGTACCCGTTTGGCAGCGGTTAAGCGATTAGGCCTAAAATCTTCAGCCAACATGCTGGCTGAAGTATCAACAGCTAACATGATATCTATGCCTTCTTGGGTGGTTTTGACTTCTTCGCGCCCAGATTGTGGCCGTGCCATTGCAAAGACGATACAGCTAAAAAAAGCAAACTGCATTAAATAAAAAATAACAAGGCTCCCTGGGCGGCCTGTGACTTGTTTTAAGTCTGTCCAGGGAGCAAAGGGCAAGCCTTGTTGACGCCCGCGCTGCTTCCATTTAAACCCCAGGTAAATAGGGATCAATAAAAAGAGCGCGAACCAGGCTGGATCTGCAAATCTCACCGCAGCTTATTTCTTTTGCTCAAGTTCCCAGAGACGGCGCTCTGAGGCCAGGAGGCGATCCAAGATTGCGTTCACGGTGACTTGTGCCACGCCGGGAGATTCTTCTAAAGATAAGTTGGCTGTATTCTGAGCTGAACTGACCTTTACAGGTGCAGGGCTTACGGCCGTGGGCACTTGTGTCTTCAGGGCATTGTCTGAGGCGATAGAATAGTAAAAAGGGCGTTTATCGCTGGTACGTGTTAGGGTTCCGTTTTCAGACAGGCGCTCGAGTGCTTTGACAATGGTAGGGCGCTGACGGTTGAGCGTTGTGGTAATTTCAGAAACGGTCGCAGGCTGAGCTTTAACCATCTCAATAATGCGAGCTTCTAATTCACGGGCTGCAGCGCGTTTACCCAGAGGATTGCTTTTGGTTGCTATTTTTTTAGCCGGTTTATTTTTGGTTTTCGCTTTGGGTGCGGCTTTGCTAGTGGCTGGTTGACTTGCTGCTGCAATCGAGGTCTGAACTTCAGCAATGGTGGGTCTAGCTGCTTTAGAAGGATTTAACTTGGTTTTATTCGTGGGTTTTTTAGTTCCTGTTTTTGACGCTTTTACTTTTTTGGCGGTTGCTGCTGACTGTTTAGCGGGGGGGCTTTCGCTTGTTTTGGAAGCTGCTACAGCCTTTTTGCTTTTACTACTGTTTTGATAATAAGCGCGATTGGGATAGACACTGGTATCTTTGCTTTTCTTTAAGCTGTTTTCTTTGACTAAATCATCTAGATCACGTCTTAAAGTCGGTTCATCTTTATTTGATAAGAGTACTTTTAGCTCTTTGACTTGAAAAGCCTGATCGGGTTTAGACTTGAAGAAATCGCTTAATTTGTTTTTTCTTTTTTCGGGACTCAGTCTTTGCTTTGCCATTGGTATCGTTTATCCTTTGAAATATCATTCATTGCTATCATTGTTTGAAAGTATATTATCAATTGTAAGATCTTGCAAGATCTTTATTCTAAGATAAGCCAAGACTTATTGGCAAATCCAGAGTATTGAGCCGATTATTTAGTTTATTTATTCAGGTAATTCAAACATGAATGTCGCCCCAAAGCCAAAGCGAGCTGCGGGTGCATACTGATTGTTGAAAACAGCTGTAATCAGGTCGTAGCGAGCCAATGCATAGATGTCAATTAGCACTGGTGTTTTTTCAAATTGGATGAGAAGACCCGGCTGAAAAACCAGGGAAAGTCCGCCACCATCTCGGCTTAGGTAATGCAAATTGGCGCCAGCATAGGGTTCGATAAAAGGTAGGGGCCAAATCCAGCGCGTATTCAATTGAAATGCAATACTGCTGTCTTCAGGAATGAAAAATAAGCTGCCACTACTGCCAAAATAAGGGTTTAAGCGATGAAACCCCTGAAGCCCGAAAAGCTGATCCGTAGTAGAGCTGCTAACCCCAGGGAGCGTTAAGCTATCCATTTGATAAACAGGGCCCAGATACCAGCGAGAATTAAATTCAGCCTGCTCCTGAGCCTGAGCTGAAAGATTGCAGCACAATCCGATCCAGATAGCGACAGCAATTAAAAAAGGCACAATTACTCGACCGTTACGGATTTTGCCAGATTACGGGGTTGATCGACATCATAACCTCGTCGCAGGGCGACATAGTATGCCAGTAATTGTAAGGGTAAAACATTGATCATCGGTGAGAGTAATTCAGGCACTTCAGGCACAAAAATCACATCTTCTGCGACTTCCTGAATTCGCTGGTCGCCTTCCGTTGCTATGGCTATAATTTTACCGTCTCGGGCTTTGACTTCTTCCAGGTTTGAAAAGATTTTATCGTAGGTTTCACTTTGTGTGGCGACGGCGATCACTGGCATCAGGGGGTCAATTAGTGCAATCGGGCCATGTTTGAGCTCGCCAGCGGCGTAACCTTCAGCGTGTACATAAGAGAGCTCTTTGAGCTTGAGCGCTCCCTCTAATGCGGTGGGGAAGTTGATTCCCCGACCCAGATAGAGGCAGTGATGATAACGCAATAAATGAGTTGCGATTTCCTGAACCTGAGGCTCCACCGACTTTAAGGTTTCTTCCATAATCCGCGGCAGGGTTTTGAGCAGATGGATATACTCGCCCAGAGCTTCTTTTTGAATCCGCTGATGTAAAAAGGCCAGATGCAAAGCCAGAACTTGTAAAGCTGCTAGCATGGCCATATATGCTTTGGTCGATGCGACCGATATTTCAGGGCCAGCATGGATATACAAGGTGCCATCTACCTCACGGGTAATCGCGGAACCTTTGGAATTGATTACACCCAAAGTGATTGCTCCCTGCGCTTTGGCGAGACGAATGGCCGCCAGGGTGTCGGCTGTTTCCCCTGATTGGGAGATTGCTATCACCAGGGTTTTGGGGGTGATAATGGGATCACTATAACGATACTCAGAAGCGAGGGCGACTTCAACAGGGATGCGTGCCAGTTTTTCGATCATATATTTGCCACTAAGACCGGCATAAAAAGCGGTTCCACAAGCTATAATTTGAATACGATCGATTTGTTTGAGTTGCTCGTCTGAAATCTGCATTTCTTCTAAGTAAAAGCGTTGTTCGCTTTCAGAGACACGGCCTGAAATGGTCTGGGCAAAGGCCGTGGGTTGCTCATGGATTTCTTTGAGCATAAAATGGTCATAGCCCATTTTCTCTGCGGCCACAATATTCCAATCAATATGGGCAATCTCGTACTCTACGGGCTGACCGGCCAGGTCACAAATCTGAATCTCATTTTGACTGACGACAGCCAGTTGGTCGTCCATCAGATAGATGATTTCGCGGGTGTGGCGTAAAATGGCGGGCACATCAGAGGCTATATAATTGGCGTCGGGGCCGACTCCGAGTAATAAAGGGCTGTTTTTTTTGACTGCGATTAGGTGATCGGGATGGTCTTTGTGCATCACGCAGAGTGCATAAGCGCCTTCTAGATCCTGACTGGCTTCCAGGACGGCAGCTTTCAGATCACCTTTATAATGTGATTGAATCAGGTGGGCAATGACTTCAGTGTCGGTCTGAGACTTGAATTGATGGCCTGAGGCTGTCAGACGCTCTTTGAGAGCCTGGTAGTTTTCGATAATGCCATTATGTACCACTACCAATTGCTGATCGCCATCTGTATGGGGGTGGGCGTTATATTCTGTGGGGCGACCATGGGTAGCCCAGCGTGTGTGCCCAATGCCAATCGAACCGGATAGGGGTTCTAAGGCCAGTTTTTTGATCAGATTGTTGAGTTTACCCACTTCACGAGACATCTGAATTTGACCCGTATTCAGAACTGCGATTCCTGCTGAATCATAACCGCGATACTCCAGGCGTTGTAAGCCTTCTAAAAGAATATCCACAGCGTCTGCTGAGCCAATATATCCAATAATGCCGCACATATAAAAAACCTTCCTCTGACCAAAATAACTAGACCTATTGTACAGGAGACAAGCATATAGAGGACCCAAAGGAAAGTTTAAATTTAGAAATGGAGAAAGCTTAGCTGCCAGTACAACCCGATTTTACGGCTTCTTGATAGCTTAAATACGGTGTCCACTTCCATTTGTTTTAAAAGGGGTATATGTCGTCGATCGTATTGTAAGCTAAAGGTGTTAGATTGTTAAACGAAACTGAGAGATACCCATGGAATACCTTAATGCCCGCTTGATAACGATACAGACCGAAACCCCGACGGTCAAACGCTTGACTCTTGAAGTCGAACGGCCTTTCTCTTTTAAAGCAGGCCAGTGGCTAGATCTCTTTTGGAACCATGATGGGCATCAGGATGTACTTGGCTTATCGATTTGTTCAGCTGCGATGGAAGTCAATCAAACTCTGGACTTAGCTATCAAATTATCAGCTCATCCGGTAGCTCAGCATTTACATAGTCAGGCTCAGCTGGGTGAAACTTTTCAAATTTCTCCTCATGGCATGGGAGATGTTTTTTTTCTGCCAGAAATGGGTGATCAAGTCGTCTTGATCGCTGGCGGAATTGGCGTGACCCCTTTACTTAGTATTTTTCGAACGGTCGCCAATCGTTGGTCTGAGTGCCAGGCTTCATTGATTTATTCTGCGGCTGACCCAGCTGAATTTGCTTTTCTCTCAGATATTCAGGCTATTTGTGAGGCTTCTGAGCGCATGCAAGCCTGGTTTAATCTCAGTCGGGCCACGACAAACGCAATGCCCGGCTGGATCGACCATCAGGGACGCATTAGCGAATCCTGGCTCAAGCAATTGGCGATCCCACAACTGGCGCATTATTATCTCTGCGGCCCCCAAAAAATGTTGTTTGAGGTCGAACAATTACTTTTGAAAATGGGGGTAATGAAAGCCTTAATTCATTACGAGGCCTGGTAATCGATAGCGCCTGATTTTAGCAAGATTTCCTTGACTTGAGGCGAAAATATATAGTGAGGTGAGTCTATGCAAATCAATGGGTCTTCAGGCTCAATGGCACCGAGTGTGTCTAATCAATCGGTTTCGATCAATCAAACTGAGAAAACCGACTCGGTTTCTATCGCGATGGCGTCAGAACAGGTAAGCCAAGATTCGCAAGTCCTAACAGATTATCCGCAAGCAGAATCTAAACATACCGTGTCTTTAATCTCAGAGCTGAGCCCAGCACAACAACAAGATTTGGTTTTATTACAACAGCGATTTCCTGATTTGGCAGACAGCCTTGAAAGCATGACGCGGGGGCCGTCGCCGATTTTATTGAAACAAGATGCCCAGGGACAAACGATTTTAAGTCAATTGAGCACGCTCTCTCAGGCTAAAGGCGTTTACCCCGAAATTTCGACTCAGGCTGTCACCAAACAGCTGATTTCACGCTTAGCAGATCGCTCAGAAATATTTCAGGGCCCGCAATTTACCTGTGGCTCTGCAGCTATTCAAAACTATATGACAGCCAATGATCCCGCTGAAATGGTGCATATTATGAAAAATTTGGCGACTCAAGGCAAGGCTAAATTGCGCGATGGCTCCTCAATTAAACTACCCGCAGATACACGGGATTATCTGAAAGACCAGCCGAAGTATCTTTTTAACAATGGCAAGGATCATGACAAGCGGGATCTCAGTGATGTTCTTTTTCAATCAGCTGTCATGCAAGATATTTCTTTGTTTGGCGGTGATCGGGCCTGGAAAACCAAAGCCAGTGATAATTTACTCGATAAGGGCCTGAAGGCACTTGTACAGCTCACCGACTGGGCGGATTATAATGCCAAAAAAGATGACGTCGGATTGAAGACGAAATTTGCCGGTAACGGGGGGGGCAACCCATTTTTGATCGAGCCTTTAATCGAATCTATGACAGGTAAACCTTTTGAACGAGACTCAATGCTTAGTTTAAATAAAATCCTGGGTAATAAATCGGCCTATCTGAACGCGGTTTCGGCAGTCAAGCGTGGAGAGCATGAGCTGATCACTTTGCTGAAATCACCTATGCATTATGTCGTCTTGACAGATTTTGATGCCAAGAATCAGACCGTGACCTATTTATCTACAGGGACCTATCACAAAAACAGTGCTGAGAGCAGTATTACTGCTTACGAGACAGTTCCCCTACAAGACTTTTTAAAGAATTGTGGTGCGCTTTACGGCCCTGAGTAAACGCTGAGCGTTGCTTACTAATTATTACCTTTCCAGTGTACGCGGTACAAATCATGACGCCGATCTTTGAGATTGCGCATCGTGCCGTTGTTTCTGGCTTTGACCAGATCTGAGATACTCAGATCGGCAATCGCCACCATTTCTGCATCCGGTGACGTATCAGCGGCGACACCGTCCCGGTCAAAAGCAAAGTCAGAGGGTGTCAAAATACAGCTCTGGGCATAATTGATATCCATATTGCGGACCCGTGGCAAATTGCCAATGCTACCTGAAAGAGCAACATAACACTGGTTTTCAATCGCTCTGGCCTGTGCGCAAATCCGAATGCCCAAATAGGTTTGGCTGGTATCCGCCTGGAAAGGTACAAATAGTATTTTGGCCCCTTGATCAACCAAATGACGCGCGGGCTCAGGGAAAGTAATGTCATAGCCTACCAGAACGCCAATCGGGACCCGATCTGTGTTGATCACAGAGAGCTTGTTGCCCCCCTGAATATCCCACCATTCGGCTTCAGCAGGGGTGGGGTGTAATTTGGCTTGACGATAGACCATGCCATCGCGCAAAAAGACATGACAGATATTTTGCATATGCCCGTCTTCGTCTTTGATGATATGGGTGCCGCCAATGATATTAATGTTGAAACGGACGGCAGCTTCTGACATTAGATGTTCATATTGCTCTGTGTAATTGCCCAGTTGCTCCAGGGCTTTGACCGGTGATTGACGGGCGTTTTCCATTGCCAGAAATCCCATTGTAACAAACTCAGGGAACACCAAAAAATCACAGCGATAATCGGCAGCGGCTTCGACAAAATACTCAATGATTTCTTTGAAATCTAAAAAGGAGCGGATCCCGCGTTGGCGAAAATTGATCGTGCAAACGCGAACAATATCTTTGGCATCTTCATGGTATAAGACTTCGGTTTTTCCCTGCTTATCGACGAGGGGGTTTTCCCATTTCATCAAAACGGCATAGCCTTTGGATTCGGTGTCTGAAGGCAAATAATCAACTAAAATTTTAATGGGTTCAAAGCCATTGCGCATCTGAAAAGAGACCGTGGCATCACGAATCCGCTTGGTCGAAACCGCTTCCAGGTATTCTTCCATGGTGGGATATTGCTTAATGCGCTTAGAGAATCCAGGCAGACGGGCGCCAAAGACAATCCCTCTCAGGCCCAGACGTTGGCATAATTTTTTGCGTTCATTATAGAGGCGCGCACCAATTTTTTTTCCGCGATAGTCTGAGTCGACACAGACTTCCATGCCATAGAGATAATCTGCGGTAGCATCGTGTTGCGAAGCAAAGCCATCATTGGTAATATCTGTCCAGGTATGGTTTTTTAAGGCCTTGCGACCTGAAACGATAAAAGTCATACAAAAACCAACGACTTCGCCTTCATATTCGACCACAAATTGGCCTTCAGCAAAATGATTGAGCTGAGCTTGAATGGCTTTGGCAGGATAGCCTTCCATGCCGGGATAGGTTTTGGCTAAAATTCGGTTAATCGCAGCACGATCTTTAAATTGGGTATTGCGGACCAGTAATTTTATGCGATGGGTCGCCATGGGTGTTCTCCTCTGCCATTCAGATGACAAGCAAGTTTAGCAGATGATTGAGAAAATGAGCAGCTAGTGGAGACTATTCTTAATCATTCAGCCTGGTTGGCTTGACGTGTAAAAAGATATTGGCCGCCTCCCTGAAAAAGGCTGAACTGGATCGGTTTTGTTTTGTGATTGAATACAATCCGTACCCCTGCTGGAGCAAAGCGGAATTCCTGATCGGGGAAAGGTGTCAGTGGGAACGCTTGCTGGCCGGTGAGCTCAGGGTTAAGCAGAGGCTTAATACAAAGGGCCGAAAAATAGGGGGCATGGATTTGCTCCTTCGTTTTGCCCATAGTATAACCGATGAAATTAGGACTGGCAGCTTTGGTGCAAGGCCTCAACGAGAGTCGAGACGGGTTGTGCGCCTGAGACGCCCAGTTGCTGATTGAAGACAAAGAAGGGCACGCCCTGGATTCCAAATTCACGTCCGAGGTCCTGATCTGCTCTGACTTGTTCGGCATACTGGGTTGACTCCAGCACTGTCCTGGCTTGCTCTTCAGACAAGCCTACCTGCAGGACACTTTTTAAAATCTCACTTTGCTGGCTCAAATCACGGTTATCAACAAAATAAGCTTCCATAAACGCTTCTTTGAGTTCATTTTGGCGTTGCTGACTGTCGGCAAAGTGCAAGAGACGATGTAAATCAAAGGTATTGATCCGTTTCACTCCTGCCATATTCATTTGCAGTCCGACACTTGCTCCCATTTGCTGCATATTTGTGATCATGGCCTGGGTTTCTGCTGGGCTGCGTCCATACTTTTTACTTAAAATCTCTGTGATCGAGCGCTCGTCTGATGCCGGTGCCTGAGAGTCTAGTTCAAAGCTGCGCCAAT
Organism: Candidatus Sericytochromatia bacterium; assembly: GCA_037968875.1. Classification (GTDB taxonomy): domain Bacteria; phylum Cyanobacteriota; class Sericytochromatia; order UBA7694; family UBA7694; genus JBBKWI01. The sequence goes on along the minus strand of JBBKWI010000053.1, from coordinate 52,515 downwards.
GAATATTGATCGTTGCTTCGGGTTCTTTATTTTTAAATTCGGCCACAGCCAGTTCTAAATGCCGTTTGCCAATGTAGCAAAAAGGGCAGACGATATCAGACCAGATTTCTATTGCAATATTTTTTACTGACATTACTTATGCCTGGCTTTCTTGAGTTTGCAGAATCGCTGCCTGAGCCAGCGGGATTTCTTCGTGGCCGTCGGGGTAGCGTGCGAAGCGGCCCATTTCACGCGGATGCACGGGCTCAGCACTTGGCCAGGGCCAGCCACCGAACTGAGTCGCCTGATAATCCCGAAAGGTCTCTTCGATTTGAGCCTGATTATTCATCACAAAAGGTCCGTATTGCACGACCGGCTCTTTGATCGGACGCCCTTGCAAAAGCAACAGGCGGGTTTCCTGGGGACCGTTGTGTAGGCTTACGCTTTGGCTGGCATCTAGTGAGACGCCCTGCTCAGTTCCTAAGCTTTGATCAGAGAGGCTGAGCTCTCCTTTGAAACAATAGAGATTGCGATTAACTTCGCTATTGGCGGTAGGCAAAGTCCATTCGGCGTTGGGGGCCAATCGGATTAACCAAACAGCGACATCATGCTCGGCTTCAGCTGCCCATGAATCAGGTGGAGGAGGGGGCGGCGTCTGACCCTGATAGGCCCCTGCGACCAGTGTCAATTCAATCTTGTTGCCTTGCGCATCTTGCTCTGACACGATTGGGATTTGCTCTTGCCAGAGCATTGCAAAATGGGGCTCAGCAGTTTTGCTTTTGGCAGGTAAATTAAGCCAAATTTGAAAAAGCTCCAGCGGATTGTCGATATTCTCTTCAATCAGTGGGAACATTTCAGAATGTTGCACGCCATTCCCGGCGGTCATCCACTGGGCATCACCGCCACCATAGCGGCCGGCAGCTCCGAGGGAGTCGGCGTGGTCGACAACCCCCTGGGTGACGACGGTGATGGTTTCAAAGCCACGGTGAGGATGGCCAGGGAATCCCGGTACTTCAGCTCCATGATACATGCGCCAGCCATCTTTGATCACGAAATCCTGACCGATGTGGCGGCCTGCCAAAGAGCTTGCTGGGCCCAGTTTTTGATTTCCTTTGGGAAAGTGGTCCCGGTGGTAAACACAAAACAGAAAGGGATCGAGAGTTTGCCAGGGCATGCCCAGAGCAAAATGCTTAAGAATTGGTGATGACATGGTGAAGCCTCACTTTTTTCTTTTAGTATAAATCCTGACTAATGTTTTGAACTTGAAATAATACTAGAGGGTTCGTGCTTGCCGGTAGCGATGAAAGCCAGCTGCTGTTAAATCACTCAACTCAGCAAAAAGCCTTTGATCATCGGCTTTGAAATGAAAGCAAGACTTACCTTGCATCCGTTTTTTGAGTTCACTTGAAATCGTGTCTAGCAGCTCAGGATGAACGTAGACTGGCATCAAATGGTAAGAAACGTAGTTCTTTTTGATGGCTACAGATCCAAAATAGAGCGGTTTTTTGTTTTTCATCAGATGGCGCGTATTGAGATAATAATTGTCTTCGAGATCATGTGTGCAGTCGAGACTTGGTGCGTAGTTTTTTAAAATAGCACGCAATCTCTCGAAAATAGGTTTAAATGTTGTTTGTGTCATTGTTTTCTCCTGGCATGACCTAAGTTATCGCATAAAAGTGTGTTCGTTTTGTCTTTAAGCATGCTGTGCCTCTTTTTTGTTAAAGAGCCTACCAAAGAGCATGACTATCCCCAGTGTAATCGCACCCGTAATCAAGCCGACGACGGCATCTAATAAAATCGGGGTCAAGCCTTCTAAAAAGCGGCCCGCTGCAGGTAAGGTTCCCAAACGATGGGCCAGATGCTCAATTCCCTCGCTGAGGGCGTGGAAACCATGAGTAATGATACCACCACCGACAGTAAACATGGCGGCAGTGCCCAGCACCGAGAGCGTTTTCATTAGCAGCGGGGCCGCTGCTAGCAGGAATTTACCTATATGTTGGCTAATGGCGCTGCTTTTTTGACTGAGGTATAAACCCAGATCGTCGAGCTTGACAATTGCGGCTACAAAGCCATAAACGCCGACGGTCATAATCATGGCAATGCCGCAGAGTACAGCGACCTGAGATATAAAAGGGGCGGCGGCGACGGTACCCAGGGTAATCGCAATAATTTCAGCTGACAAAATAAAATCGGTACGCACTGCGCCTTTGATTTTGTCCTGCTCAAATTTGACCAGATCCAATTTTGGATCAGCCACAGCCTCACGCAAGTCTTGATCATGTTGCTGATCTGCAGGATCATTTTGATGCAAAAAGGGGTGAGCCAGTTTTTCAAAGCCCTCAAAACAGAGATAAGCCCCACCCAGCATCAACAAAGGCGTGATCGCCCAGGGAATAAAAGCTGAGATCGCCAGTGCAGCCGGAACCAAAATGGCCTTATTGACCATCGAGCCCTTGGCGACACCCCAGACCACAGGCAATTCTCGGTCAGGGTTGACCCCAGATACCTGCTGGGCATTGAGCGCCAGGTCGTCTCCGAGGACCCCTGCTGTTTTTTGAGCAGCGACTTTGGTCATCACGGACACATCGTCCAAAAGAGTTGCTATATCGTCAATCAGAGTGAGCAAACTGGCTCCAGCCATAATCATCTTCCTTTGAAAAGCTATTATCCTTAGTTTACAGGATTATTTAGCTGCTGTTGATTCCTGGTTAGTATTGACGGCTCAGAATCGATGTATTTCCGTTTGCTTTAAATGCATGGCACACTGAATAAAATAGGTATAAAGAGGTGATCATGAGCTTATCCGGGACAATGGCTAGATTTCAGAATATGATGCAACGCAAAAGACGTTTGGCCCATAGCCTGAAAAGCATATCTTGTCTACTCTTTGCCATGACGCTGATGCAACCGGCTGCCCTGGCTGCCAGTCTGGCTGAACAGGCCCAGCAAGAGAGTAAGCAGCTGAGCACAGCCTTTAATCAACAACAATCGTTTCAAGCTGAGTATCAAGCGGTTTCAGCTAAAGGGCAGGCAAGAATTCGGCTGATCATGAACCAACAGCGGGGCTTTGCTCTGGTTTCTGTGGCCATGGACAAGGATCCCGAACCCAGTTATTGGGTGGTGCTAGATTATGCGGCTGACCCCATTCGACCGGGAATGATCAAAATGTTTGTAGTGGTCCCTGAAGCTGGCTTACAGCGGGGAGATCTTTCCTTTAAAGAAATTTTCGCCTCTCTGGATCACCCCCTTGGGATCTTGCGGTTTTTGAATGCACAGTCCCTGCGTTTACAAGGGAAACCAGCTGAAATTGAGCAGGATTGGCTGCCAAAAACGCCCATGTTGGAGTTGGGTTTAACGGCTGAACATTTAATTATCAATTTGGGTGTTTCTACCCGTGAGGGAGAACGTTTTGCGTCCTGGCTAGAACCAGAGACCCTGGCCCAGGCAAGTCAGGTCGATGTAAAGCCCCAGTCCGTCAACTTTGTATTTGCGGCAGGGCGAGTTTTAGAGATTGATCGCAAAACAGGCATGATGCTTAAGGATGTCTGGAATCAAATCAACGAAGAGCGCATCATTCGCCAGACTTCTTTTCAAGCTTTGCAGGAGCAGCGGCCTTATCAAGAACAAATTCCTGGCTTTGCTGATTTGCCAGTTAATCAGATGCCCATGAGACAAATGTATCAGCAATTTGCTCAGCAATTGCTAACAGAGTTTGCCGAAGCATTTTTACCCCAATTTAGAGCAGACTCTACTTTGCCTGCTCTCCATTCACAACAACGCTCGGCTCTACGACAAGCGGCTCGCTTTGAGATCCGGGCCCAGGTTCGTCGTAATTTGCAGCCCGAAGCGGTGCAAGCTTACCAGGCAGAAGTCTTGCAGCCAGCGTATCAAAAATATCTCCAAACCCATGCTCAAGCTGCTAATCTAAGCTTTGTTGATTATTTAAGCCGTTATCTGGCTGCAGCTGAAGCTGACCCTGAACATGTTCAGATGCCCGGCTTACGTCAAATGGCAGCTCAGGTTGCAGCTTCTAAAGAGCAAATGCTATCTCAACTCTCAAATGAGCAAGCTCAGGTGATGAGCCAACTCTGGAGTTGGGGCTGGCCCAGCATACAAGAAGCCTGGGCGCTCGAGCTTTTGTCAGCGAGTATTGAAAGACTCCAGGCTCAAAAATAATCTCGCTTGTGTTTTATAGAAAAGTAGAGATCTTTCTAGAGAACCCCTTTATGCTTACCGGGAGGCCTATGTTATACTGCTGAGCATCTGGTTTGACCAGTGTATGCCTGATGGTCATTGTGACCTGGCTAATGTTTGGGCAGATGTGAGAGTGGTTGATTCAGCAGACCTGGAAAGTCTGTAAGCGGTGTGAGTCGCTTCGAGGGTTCGAATCCCTCTCTGCCCGCTCAATTGTTTAAAGCTTCTGCGGAAGCTTTTACTTTTTTTTTGAGGTGATTGTGCAAAAATCCACCCCGCGATCTAAATCCAGAATGCCCTGGCTATTTCTACTCTTGATTCCCTTGAGTTTAGTCGGCCTGGATGCTTTTGGCTGGATCTTCCCCAAAACGCAACCCTCTGATTTCCCTTTACAGGGGATTATTCCGGTTACATTGCCCGCCCAAACGCCTCAAAAAATCGCCCTCGAAGTGCGAAATCCCACTGGTGTTGATTATCAGATGACCCTGAAAGGGCCTGAAACTGACTTATTGATCCCGGGTCGGCTCAGTGACAAAGAGCCAGGAAAGCCACAACTTTGGCAATCCCATTTGCCAGCCCTGGCGACCGGGACTTATCTTTTGCGTATACAACCTGCTGTGGGCTCTGCTTTGCCTGTGCGTGATTTCACCCTGCAAGTGCAGCCCGAAGTCAGTTGGCAGGCTCAGCTGGGGCTCAGCGAAATGCAAGCAGGGGATTTGCTGCCATTAACAGTTAGCTCTGCTGAGGCAGGCAATATTAAAGTGGAATTACGCAATGCTGAAGCGCTTTTGCAAAGCTGGGATTTGAAACACCAGCTTTCTCTGACTGCTCCTACTCTGGTTTTACCGACAGAACTGCCCCCAGCAGAGTACCAGCTGGAAGTCAATTTTCTATCGAATAAACAGACTCGCCATAAGCCACAAAAATTGACTTTTCAGATCACTCCAGAGCAGCGTTTAGCCAATTTCCAGGTGTCTGCTGCGAGTCAGGTCTTATTAAAAAATCAGGCTCAGACCCTTCACCTCTGGATTTTGAATCGTGAGCGACAACCCCTGGCCAGCGGTTGGGTACGCATCATGGAGAAAAACTGGCCTGTTAAAGCAGGGCGCGCTGAGGTGCATTTGCAAGCGGAGCAAATCACGAGTCCGTTGGTTTATTCACTGGGAGATGCCCAGGGGAATCTTTTTCAGGGCGAGATGGAGCTGAAAATTGAGACTGGAGATTGGTTGCTCAAGCTCAATCAGCAGCGTCAACCCTATCTGCTGGCCAGAAAGGCACTGAACTTACATTATCTGATTCATAAAGGTTCGGCTGAAGCTGCTGTGACAGGTCTATTCGCAGTGCAACCGGGTGAAAATGAGCTTTCAAGTTTGGCTTCAGAGACGCCCCAGGCTCTCTATTTGGTAGACGAGGCTGGCCAGCAACAAGCTCTTTTATGGCCACAAAGTGATGGCTTCACTGAGTCTGGATCGACTCGCTTAAAAATAAAACCAGCGACGCCCAACGCCCTACAAGCATTAACGGTCTCCTTAGCTGCTGACTCCTCCTCTCAGCTAGCCCCTGATGCCGCACAAACGCGCGTGTTGGTGCAGGCTTATAAATCCGCTGGCATCAGCTCAAAATTGCTCCAGGCACCGCCAGCAGATTTTCAAGCTCTGGGATTCCCTGAAGCCAAAAATGCGCCTTTTGGGGCTCGTTTTTGTTGGCTTTTGTTGGGTTTATTACTGGTGGCCTGGCCCGGATTTTGGTTACAGAAATCCCTGCTTGATTGGGTCAAGCTGCATCGACGGCCTTTTCCTAACCCTGTTCATTTAAAAGCTTTAAAAATCGGTCGCTGGACAGCCTTTTCTCTGAGCCTTCTGGGATGCTGCTTATTAATGCTCTCCTGGGTGGTGTCAGTCGCGTTTTGGAGTATTGCTGCTGTGATCGTGATTGTCTCTGCTCTGACGGTGATCAGTCTGGCCTGCTGGCAATTGCGTAAAGCTTTGCCAGCAAAGAGTTTTTGGATCCCTTTGATCCAGCTTTGCTTAGCATCCTGGTGCCTCTGGTTTGTGCTGGCTTATGCGCCTGCCATGATGGCTGCTGTAAGTCTTGCCATCGCTTTGTTGGGCGTGGCCTGGATGCGCAGCTTTGTATTTTTGCGAGGCGAAGAACTGCGTCAGTCGCAAGGGGCACTGCTGGCATTGGCATCACTGACTGTGATGGCTGGCTTACAAGTCGGCATACTTTGCTTAGCTCCTACAGATCGCTTTTTCAATACTCAGGCCAATCTCGAATCAGATAGCCAAATCCCTCCTTTACTAGACTGGCAACCCCAGGCGCAACTGATTCATCAAAGTGTGCATGCTGCCTCGAATCAAATGATGCTGCCCGCCTTGCAGGAGTCCGGTGAACTATTGATAGTTACCCAGGCCTTTCATGGATCTCGCTCGGCAACGCTGCCGGTCAGCGATAAGCCAGATCATACTTTGCTGACCGTGCGCCCGGCGGTGCTTGCGCGTCTAACAGCGCCCACGGTGGTGATGCTTGGTGACCAATTGCAAATTCCAGTCACGATCGTTAACCCTTTAACTAGCGCGCAAACGGTTGATTTGAAATTAACACCGGGTCTATCACAATCCCTGGATTTGGCCCCACGCACGCAACAGTCACTTGTGTCACCGTTTTCGGTCTTAAGCCCAGGCTGGAATACCCTGACACTGGCGCATCGCTTTGAAGCAAACTGGTATACTCAGCAAGCTAAACTCTTTGGTATGGCTTTAGAACCGGCTCACCAGGATGACGATCTCAGATTACAGGTGCGGGTGCCGCAAGCAGAGAACCTGGTGCCCGAAGAAGAAATCCCGGTGTTGGTACGCTTCCAGCATCATTTACGCGGTGAGCCTGAACTGGGGCTCCAGATCGGTTTGCCTGCAGGTTTCACGGTCTTAACAGATACGCTGCAAGACAGTGCTAATGCCGATTGGTTGGCTGGTTTTGAACAAAACGCGGCCTATCTCAACTTGCGTACCAAAGCTCTGAAACCTGGCAAAGAATTGAGTTTCCATTTCAGATTACGAGCAGGCTTACAAGGGAAAATGAAAATGCCCCCTTCCCGTTTGCTGGTCTTAGACCAACCCGATCGCAAAACGGTGCTGGCACCGATACAAATGTCAGTTAAAGCGCTGAATTAAGCATTCAGTTTATTTTATTCGTTTGATAGACGTCATTTTAACGAATCTAAAAGCTGCTTAGGCTAGAGTCAATAATGTCATAAAATACTGGAGTGAAGCGCATGGAAAATCTGCTTTATTATTTATTGGTCTTGGGGGGATTAGGCCAAATTGTCTTGTGTATTGGCAGCATTAAGATCCCCGCTGTCCTCAATTGGAAGCAAGAACTGGCCCCACTCAACCCTTTAACCCGTCAAATGTTTTGGGTCTATTCTTTATATATCTGGAGCACCAATCTTGCCTTTGGCCTGCTGTCATTTTTCGCACCGCAGTTTTTGCTACAGCCATCTGGGCTTTCGGCGGTGGTCTCGGCCTTTATCTGTCTCTATTGGGGAGCACGTGTCTTGATCCAATTGTTTTATTTTGATCGCTCTAGCGCCCCGCAAGGCAAAATCTATCTGCTGGCTGAGATTGCGCTGGAATCGCTCTTTATCTATCTGACACTGGTCTATGGCACTCTGGCTTATCTGGCCTGGTCTGTATTGTGAGCGCTTACTGGCCCCATTCACTGGCTGCTCCGGCCGGGATTATCATTTTATTGCTGGCGTTATTATTTAGCGGCTATTTGCTAGCTCGCCAACGTAAAAGCGCTGTTTGGGGCTGGCCTCTGGTTGGGCTGAGTGTTGTGATCGCCCACCTGCTGAGCTTAAATGAACCCGCTGGTTTCCGGATGCTGGCGCTTTGCGGGCCTTTGCTCTATGCCATGAAAATCGTTGTCTTATTAACCAGCCAGCGCCAGCATGATTATCGGCTGGGTTTAAAACAATGGCTGGGCTTTGCTGTTTTATGGCCAGGCATGAACCCACTCTTGTTTGCCGAGACGATACCTGCGGCAGCCGATCGCGACTTGCTCCGCAGAGGCTGCTTTGAACTGATCCTGGGCCTGGTATTCATACTACTGGCTCATTGGCTTTGGCCGCTGACCCAGTCAAAGATTTTATTGACGGTATTGCTTTTGCCAGGCTTAAGTCTAACAGTGCACTTTGGCCTCTTCAATCTGGCGGCCTATTTTTGGCAGCGGCAGGGCGTAGCCTGTCAGACGCTTTTTCGAGCCCCTTTATTGGCGACCAGTTTGACCGATTTTTGGGGTCAGCGCTGGAACCTGGCTTTTTCAGAAATGACGCGGATTGCGATTTATCAGCCCTTAAATCAAGGGGGGAGCAAAGCCATTGCTGCCTGGGCAGCCTTTGCTTTTTCTGGTGTGTTGCATGAACTGGCGATTAGCTTTGCAGTGCAGGCAGCGTATGGTTTGCCGTTGCTGTATTTTCTAATTCATGGGCTGCTGATGGCGATCGAAAGACAGCTCTATCGTCAAGGGCGTCCGATTGATAAGAACCCACTCGTCGGTCGCTGTTGGACTATTTTGTGCCTGGTTATCCCCGTTCCCTTGCTGTTTCATCTGCCATTCTTGAGCAAGGTTGTCTGGCCAATCGGGCAATAGCAGCTCACATTTCCGAAGCTTCCATGCGTTGGCTACCGCATTGTCGGCAATGTTCTACATAATCCTGATAGCTCATGAGTGTGCTCATTTCCTGGCAGGATGGGCAGGTGACTTGCTCAAAGATAGGCGTATAGGTCAAAAAAAGTTGCTCTCCTGACTGGGAAATATCTTCATGAATCGGAACTTCTAGACCTGTATCTATCCAGCCAGGCACCCGCCTTTTATTTTTGACGCGCCCTTTTTTGGATTGACTCTCGATTTCTTTTTTGCCAAAGCTATAGAGCGTATGGGCTATACTGCTTTGAAAAAGTGTCTCCCCAACGGGTGCTTGCAGCGAAAAAGACGTTTGACAGGCACTACAGAACACCGGCGTCATGTGACTCTGACCGACAAAGCCAATGGTCACTGAGTGTTTACAATCGCGACAGGTATAGAGCTCAAAATAAACGGACATTGTCAGGGATTCTTTCTAAGTAAAATGAAAAACAACACAAATGGGGGAGCTTATTTCGCTGTCCATCCCCCGTCCATCGGTAGCATGGCCCCGGTCAGATTTTGGGCGGCATCTGAACATAAAAATAGCACAAAAGCGCCCAATTGTTCGACTTCGGTAAAAGCCTTTGTTGGCTGTGCTGCCAGTAAGACATCTCGTTTAACCTCGTCTTCAGTCATGCCACGCGCCGCAGCTGTATCTGCGATCTGATTTTCGACCAGGGGTGTTTTTACATAGCCGGGGCAAATCGCATTACAAGTAATGCCTGCTTCAGCCAGTTCAAGTGCCACGGTCTTGGTCACGCCAGCCAGACCGTGTTTGGCAGCTACATAAGCGATTTTGTATGGCGAAGCCACCAGGGCATGGGCCGAGGCCAGATTAATAATGCGTCCCCAGCCCCGGGCTTTCATGCCGGGGACAACAGCGCGAATAGTATGGAAAGCAGAGCTCAGGTTAATCGCCAGAATTTGATCCCATTTGGCCACAGGGAAATCCTCCACCGGGGAGACATGCTGTACACCGGCGTTATTCACAAGCACATCGACACTGCCCCAGATCTTTTCAGTCTGAGCAATCAGATCTGCAATTTGCTCCGGCTGGGTCATGTCAGCTCCGTGATAGCGCACTTCCATACCTGAGGCTTCTGCCAGGGCTTTGCGATCGTTTTCGATGGTGTCTGGGTCTCCAAAACCATTGAGCATTACCCGATACCCTGCGTGGGCCAGCGCACGCGCAATGCCCTGTCCGATACCACTAGTAGAGCCCGTGATAACCGCATTTTTTAGCTTAAACTCTGTCATACAATCACTCCATTTATTTTGTGCCAGTGTATCAGTTTTGGCTTCTATTTGATGAACAGCAAACCAAAGGCTGGTCTCAATCCCAAACGAAGCTTGTCAGCTAACTAAAGCAGTGCTAAGCTGAAAAAAAATTGGAAATCCCCCTCATGCTTGGTACCCTTGGTATTTTGATTTCTCTGGGCCTCTTGATATTTTTGGCCTATCGCGGGATCACCGTTCTGGTGCTTGCACCCTTATTGGCAATGTTAGCGGTACTCTTCAATGGAGGGGTTCCTGTATTGGCCTCTTATACTGAAGTTTTCATGACTTCTTTTGCGGGCTACGCCAAATCTTACTTCCCCCTGTTTTTACTGGGAGCTATTTTCGGCAAAGTGATGGATGACTCTGGCAGCGCCCGTTCTATTGCAGCGGCCATTGTCAAACGCCTGGGTAAAGACAAAGCGATCCTGGCAATTGTCTTGTCATGTGCGCTGCTTACTTACGGTGGCGTCTCTTTGTTTGTGGTGGCTTTTGCCGTTTACCCGATTGCTGCCGCTCTCTTTCGCGAAGCTGAGATCCCCAAGCGCCTGATTCCGGGGGCTATTGCCTTGGGCTCGTTTACCTTTACTATGACTGCTTTGCCCGGTTCGCCCCAGATCCAAAATGCGATTCCAATGCCTTATTTTGGCACGGATACTTATGCAGCGCCCATTATTGGGCTCGTGGGGGCATTGATTATGTTTGGTGGAGGCGTTGCCTGGCTGAATTATCGCGCCAAGCGTGCACAAAGCCAGGGAAAGGGCTATCACGACGGTTTAATTACATCCACTGAAAAGCCCGAGTTAAAACCAGCCGATACCGATTTAGGCCCCAGCTTTTTCACTGCTTTCTTGCCTGTGATTATGGTGCTGGGCTTTAACTTTGTGCTTTCCAAAATGTTCTTTCCTCAACTGGATTTGAGCTATCTCGAAAGCGCCCCCTATAATACCACCGCTGATAAAGTAATCGGGCAGTGGAGTCTCATTTTAGCGGTGGGCCTGGGCATTATCGGTACGCTGGCTTTGCACTGGCGACGCTTTGCCGAACCCATCAATTCGATTAATCTAGGAGCACTGGGCTCGTTACTTGCGATTATTAATACCTGTTCAGAAGTGGGCTATGGTAACGTCATTTCTAAGCTACCGGCTTTTGATTTAATCAAGAACGGCATGTTGGGCATATCGAAAAACCCGCTCGTTTCAGAATCTATTTCTATCTCTGTGCTGGCGGGTATTACGGGCTCCGCTTCAGGCGGGATGAGCATTGCCCTTGAAATTTTAGGAGACACTTATTTGGGTATGGCCCAGGCGGCTCAGCTCAATCCAGAGGTTTTACACCGAGTCGCCACCATTGCCTGCGGTAGCTTAGATGCCTTGCCTCATAACGGAGCGGTGATTACTCTGTTGGCGATTTGTGGTCTGAGTCATAAACAGGCCTATGCCGATATTGGAATGGTAGCGGTGGTTATTCCTGTGGGAGCTACCATTGCAGCAGTGGTGCTGGGCTCGCTTGGTGTGGTTTAAGCAAAAGCTGCAAAAGCCTCTGGCTAACTTTAGATCAGAGCAAATAAGTTTTCAATTATGCCTGCCCTTGAAAGTCTTGAATCACCTGCAAAAACAAGGCACCATATTTTTCGAGTTTGTTTTGGCCCACACCGTGAATGTTTAACAAGGCGCTGTCATTCTGCGGCATCTGCTCAGCCATTTCCGCCAGACTGGCGTCAGAGAAAACAACATAAGGTGGCAGATTGGCTTCCTGGGCCAGGCGCTTGCGTTCTTGACGCAATAAGTCAAACAAGGCGGGGTTATAATCGATTTCACCGGCTTTGCGACGCGCTTTCTTGGGCTGTTTATTGCTGGCGCGCACCCGAGGCTGAGCCATGACCAGCTCTTGTTTGCCACGCATCAGGATTTTGGCTGGATCCAGTAATTTGAGCACCGAATAATTGCCGACATCCTGGCTGAGATAACCCAGATGCACCAGGTGACGCAGTAAAGCACGCCAATAATCGGCCGGTTGATCGGCGCCAATACCAAAGGTGCTCAATTGGTCATGTTGCATTTTCAAAACGCGCTCTTTTTGGGCGCCGCGCAAGACATCAATCACATAAGCCATGCCAAAGCGTTGATTGAGGCGATAAATACACGAGAGTGCTTTTTGAGCATCGACAGTCACATCGATCATTTCGGGGGGATTGAGACAGATATCGCAATTGCCGCAGTCGGTCACCAGACTGTCACCAAAATAGCCCATTAAAATCCGGCGGCGACACGACAGGGCCTCCGCAAAGCCCACCATCGTATTCAGCTTATAGCCTTCAATTCGTTTGCGCTCGTCATTATCACTGGTCTCAATTAAGCCCCTGGCAATCGCGACATCCCCATAGCCAAACAAGAGCAGGGCTTCACTGGCCAGACCATCTCTCCCGGCACGACCGGTTTCCTGATAATAGCTCTCGATATTTTTGGGCAAGTCATAATGCACCACAAAGCGCACATTGCTCTTATCGATACCCATACCAAAGGCTACCGTTGCCACAATGATTTGTAGATCGTCATTCAAGAAAGCGGCTTGCACATCGCGGCGCTGGTTGGCTCCCAGACCCGCATGGTAAGCGGCCGCTGGGTAGCCTCGTTTTTGTAATTGCTCAGCCACCTTTTCGACCCGTTTGCGGCTCAGGCAATAGACAATTCCAGCCTCGTCAACATGTTGCTGCAAAAATCGATGCAATTGCTCTTCGGGTTTGGATTTATCCAGGACGGTATAGCGGATATTGGGGCGATCAAAGCCCGAAACAAACTCACGTTCGGGGGCGATCTTGAGCAATTTTAAGATATCCTGGCGGGTGTGGGCTTCGGCTGTGGCTGTTAGAGCGATCAAGGGGATTTCAGGGTAGAGCTCACGGATCTGACCTAACTTGCTGTACTCCGGTCGAAAGTCGTGCCCCCACTGCGAAATACAATGGGCCTCATCGATTGCAAAGAGCGAGACTTCAATTTCATTTAGGCGTTCTAAAAAACTCTCAGAGAGCAGTTTTTCCGGGGCCACATAGAGCAAGTCTAGCTCGTTATTGTGTAATTGGGCCAGCACCTGGCGGGCCTGCTGGGAGCCCAGTGACGAATTGTAAAAAGCGGCTTTGACGCCGTTGGCTTGCAGGGCATCGACCTGATCTTTCATCAGTGAAATCAAGGGTGAGACCACGATCGCCACCCCCGGTCGCAGTAGGGCTGGAATCTGAAAGCAGAGAGATTTACCGCCCCCCGTAGGCATCAAGACAAAGGCATTTTGACCGGCAATCAGACCGTCGATAATTTCAGCTTGTAAGGGCCGAAACTGGTCATAACCGAAAACCTGTTTTAAAATCTGCTGGGGGGTTTGGGTCTGAACCGCTGTTGCCATAATCTATTGCCACCTCTGCTAATCGGGATAGTATTCATCTTAACACACCCTCTTTATACGAGAGTATACGAACAGCTAGTAGCAATAGATCTGTGCTTCACAGTCCGGCTTATAAGCGCAAGGCGCGAATCAATTCCTGGGGTGTGGTTTCGCCTGTGATTAATTTCTCTTGGCCTAATTCTCTCAGGCTGACAAAACTTTTGGAGTACATTTCGTTGATTGCATCTGCTTTGAGCAAGCGCCGGGTTTCGCTATTATTGACCAGAACTTCGTAGAGTCCCAGACGTCCACGATAACCGGTTTGTTCGCAGACAGAGCAGCCCTGATGGCGATAAAGCGTGCTGTGTTGGTCTAAGTCCAGGCGCTCCAGCATCATGGGCTCTGCGGTGAAAGACTTGCGACAAGATTGGCACAAGCGGCGCAATAAGCGTTGGGTGATAGTACCAGCCAGGGCTTCAAATAAATTGGATTTCTGACCGCCCATCATTTCAAAGCGTTGAATCGCAGACTCTAAGTCAACGGCTGCAAAACTACTGATCACCAGATGGCCGGTCATGGCCGTATCAATTGCCATTTGAAAGCTGTCTATATCGGTCAGCTCTTCCAGTAAGATCACATCGGGGTTTTGCTTTAGAGTCGCTTGAAAGGCTTCTTTCATGCTGAGTTTGTTCTCATCAAGCGCAATGCGGTTAATGCCTGGCAGATCAAAGGCCATATGGTTGCCGAGGGCATAGGCGCTGAGATTACGCTCGGTGAGCTGGCGTAAAATACTGTAGAGGGTGGTGGTCTTACCTGAGCCTGGCGGTCCAATCACGAGGATTAAGCCGTAAGGCAAAGTTAAGAGCTGGCTGATGCTCTGTAACTCTTGAGAGCTGGTGACTAATTTGGCAAGGGCGGGTACACTGCCCGTTTCAGGGAGCTTGACCACGAGCTTTTCACCAAAGCGGGTAGGCAAAGTACTGACTTGAAAATTGATTTCTCTTTCATTTTCAAGTAAGGCAATCGTGCCTGCTTGCGGCGTGGTTTTTTCAAGATCTAAGTGAGACATTTGTTTAAAGCGATTAATTAAAGCCGACTGAATTTTACGGGGGTGGGTGGTGAGGTTTTCGAGGATGCCATTGCGCCGTTGACGGATCTGAATCGATTCAGCACGGGGTTCAATATGGAGTTCTGAAGCGCTCTGACTATTGGCTTCAATCAACATTTTTTGCACCAAGCGTACAATTGAGTTTTCATCGTGGCTATTTAAGTCACGTAAATCGTCGTCTAATGAAGTCATCAGCTCGGTAATGTCTGAGCTGGCTTTATTTTCTGCTGCAGCTTCTCCGCTGGTGACGCGATCATAGACCGATTCGATAAAACGCTTGAAGTCTATTTCGCTGACGACAACAGGCTCGATCATCACGCCGGGTGCCTGTCTTCTGAGCTCGTCCATTGCATCGGGATTATGTGGATTGACCATTGCCACAGAGAGGAAGCTGCCATTATAGCCCAGAGGCACCATTTGGTGAGCCATCATTATCTTTTTGGGCAACATCGACATGACTTTGGCATCATAATCCAATTGTGATAATTGGCTAAAGGTTAAGCGTCGCTCTTTACTGAGTTCGTCGACACGTTCGGCCAGACTTTGGGCCATGGCCATCGCAAATTCAGGCAGCTTAAGTGCCAGGTTTTTAAAGTCATCACCTTTTAAGATAGCTGTGCGTGTGCCTTCAATTGCGACGACTGACGCGCTGCGGGGAGCGGCTTTTAATAAGGCGATTTCACCAAAAGCGGAAGGCGCTTCCAGGCGATTCAGATGGAACTCGATGCCGCTTTCTTGATCACGCTTGCGAATTTCAACAGCTCCTTTTTGGATCAAAAAAAGCGCATCTCCCTCAGCTCCTTCACGGAAAATCGTCTCGCGGGGGTGATATTCTTCAAAACTCAGTCGCTCAGCGACTTTTGCGAGGATAGGATCAGAAAGATCTTTAAAAAGAAAGGATGATTTAAGTAATTCAATAAGTTCTGACATAGGAGCTCCTTATGACTGTGTTTCAGGTTGGTTTGTACTTGCTAACTCTTGCCAATAACTGGCTTGACTCGAGTTTTGTTGCTGGTGCAGTTCGCTTAAATGTTGATACAATAGCTGGCATTCTGCCTTGTGATCACAATTTTGTAGATCTTCTAAGGCTTTATTTAAATGGCTTTCTGCTGCTTCATAGTTTTTCTGCTGCAGGTGATAATAGCCATCTAAACGTTCCAGACGCCCTTTTTGTAGGGGATCGCCGTACTTTTCTATTGAGGGGCGATTCTTTTCAAGATGTTCTTGCGCCTCTTGCCATTGGGATTGGTTCAGATAGATTTGAATGCGATGATTATAAGCTTCCGGTAAGAAACTTTCCATTTTTTGGGCTTCAAGCATGGCAATGCCTGTATTAAAGTGATTCAAGGCATCTTCTTCTTGCTCTTGTTTAAAACAGACAGATCCTAAATTACAGAGGGCTACGGCTTGACCGACGCCATGGTTCATTTCGCGATAGGCTGTCAGAGCTTGTTGAATATGCATTTCTGCTGTGGCATAATCACCCAATTCTTGGAAGGCGTGCCCAAGGTTATTATGTGATGTCGCCAGGCCTTCAAGATCACCCAATTGATTTCGTAAGTCGAGACTCTCTTGAAAGGCGATAATGGCCTCAGGCCAGAGATTGGTCATAAAGTATACATTGCCCATATTACTGAGGCTATTGGCATGTCCCCAAATATCATTAATCTGTTTCTGAATCTTGAGACCTTGCTGATAGTGATCTAAGGATTGCTCCCAGTTATGCTGATAAAAATAGACCACGCCCAACACATTGTGGGCATAAGCAATTTGCTCCATATCGGGTGTTTCTTCTAATAGCTTTAGAGCTTCCTGGCAGGAAGCTAAAGCCTGTTCATAGTTGTTCATCCAACGTGAGACCCAGCCCATCGCATTTAAAAGGCGTGCTTGTTCTTGTGGCTCACGATCGCCCAAAAGCTGGCGTGCTTCTTCAAAGACGGTGTGTGCGGCCTCAAACTCGGATCGTTTTTCTAAAACGCGTCCTCGGCAATAGAGAAAACGGCTTTTTTCTAAGACAGTCAGGTCCTTTTCAAAGGCTTTTTCAACCAATGTCAGGACCTCATCATAAGCGCCTGTTAAGAGTTTGAGCTCACAGCGCTTATGCAAAACATGGTGCTCTAAACGAGAGGCTTTCATCCAATCGCGCTGATTGAGACTGACGCTGATTAAACTATCTGGTTCGAGCTGTTGCAAGATATCTAAGATCTCTTCATATTGCTCATTGGCCTGTTGATTGGCATATAATCGGCTGGCTTTTTCGGCTGATAAGTTGAGGTAGTGGACTGCTTTGGGTAGATCTGGCGTGCGTGAAAAATGAAAAGCTAACAAATCCAGTACCTGGCTGGGATCAGACATATGTAATTTCTCCAGTGTTTCTCCGATTTGTTGATGAATCAGGTGCTTACGTCGTTTGACAAGGGTGTTGTAAATGACTTCTTGCGCCAGTGTCTGATTAAAAACGTATTCTTTGCCTCGCTGACAGGTATGAATACGAATAAATCCGGAATTTGCCAACGAATCAAGATGTGTAATCAGATCTGGGGTATCGAACATGGCTTCAGCAAGTTCTGAAGAAATATTGGGGCCAATCACCGAAAGGCTCTGTAATAAGTGTCTTTCTTGCTCAGGCAAGCGATCAAAACGCGACATAATCAGACGTTGAACTGAATTGGGCAGGGGTAAATCTTTAATCGGGCAAGTCAGTTCCCAGCTGTCATTTTGATTGACAAGTAATTTGGATTCAAACAGATTGCGCAGAACTTCTTCAATATAATAGGGGTTGCCAGCTGAACGAGAAACGATGGCCTTGCTCAAGGCTTCTAGATTGCGTGACAGGGGAGCATCTGCTGTTATTTCCAATATGTTTAAAATTAAGCGCTGACTATCCGCTTCGCTAAGGGCTTCTAACTCTTGATCCCAATTCCATATGAGATCAGTATTCTCTAAATCGAGCTGGCGAGCGCTCGTCGCGACAATGAAGCGTGATTGGGTGCCGTTCACTCTTTTTTGGAGTTCAGCCAGCCATTGCAATGAGAGTTGGTCAGACCATTGCAAGTCATCTAAATGTAAGTAAACACCTTGATCTGTCGCTAATTGTATTAAAATATCGCCGACAGCCCGAAAAATCTGCTGTTGTAAGCGCTCCGGTGAGATTAACTTTAATTTGGGAATATCTAAATGCGGGTAGAGTAAACACTCCAGTAGACGCCCCGTCATTTCTGCATTACCAAGCTTTAGTTCTTGCAAAAACTGGGAAATCTGTTCTATGACTTTATTGGGAGCACTGGTTTCATCAACTTGGAGCATAGAACGCACCAGGCTTTGCAGCATAAAGAAGCTGAAATTCTGACTATAAGAAGTCGCGTTGCCTTGTATAAAGCGTAATTTTTGGGGAGCTAGAACTTGCCGCAGTTCTTCAACCAGGCGGGTTTTACCAAAGCCACTGTCTCCACCGATCAGCAGGCTATGCGGTGTTTGAGCTGCTAAGGCTTGTTCTGCATTCTTTTGCAATTCGCTCAAAATCTGAGTACGACCAATTAAGGCGGTTTTTGTGTTGCCAATGCCACGGGTGCGTTGACGTAATTGCCTGATACCGAGCAATTCGTAGGATTGAAGTGGCTCTTTTTTACCTTTGGCAACAATCAGTTTATCGGCTTTAAGTTCAAAGCTATCTTTGAGTAAAAGATACATTTCCTCAGTGACCAGGATATGTCCGGGGATTGCGTTTTGCTCCATGCGTGCAGCAGTATTGATCACGTCACCCATGACCTGATAGTTTTTACCACCATGGGCGTCAATATCTACGCTGCCTGCTACCACCAGGCCGACATTCAGGCCGATGCGCATATTTAGACCAAAGCCCATTTTTTTCTCTAGATCAGCGCCAAAATCTTGAATAATTTGACGCATTTCGATCGCTGCCATGGCGGCGCGCTCGGGGTCATCTTCGTGTGTCATCGGGACGCCAAATAAGGCCATGATGGCATCGCCAATGAATTTTTCAACAACGCCGCCATATTTACTGATAGCTTGATTGCAGAGCTGGAACAGCGGTTGAATAATATTAGAGACTTCTTCAGGATCTAGCTTTTCAGACATGGCGGTAAAGCCACAAATATCGCAAAACAAGACGGCAACCGGGCGGCGCTCAGAAACACGGGCGACTGCTGACTGCGGCATGGCAGCTGGTGCTGTTTCTTTTTGAGCAGGCTTGGGCTGGACAGGGGCTTGCTCAGTAGGGTTTAGTGGGGCTGACTGAGATGTTTGGGCTGCTGCCTGATTTGATGTCGCAGGCGTATAGGCAGGTTGAGCGGGTGTAATAGGATATTGAACCGTTGGCTGCTGAACTGGCACCGAATAACTTGGCTGAAACTGCTGGGGCATTCCTGCGGGTGCTGCCTGAGGATGAATGGCGTGGTGGGCGCTATTGCCACAATAGCCACAGAAATGAAAGTGATTGGGAACGTGTTGATGACAGTAGCCACATTGCTTAAAGAAAGACTGGCCACAGTGCCCACAAAAACTGTATTTTTGATCCTGTTGAAAGTGACAGGAGTGACAAATATTCATAGATTCTGTGTTTCGAGGATGCATACACAGTATATTAACATAACAAGTTGTTTGCCTATAACAAGTTTAGATGCATTCAGATATTGTAATCGACTTGTTGCCTGGGGGTTTAGCCGTGACTTTCTCAGGGTTTCTTGGTTGATTTGCTAGCGTTTTAATAATGATAATTGTAAAATATTGTCAAATTTTTGTTAATAAAAATCGGCTTTGGTTATTTTAAGGCAATTTGAATGTAACAGTGTAATTAGATTGTGAATCGATCAGGGTCTATGCTTAACTAAGGAGATGGAGGTGCTGTATGAGCCAAAGTGAATTTGAGATTGTGATTTCACCCACGGGCAAAGTTCAGATTGAAGTCAAAGGGGGCAAAGGGGATTCTTGCATGGAACTGACACGCTTTTTAGAAGAAGCGCTCGGAGATGTAGATGATCGAACCTTTAAAGCTGAGTATTATGTGCAAAATACCGGAACCGACGAAATCTATCAGCAAAACTGAAGCCTGTAGCAATCAGCTGACCAATAGCATTGAAATCTTTATTGACGCCAATGGACAGGTGACTTTTTCGGATTTACCTGAAGATCTACTGGAAGTTGTGCAGAGCCTGGGTGATTTTGAAGCGGATACCCAGTCGTGGTGTGCTCTTTACCCGGAAACTCCTGAAAAATAAAGAGCAGATATCCATCTGGCTGATGTTTAAGCTTTGGACTGGATGCTATAAATCTGATCGACAATGCCAATGATTGCCTGGTCTGCCGGGTTATACCATTCGGCCAAAGCCAGTGCTGCTTCGCGGCCGGATTCAATCAAGACCATCTCGCCGACGCCCGCTTGCTCGGTGGCATCAATAGCGATCAAAGGGTCACCCTGCTTTGCGCCTTGTTCAGAAACCTTCTGCACAATCATCAATTTGATGCCTTTTAAACTGTCTACTTTGTGGGAAGCTACCACATTGCCAATCACTTTGGCCAATTGCATTTGCGAGCTCCTTTGATTGTATTCAAATCAGAATGCTGGTATATTATCACAGATTCTCTTGACAAGGTTTGCTTGCGACTTGTCGATAAGTTTAGATAACGATGCCGATTATTTAGATGGAGCCTTCTTATGAACGTACAGCCTAGCCCAGCCTCAAGCCAAGCCCCTGTCCAAATCCCTCAAACTCAGCGACCAATCTTAAAATCTCCCGCCGAATTATCGATGCCGACGACACCCCAGGCCCCTATAGTCGATAACACACAAATAACTCCTCAAGCTCCCACAGGCAAAGCCCAACAACAAGTCGCGATTTACGACGATCCCAGGCCTGTTACTGAAACTGAAATAGCCTGGGCAGGTGAACTCGAACAGCGCGCTCAACAAGGCCAGCAACCGACGGAACGTGAACTCACTCGCTACCAGGATATTGTACAGCGCTTACAGGCCCAACGCATCTCTAATGCAAGTGATGCTGGGATCTCTGAAACTGATTTTCTCTGGGCTCAGCAATTAGAAGTACAATTGGCGCAAAATTATCAGCCCAATGACCAGGAAATTCAGCGCTATAATCAGATTATCACTCAGTTGCGGGCAGCCCCTGAGCCAGCAACACAACAGACGAAGCCAACGGCACCTGCCCCAGCTCCTGCAGCAGCGAGTGGCTCTGCGCCTGGAATCAGCCAGGAAGAGTACAATTGGGCGGTTAGCCTGGAACAAAAAGTGCAACAAGGCTATCAACCGACCGATGGGGAAGTGGGTAAATATCAGGAGATCAATCAACGGGTTGTGGCTGCGCGTCAGCAACAAGCCACTCCACCCGCTCAACAAGTACCTGCTCCAGTCAAAGCACCCGCTCCACAGGCAGAGCAGGCTCCTGCTCAGAGTAATACCCATCCGGCTGTACAATTGGCTCCTCAACCGACATTGCCTCAGCAACCTGGGCCTGTTCAGCCAGCATCGCTGACGCCAGCCAATAATGGGCCCACACCACAGGTGCCAACGCAACCCATACCAGCGACGCCTACAGGGACTGAAAATGTCGACCTGGGCAATTTAGTCAAAGAGAAACCCGATTTAAGTGAGAAGTTTGCAACTTTGTCTGCCATATTAGATAAAAGCTATCTTTCACGCAAAATGGAGAGCATGATTTCTGGGCCGACAGCCGATGTGGCTACTCAGGTTAATCCGATTGGCGTACAGATTTGGTTAGATGGAGATTTGCAGGACAAGCTGCGCCTGTCTACAATGCTGGTCAAAGGCGGTCAAGCCGAACTTTTGGGACGGATCATGAGTCACGAAGAAACCCAGCCTTTGCAAGTGGCTGAGTTGATGAGTCAACCGGGTTTCCCGGTCGAAGATTATATGAACGATCTGAGCGATAACCAGGCCTTTGTGGTCTTAAATTCTTTGGCAACCGTAGCATTAACAGGTGAGTCCAGTTCAGCTCAAATCATTCAAAAAACAATTAAAGCTTATGATCGCGTCTGGGATCGGGAAGCACCTTTTGATCAGTTGAAAAACCAACTGAGCTCACAAGGTCAGTGGGAGCAAATGCCAGCAGCCCTGCGCACAGCTATCGATAAACTGATCGATTAAACGCGATCAATTGATTTTTGCAATAGACGGGCCAAAGTCTGTTTCACTGGCCAGGCCAAATTGATACCGTCTGGTAAGCTTTGCCAGGCACTCAGCTGCTCTGAATAATGGACCTCTGTGCCTGGATAGAGCAGGATCGCCTCACAAAAGACGGGCTGATCTTGCCAGCGAATGGCATCTCGATAGGCATGTAGACGATCCAGGTCGTTTTTATGAGGCTGGAATTGATCTTGGCGGAATTTGGCGTCAAAAACGAGCCCCTGTATCGATTTTCTAGAGCCCGCTGTGCTTTTGAGGAAGAGACAAAAATCAGGCCGCTGTTTTCGACTAAAACTTTGAATCTCAGTCGAAGCGGGGCTAAAACTGCGTTCGACCCAGAGACTGAGCTCAAGCTCAGCTTTAGACAAGGTCAATACTTGTCCCCGCTGCGGAAAGCGCTGTAAGCGCAATAGACGCCAATCATTTGACTCTCCCCATGCGAGTATTTGCTTGAGCAATTGCAATTGGCACCAGTCCTGATAGAGCAAGCCAAATTGGCGATAAGCCAGACGATGATTGCCGTTAAAGTCGGGCCAGGCAAAACGTTCAGTATGTGCTAATAATTGCTGACAATAGGCATAGGCTGGCTCCAGTATCGGAAACGCCAAATCTAATCTGGGAGCTGGCTTTAGCTTAGAAAGTCGATGTCTTTTCCAAAGGGTCTGTAAGTCTGCATAAAGAGATTGAAAAATAGCCGGTGCTGAGCTCGTGGTCTGATCTTTGCTATCGGGTAAAGGGGTCGCCAGATGCTGAAAACGTTGCAAAAGTGATCTCACCAAAGCTAAAATCAATTGGTTCTCAGGTCGACAGTGATCGATCCGGGACTGTGCCTGCCAGAGGGTCTGTTGCGCAGGTAAAGCCAGTACATTTTTGTACAAAAGTCTTGGAGAAGGGCGACGAATACGCGCCACTGGCGTTGCCTCAGCCGCTTGTCTGTAAGCGCTCAAAGGCTGGCGTTGGATCGCGTTTAGGGCTTGTCTTAATCCGCCTCTGGCAGAGAGTTCAGCTTGCCAAAAATGAGCTTCTTCGGCGATGTTTTTCGGTAAATGATTGTGAACTGAATGCACCAACTTCACGGGGACTGAACGCCAGTTTTGTTGCCTGGCTAATAAGCTCCAGGGGAGACCATAGCGCAAGTCCTGAAGCAAGTGCAGCCATTGCTGTTGACTTAAAGGCGGGGCCGAAACAAAGATTTGCCATGCTTGTAAGCAAGCGGCTTGTCGGTAAAGTTTGAGTGGATACAGGCCAGGTTCCAGGGCCGGCCAATCGGTCCAAACCTGATTTTTTTGATTTAAATGCAATCTTAAACGCTGGTGATCGACTAGTAAGACCAATTCTTGCCAGGGACCAGGGCTGGCTTGCCAGGCCACTGGCTGAATTTCAAGCCGTGCGGCTGCCCAGGCCCGTGGGCCTGAGATCTGATCTTGATTTTGACTACGCCAGGAAAGCATGTGACGATTGCTGGATCCAGCTCTGCAAGCGGGCTTGTGAGAGCGGAAAGAGATCGTTTAAGACACTCAGTAATTGATCGGTGCTCTCTGGCTCAAAGGGTCTGGATTCTAGGCGTGAGAAGCATTTTTGCACCAGGGCTTCATCTAAAGCAGATTGCCAGCTGATCTCTAATTCGAGAGCTAAGCTGAGATACTGGGCCATATCTTCCAGACTGCGATAACCCAGAGGGCAAAGCTGGAGCAAAGGCTCCTGGATCTGATCCAGAAAGTGGCCCGCTTCGCCCGGAATCAATTGAGACAGAGATTTGAGTTCAAAGTCAAACTCCAATAAATGACAGCGATCATAGACTTTATCTGAAATGACGGCAGCATAAGGATCTTGGTTGAGGGTGCCCACCAAATAGAGATTGGGCGGTAGCCAGAGGAAGCTACCGTCGGCCAATTGTAAACGAGCGGGTTCACCACGACGCCGGAGCTCAAGTATGGACAGCAAGGGGGCCAAATAATATTCAATCCGAGCCAGGTTAATTTCATCTAGTGTTAAATGATAAGCCTGGGCTGGCGTTTGCTGATGCTGGGCGCGACGCCAGTGGTGGTATGCTTCCTGAATAAACTCAGTCGCCGCAGAGCTTTGTAGACGATCACTAATGGCATTATAATAACCCAAAAAATCCTCGGGGCTGACCCAATTGGGGGCGACAGGCACCAGTAGGTATTTTGCGCCCACTGCCTGGGCATAGGCTTGACTGAGCCAGCTTTTGCCAATACCACTGCGACCAGCCAGAATCACCATCGAGGCACTTTGTAGGGCCAGATGGTAGCGTCGCAAAAACGAGCTTGAAATCTGCATTCCCTGACGGGTTAAGGCTTGATGAATGCGGGGCAAACTACGGGTTTGCTGATAAACGGGTAAGGTTTGTCGACGTTGATTTAAGAGATGCAGCAAGACATCCTGGGCCGCTTGAGAGAGCTGAAAGACTTGCCCCTGCGGGCGTCGCGTAAAGCTCAAATTTTGTAAAACAGGATGCACCTGCAAGTCTTCGCGCTGCAGTGGCGGGATGACTTGATCCTGGATCTGAAAGCCGACACAAGTCTGGTTTTCATGGTTATAGGCCCCACTTAAAAGCTCGCCCGTGGCTAGCAGTCCGCCTTCACGGCCGGACTGCCAAAAAAAGATCCGGTCCCCGGCTTGCATCTGACGGGCGAAACGACGAACAGCCCATTCTTTTTCGGGCTCTGCCTGACCAGAAACCAATGCCTGAATCCACTGCTTCAGATCAAAGTCCTGAGGATTGATCTGGAAAATCCAGGCGTTGGCCATCTTAAAAAACGACTTTTTGAATTGAAAAGTCTACTACGCTCTCGCCTTGACTGGCTTGACCCAATTTGGCTTCCAGTACATACAGATCCTGATTTAATTGGGCGGCAGTGGTCGGAAAGCTAGCTTTAATTTCGACCTGTTTCTCGACTTTAGCGCTGGCCCAGTTATCGCCGGACCCCAGACGACTGGCTTTAGCCTGGGCATTGGAAATCACGACCAATTGTCCATTGCTGAGAAGCTCCAGGCCATCGGGAGAAGCGGGTAGGGGATCGAGGGTGACTTTCTTGACGGCATTGGGGTCAGCAATTGGTATTTTATAGAGGCTCTGATTTGCTGCTTTGGCGGCAATCAAATAGCCATCGGGGTGAAAGACAATCCCGTTTAAACCAAAAGCTTCAGGGGCGGCGCCCAGGTCCGGGTGTTCGACAAATATACTCGCTTCTCCAGCAGGGGTGACGCGGTAGATCAGCGGCATTTTACTATCGGTGATATAGGCATTGCCCTGATCATCGACGGCAATATCGTTGGCAAAATGTGCGCCAGATTTTAAGACGCCCAGGTCGATCATTTGCTGACGTTCACCTGTGCTTAGATCATAGATGCCGAGCTTTGCAATTTTTTGTTGGGTTGCTTCAGAGCTTTTGGAAGAAGAACCCTGATCTGAGATCGCGATCAATAAGCGATTGCGCTGATTATCGGCAAAGATACCGATCGCTGAGATGATTTCGGGGTCATCGACTAAGACGCTATAGCTACCGTCTGCCTTGACCTGGCCAATTTTGCCTGTGCGTACAGAGCTGACCAAAAAACACTGGCAATTGCTAGCGTAGTCGATGCCTTCAGGGAAAAGACCCGCTTGCTTAAAATCAACTCTGTCTCCAAACCCAGTGGGTGAAGAGATTGGGGCAGGGGCTGAACTTTCATTAGAAACCGGGGGGCTTTGGGGCGTGGTTTGGCAGGCAAACAAAAAACAAGCAGCAAATAAGAGATATCTTTTCATCAGTCAGAAACTTCCTTTGATGTGGGTGAGTAGACTTTGTCATCATCGTAGCACCTGATCAGTTTGATTGACTTGCACGCAAACTGGAGATATCTTAGACGGTGCGACTATAGTCCTCTCAACGAAAAAGGAAGCCCGGAGGCTTCCTGATTTTGAGTTTGAAATTAAGCAGCTTTGCGATGGCTGGCGCGGGCGGCTTTGCGCCAGTCCACCAATAAAGGGCTAGCAACAAATATACTCGAGTAAGTCCCGATGATAATACCAATCAGCATGGCCATCGAGAAGTATTTAATGGTGACTCCTCCAAAGAAACTGAGGGTAAACAGTGGGAAGGCAGTGGTTAGAGACGTATTAATACTGCGTGCAATCGTTTGGTTGATGCTCTCATTGGTGACTTGCAAAAAAGTTTTGCCTCGACCCATATCACCTGCGTTTTCACGAATGCGGTCAAAGGTAACGATCGTGTCATGAATCGAAAAGCCTGCAACTGTTAATAAGGCGGTTACAAAGAGGCTGTCGACTTCTACACCAAAGAAATAGCCTAACATCGAGAAGAATCCGAGTACGATAATAACGTCATGGGTCAACGCGGCGATGCCACACATGGCATAGTCAAAGCTAAAGCGGAAGGACATATACAGCACAATCATGCCCAGCACGATAACCGTAGACCAGGCTGCTTTTGAGCGGAGTTCTTTGCCTACTGTTGGCCCAACAACTTCCACGCGGACCTGTTGAAATTTGCCGAATTGCGCGTTAAAACTGTCAAAGAGTTTGACTTGTTCTTCGTTGTCGATGGATTTAGAACGAATCGAAATAATTTCTTGGCCTGAATTATCCGAGAGCATGGTGACCAGCGCATCGGAAAATTTTCCGGGATCGACAGTTTTTAAATTGGTTCGAACCTCAGCAACGCTGGGAGGTTTCTCAAAGGCCAACTCCATTAAGGATCCGCCAGTGAAATCGATACCCAGTTTCAATCCTCCCATAAAAAAGAAAATCAGGGAAGGGATGATCATGGCCAGTGAAATGGCGTACCAGAGTTTGCGACGATTGACGAAATCGTAGTTTGTCGTTTGGTGTGATGGGATACTCAAGGGAGCGGCTCCTCGTCATATTAAGTTCATTTTGGATACTGCATTATATCACCCTTATTTATTGAATATTGGCTTTGGCCTTTAAATTTCCTTAATTTAAAGCTAACCTCTTGTCGCCAGCGGGCGTTCTGTTAAACTAGGGCACAAAACAAGCCCAAAGGATTCCAGAATGAAAGAGTTTTTTAATAAAGTAGGCGAATTAGCTGCTGTTTACAGTTTACAAGCACTGAGTGCTCTTGTGATCTTAGTGATCGGTTTTTGGGTCGCCCGGCGCCTGGCCGGTGTACTTACCCGCTTTTTAAGCAAAACCCAATTAGAGCCTACTTATATTGCCTTTTTTGGCAATGCTTTAAAAATCATGCTTTATGTTCTGGTTTTATTAGCCGGATTGAATACCCTGGGTGTGCAAATGACTTCCGTTATTGCCCTGCTCGGTACCGCAGGTATTGCCGTTGCCCTGGCTCTTAAAGATTCTTTAAATAATGTCGCAGCGGGGATCAGTCTCTTGATTCTACGCCCCATGCGGGTGGGCGATTATGTCGAGATTGGCTCTGTTGGCGGGACGGTGATGGAGCTTAACTTTTTTCATACTTTTCTTAATACGCCTGACAATCGCCGGGTTGCCGTACCAAACTCCAAAGTGATCTCAGATACGATCATTAATTTTTCACAAAACGATCAACGCCGAGTCGACATGGTTTTTGGGGTGTCCTATGATTCAGATTTGCGCAAAACCCGAGAAATCCTGGAGTCTTTGATTGCTGCTGATGAACGTATTTTGGATGACCCATTGCCAATGGTTGTTGTGGGCGAACTAGCCGATAGTTCAGTCAACTTTTTTGTGCGTCCCTGGGTAGCGACCCCAGATTACTGGCCTGTGCGTTTTCAATTTATCGAAAGCACCAAACTGGCATTCGACGCGGCTGGTATTGTGATTCCCTTTCCACAGCGAGATCTGCATCTTTTTCAGGAGTCTCATCCGACACCAGCGGAATGAAACCTTTTTTGCGTAACGCCATGGCGCCGGATCCAGATGATCCTGAATGGGTACTCGCTTTTGCTGAACAGCTTCAGGCAATGCCTGAAGGCTTATGTGAGTCACGCTTGCGGGCATTGGCTGACCTGGGGGCTCTGGCCCGCTTGCAAACAAACTATGCGCTTTCAATTCGATACTTTCAGATTGCTGTCGCAGAAGCTGAGCAATTGGCTTTGCCGTTGTTTATTGTGGCCAATCGGATTCGCCTGGGTTTGAGCTATCACTATGCCGATGACTTTGAGCAGGCTGGCGCTTGTTTTAGGTTGGCTTTAGCAGAGAGCCGTGAATACCCTGCAGCGACTGTTTATCAGGATTTTGCCCTGCAACATCTGGGTAAATTATGGGTTGAACAGAATCTGCTTGTAGAAGCCCAGGTTTGTTTTGAAGAGGCTTTAATTTTACGCGAAGCCAAGGGGCTGCCTGATTTGATTGATTCCACTCGCCAGGCCTTAGAAGCCTTAGCAAAATATAGAGCCAGGGAACTTTAGAATCTGTAATTGAGTCTTGTCTAGATTAAAGGTGGTCATATGACATTATTTCAATCGTTTGCAGCTAAAGGCCTAATTTTGAGCTTGCTCCTGGCCTGCCAGCCCCATCAAGTCAATTCCCCGGTGATGATTATACCGGCGCCCGCAGCAAGCCCTGGCGCAGAGATTTTAGCTCCCGCTAGCGGGAGTCTGATGGTTTCGACTTTGGCAGGAACAGGCGTCTTCGGTTATGTCGATGGCCCGGGAGACTTGGCTCAGTTTTATCACCCCAGCTCTCTTGTCTTGACCCCAGAAAATAATCTTTTGGTGCTGGATCGCTTTAATTATCTGATCCGTGAAATCAAGCCCAATGGCGAGGTTTCGACCTATTGGGGCAGCGGAGAGCGGGGCAATCGTGATGGAGATAGTCAAGTCGGGCGATTCAACGCAGCCATTTCGATGATTGGCATGTCCAACGGCGATTTGATCATCGCTGACGCCCAGAACCACAGCATCAGAAAACTAACCCCAGCGGGGGTCTTGAGCACATTAATCGGTAGCGGAGATATCGGCTTTGTGGATGGAGATAGTTCGCTTGCTGCTTTGAATTTACCTGCGGATCTGGCCGCAGATGTCGATGGCAATCTCTATATTGCGGATCGGAATAATCATGCGATTCGCAAACTGGACCTCCAGGGTAAACTGACGACCCTGGCTGGAAATGGCGAAGCCGGTTTTGCCAATGGCTCAGGCGCAGAGGCCCGCTTTAATCATCCCAGTGGCATTGCCCTGAGCCCCGATGGATTTTTGTATGTCTCTGACACCGATAATCAACGTATTCGTAAGCTCAGTTTGACCGGTGAAGTCAGCGATTTTGTAGGCAGTGGTCAAGCAGGATCGCTTGACGCTCAGGGCAGCCAGGCTGAATTTAGAGGACCCACGGGTCTCACTTTTGATGCTGTCGGTCTCTTATATGTGGTCGACCGCTTTAATCATCGCATTCGCCTGGTAACACCTCAGGGCGAAGTCTCCACTCTCAGTGGGATCGGAAAGCCAGAACT
The DNA here is from genome assembly GCA_037968875.1 of Candidatus Sericytochromatia bacterium. Lineage (GTDB taxonomy): Bacteria > Cyanobacteriota > Sericytochromatia > UBA7694 > UBA7694 > JBBKWI01. The sequence goes on along the minus strand of JBBKWI010000053.1, from coordinate 23,279 downwards.
TAGCAATGGCAAAGCAGAGCAAGCAGCCTTTGCCTACCCTTTTGACATCCTGGTGGCTCCGGACAACAGCGTCTATATTGCTGATTATGGCAATCACAGTATTCGTAAGATAGCCAAATCAAATCAATAAGCTTAGCGTAAGAACTCGGTGATATCTAATCCCAGGGTTTGATAGAGCTTGGCTTTGCGGGTGTTTAAATCATAGCGGGCTGTAATCAGCGCATTGGCGGCTTGTTGCACGGTTAGTTGCGAATTGATCACATCCAGGATGACCCCGACGCCTTCGCGATAAGAAACCTGCGCAACCCGCAGACTTTCACGGGCGACTTCGACTCCCGCACGGGCCATTAACTCGCGTTCTGTGGCTTCATCTATATCCAGGAAAGCTTGATTGATATTTAAGATCACTTGTTGCTGGACCTGATCCAAACTAACGCGGGCTTGCTCTGCACTTTTTTGGGCGCGCTGGGCTTTGGCCTGAGCGGCCAGTCCATCAAAAATCGGCCAGTTTAAATTTAAAGCATAATTGATGTTTTGGGTATTATTGCTATTGCCATTCACGACGGCCTGATCTTGCAAGCTATAACGAACCTGAGCGGCCAAAGTGGGCCAGGTGGCACGGGCTTGAATAGTGGCGTTCAACTCATTCATTTCGCGTTGTAAGCGCAATTGACGTAAATCAGGGCGGTTTTCAATTGCTGCTTGTAAGCCTTGCTCTGGATCAATCGCCTGATGGCTGACACTTGCCAATGTATTCAGCACCAGTGGGTGATTGGTATCTCTGCCCATGACCTGATTCAGAGACATTTTAGATTTCTCGTAGCTATTTAAATTTTGGCTCAAACGCTGCTGTAATTGAATCACCTGGCTCTGGGTTTGCAAGAGATCGAGCTTAACGGCTGTTCCTGCCCGCAAGCGGGCCTCAGCAGTGCGTACTTGCTCGCGTGACTGATTCAGGCTTTCTTTGTCCAATTCAACCATTTCCCAGGAACGCAGGGCATTAAAGTAAGCGTTGGTTACCTGGTAGGCCACATTTTGCTGGGTTTGGCGCAAGCCCTGGTTGACCATGTCGACATTGATATTTGAAAGTCGGATGCCATCGACGATCCGAAAACCGGCAAATAAGGTTTGGCTTAAGGTGATATTGGTTTGAAAGGTGTTCACTGAGGCTGTTCCCAGAAAAGCTGCGAATTGTGGATTGCCTCCCAGGCCAGCGCCACCGGCACCAGCAGTGTCAGTTTGTTGGGTTGATACAATCGGCTCCTGGCGAGCGTAAGACGCTGTCGCCGTGAGCTGAGGTAGACCCGTAGCACCTGTTTCTGTAAGCTGTAGACGGGCATCTTCAATTCGGTTTTGGGCCAATAAAATATCATGATTCTGAGCCAATGCAATTTCGATCGCCTGGCTCATGGTCATAAAAAAGCGCTGCTCTTCAGCGCTGGGCAAAATAGTCGGCTTTGCTGGACTTGCATTGACCGGGCTGGCAGTTGGAACCGGGCCTGGTTTCGGATTGCTTTGGGCTTGCATGGGTAAGCAGAGTAGTAGGCTGAAGCTCAGGCTAAAGTAAAAGGTGTTACGAAGTTTCATAAGAGTTGTTCTGCCATCGTCCAGGGATCCAGTGAGATGCCCAGATTAAAAAAGTGGTTGTTTTCGATCGCGCCGGTCCCGAGTCCTAACCAGACCTGAGAATAGTATTGCCCCACCGCATAAGCTCCAGGTGCGATTTCAAAGCGTAATTTGGCGCCGACTTCGCCAGCAACCGTATAGTCTAGCTTTTGATCGTTGCGATCAATAAAATTGACACCCAGTGGGTAAATGCTGGCCTCTGGGATCAGAGTAAAACGATCCGTGATCTGCCAGCCCAGAGCGGCATTGACTCCAAAACCCAGACGGGTTTGCTCATAATCCAGGAGCGATCCAGTGAAAGGAATCGGCTGTTGATCTTGGCTATTGCGGTTATCGGGTGAGCGGTGATCGAGTAAAATATCTCCGCCCAGGTAAAAGTCAGTTTTGTCTCCCCATTGCTGCATCCAGCCAGCGCCAATTTTGGCTTGTTCACGATTGATGTAAAAAGCGGGTTGGAAAGGGAAGTTGGCGATGTCTACAGGCATGCGGGATCTGAAAAAACGCCCGCGAAAATTGAGCGGGTAAAATAGCATCAAGTCAGCTGATAGGCCGAATTGATTGAGTACCAGGCCATTGATATAGGTGTCCTTTTGGCTAAACAGGGTGTAGTCCCCCTGATAAAAAGCCGTGAATTGATTTGAGAGCACCCGCGGGCGCTCTATCACATGACGCCCGCTATGGGCCGGTGGCAATTGAGATGTGTATTCTAGCTGAGGCTGCAAATTGATAATCAGGGCTGCTTGATTGCTACTAAAGGGTAAGGCAACACTTTCATAGCCTTCGGCTTCAAAACGAACCATGCTTGAAAACCCGCGTAAGAGACGCAGTTGAAAATTCCCCTGCTGATCAGAGAAGGTGGCGTTGAGGGCTTCTTCCTGGCGAATATAGACCCCAGTGAGAGCTTGGCCTGTGCGCGCATCTTTGATCTGGCCCACTAAATTTACGATTTGGGTGTGCTGAGTGACCGGTTGAGTGGCTGGTTTGGACGTGGCTTGTGCTAATACAGGTTCAATTAAGCTCAAGCTAATCGCGATCACTAGACCGGCTTTAAGAAAGTTTTTGTTAAACATGGGGGTGGAGTTTGTCCTTTAGAATCATATCGATCTTCAAGAGCGTTTGACGCTCCTGCGGAGTCAGATCTTGCAACATGGTTCGCAGTATTTGGTGCCGCTTGGTGTTGACGCGTTCAATTAATTGCTGACCGCTCTGACTCAGTACAACACTGACTACGCGCCGATCATCTTCTGAGCGTTGACGTATGATTAAATCTAGTTTTTCAAGGCGATCGACCAGGCCTGTCGCCGCCCCATGTGAAAGATCGAGCTTATCTGCGAGCTCTGTCATGGTCAGCGTGCCAGCACAATTGAGGCACCACAAAAGCCCAAATTGAGGGGGCGTTAAAACGGTATTATGAATGCTTTCAGCCAAAACTTGTTTTTTGGTGAAGCGCATCAGCATCAGTAGCATATTATCTAAACCGATGATTAGCTGTTCTTCTAGCTCATCTTCTGAATCTTGTGTCATTTAAGACTCCCAATGCGTGATCACCTGAGTGAAATAAAATTTCGGCAAAAGTGTTACACTACGAAATATTTGTATGGTAAAAAGTTTATAGTGTAAAATAAATTCAGTCAAGCAAAACGACAAGAAACAACTTAGCTAACTTAACATGAAAAAAAATCAAATAGGTGTTATCACACTCACTTTTCTGCTGCTAAATGGGTGTGATGTACCGTATTCATTGAACACCACTCTCCCAGCTTCTGAGCAAAGTGCAAGATCTGACGTTCGTGCGGCCTTGATCTCTAGTAGCAGTGGCCAGGAATTACGTGTTTTGCAGGTAGATCAGTTACCTGAAGCTTTTCGAAATGCGACAAATCTTAAAGCGATTCTGGATAATAGCAATACGACTTATACGGTCAAACGGAATGCAGATGGCAGCCTGAGTTTAACATTGCCAGCCGGTCGTCGCCCGGATTCTGAGGGGATCATTGAATTGCTTTTGAGCAATGGCGAGATCTCGCGTTTGATCCGCTTTAATACAGGGCCACTCTTGAATTTGGCAAACCCTCCTTTAAGTATTTCTCCCAATTCACAAGTGACTCTCGGCACACGCTTGCACCTCAAAGCACAGTTTGAGTCAAAGATTAAGCCCGCTGATTATAGTTTTAATTGGTCTGCAGCAAGCAGTTCACAAGGCCCATTTTTACCGATCTCTGGCAATAGCGACGCTGTCGATTGGATGCCGAATCAAGCCGGTAACTATTATATCCGAATTGATTTTCGTGAGTTAAGTTCGGGGGCCAGTTCTAGTTTTACGACTTCAGCCCCGGTCGTTTTTGTCGGCACAGCTGATCAAATTGTCGTCAGTACGCCCCTTGATGGTCGCATTGTGATTGGCGACGAGATTGGCTTGCAAGCTAATCTTCCTGAGCTAGAAAATGCAGAAGCTATACTCTGGGGATATTCACAGAGCCCCCTGGGACCGTTTCAACCGATTGCCGAGCAAGGCGCTCAGATTTTATGGGAACCTCCACAGGCAGGGGCTTATTATTTGCGCTTACAAAGTCAGCAAGATGGCCGTGTTAGCACCTTTGTCTCAACACGCCCGCTGGTGCAAGTTTCTCCAGCCGATGATGTCTTTGTGACCTTACCGGGAGCGGGTGAGATTACCCGTGGCGAATCGATTGTTTTAGAGGCTAAAATCCCAGCTGAAGCGCCTGATACAAGTTATATTTGGTTTGTGGGATCGTCAGCACAGGGGCCTTTTAGGGCGATTACTGGCAATACAGCGCGTATCACCTGGACGCCTGATCAAACCGGTGAGTTTTATTTGCGTGTACGCGCCAGTGCCGGTGCGAATGAGCGTACTTTTACCAGTTCAGAAGTCAAAGTTGTTGTGCGTGATTCGGATCGTGGCTTTTTACTTAATCCACAGCCTACCAATTTGATCAAAGGACAGTCTGTGGTGCTCCAGTTGACGGATCTGGCTACAGATAGTCAGATCAATTGGTTTTTTAGTTCTTCTTTGCAAGCACCTTTTCAACCGATAGCAGGCCAGGGCCAAAATCTACGTTGGAGCCCACCTTTTGCCGGGAATTTTTATTTGCGAGCAGAAATTTCAGGGGTAGGTCAAACCAAAACGACACGCACATCAGCCAGTGCACTGGTCAATGTTCGAGATGGCGCCAATGCGATTCAAGCCAGTTCAGGCGTGCTTGCTCTGGGGCGTTCGGTTAAGCTAAGCGCGCAATTGCCTGAGCTCAGCGGAGGCGAGCGATACACCTGGTCTGTCGGCCCTTCAGCTGTAGGCCCCTGGGAACTGGCACAAACTCTGGGGCCGGATTCAGCAGCCAGCATTAATTGGTACCCGGGTCGTGAAGGCAATTATTTTGTTAAAGCCGATGTCTATAAGCCTGCCAGCGCTGAAGTTTTAAGCTTTGTTTCTCCGCAAGCCCTGGTTTTTGTCAATAATACACCCGCCTTTTTTGTAAGCAATCCCAGTCCGGCTTTTATTGGCCAACAAGGAGCTGTTGAGCTGACCGCCTTTTTACAGCCACCTGCTGATCAACGCTTTACTTATGCCTGGTCTGTATCTCAAGGTCCTACGGGCCCTTATCAGGCCCTGGGGGCCAGTTTAAACTTACGCTTTACCTGGGTCGCTCCGGGAACACCAGGTGCCTACTATATCAAGTTGGATGCTATTTCAGAAGCTAGCCAGCGTGTCCTTTCGTTCTTCTCTTCTAATCCCCTGGTTTTTGTTGGGGAATCTACACAGACAACGTCTCCGAGGTTTTAAGTACCATGTCATCACACTCTCGCCTTATCGTTTCGTTAATACTCTTGCTCAGCCTAAGCACTGTCGCTTGTTCTAAAACTCCTGAATCTACAACAGGAACTGAAGCGGAAGCCCAGATAGAAGAAAAAGTGACCAATGTTCGCGTCTTGCAAGTGCGTCCGGGCCGTTTTGTCTCGACGCTTGAGCTTACAGGCACAGCCGAACCCTGGAAGTCAGTCACGATCTCTGCTGACTTAGCTGGCAAGCTGGATGTCTTGCGCTTAACAGAAGGCCAGACCGTTAAACTGGGTCAAACGGTTGCTGGTGTTGATTCACGCTCACTGATGGCGCAACGGGATCAGGCGACGGCCAATCTGCGTTTGAGCAAGGTGCAAGAGAAATGGCAACACAAAAATCAGACCAAGCAGGTCTCCCTGGCTGAGTCTCAATACGATAATACGGCATCTACATTTGCACGTCAGCAAAAGCTATATCAGGAGCAAGTGGTCTCGGCTCAAAACTTTGATAATGCCCAGTCCAATCTAACCAATGCCAAATTGCAATTAGAGATGCAGCAAATTTCACGCAGTTCGACTGTTGAAGTCAATCAAGAACAAACCAAAGTCGCGGCCTCAAATTTGCGAATTGCCAATGTAAATTTGGCCAAAGCGGCAATCACGAGCCCGATTGCGGGCTATGTTAATCGTGTGCATGTCGAGCGTGGAGAATATGTCAATCCGGGGGCACCGATTGCAGATGTGGTACAAATGTCTCCAGTCAAAGTCGTCGTGGGTATTCCCGAGCGAGATATAGGTTCGATTCAAATCGGCCAGGCTGTCGCTGTTACTTTTGACGCCATTCCAGATGTCAAATTTCGAGGCTTTGTGAAGTTTATTGCGGCGACAGCCGCTGGTGAAAGTAAAACCTTCCCGGTACAGGTTCAGGTTGCTAATCCCGGTCTGAAAATCAAAGGCGGCATGATCGGCCGGGTCAGCTTTGAGCGGGATAGTGAGTCCCAGGCGATTGTGATTCCACAGGACACGGTGATTGATCAGGCTGATGGCCGCTATGTCTTTATCGAAGCAGATGGCAAAGCCAAAAAAGTCAAAGTTGAACTGGGTCAACGGGATGGCGCTCAGGTGGTTGTGATTACGGGACTGAAAGGCGGTGACGCTGTCATCAGTTTTGGCCAACGCAATCTAATCAATGGTCAGAAGGTAAATGTACAAGAACGGCGCTTACAAGGCTTACCCAATCCTGACAGCTCAGGGAATCCAAATGCCGCTGAAACATTGCCTTCAGAATCAGACTCAAGCCAAGTTGAAAAGCCTACAGAAAGCCAAAGCTCAACGACTTCACGGACTGCCTCACCAGCCTCTACTGTGCCGAGTGCGCCGGTGTCGACGAAGCCATCTGCTTTACAGAAGTCCAGTGGTATCCCCCCCAGCCCTTCTGCTGTCATGACGACAGCTCCTTCGGCGCGCGCTAGCTTATCGCCGGCTCCCCCTTTACCGGCAGTTTCGCCGCCCACTCAGGATTTTAAACAATCATGGGTACGCAACGACTTACGGGGCCTCTAATATGAAAATTACCAGTCTAGCGATTCGTAATTCGGTCACCGTCTACATCCTCGTCTTTATCTTATTTATTGTCGGTTTTCAGTCTTATCAAAGCTTGCCGCGTGAAGGCGCACCTGAGATCCAGATTCCGATTGTGATTGTGGCGATTCCCTATTTTGGTGTGGCCTCTAAAGATATTGAAACCTTGATTACGATCCCTGTTGAGAAAAAACTCAAAGAGCTCTCAGATGTCAAAGAAATTACTTCAACTTCAGCTGAGAGTTCAGCCAATATCACGATTGAATTTGAACCTGATATAGATATTGATGATGCTTTGCAAAAAGTACGCGATAAAGTCGATTTGGCCAAGTCAGATATTCCTCAGGAGGCTGAAGACCCCTTTATTTTAGAGGTCAATCTCTCAGAGTTTCCGATCATGTTTGTCAGCCTTGCTGGTGATATTGGTGTGACTGAGCTCAAAAAAATTGGTGAAGAAGTTGAAGATGAGCTAGAGCAAATTCAGGGGGTTTTAGAAGTTGATCTCATTGGTGGCCTGGAACGTGAAATTAAGGTGATCGCTGATGCGGATCGCCTGGATTATTATGGTCTCTCATTTAATACGGTTATTAATGCCCTACAAGCGCAAAATGTGAATGTCCCTGGCGGCAGTATTGAAGTCGGTGATGTGAAGTATTTGGTGCGTGTACCTGGTGAATTTGAGTCCATGTCAGAAATTGAAAATCTGGTACTGAAGGCACCTGGTGGCAACCCAATTTATCTCAAAGATGTGGCACAAGTCGTCGATGGTTTTGAAGAACGCACGACTTATGCCCGCCTGGATGGCAAAGAAAGCCTGACGCTCTCTGTGCAAAAACGCTCAGGAGAAAATATTATCCAGGTTGCTGATGCCGTTAGAGCAACTATTGACGCCAACCAAAAAAAATACCCGCATTTGAAATTTACAATTACGACTGATGAGTCTGACTTTGTTCGCAATATCTCTAAAGATCTTGAAAACAATATGATCACCGGCTTTTTATTGGTGATCATTGTGTTGTTCTTTGCTTTGGGATTGCTCAATGCGAGTTTTGTAGGCATGGCGATTCCGCTGTCGATGATGATTACGTTTGCTGTTTTGCAAATGCTCGGTATTACGCTCAACTTTATGGTGATGTTTGCGATTATCGTTGCATTGGGTATGTTAGTTGATAATTCTGTGGTGATTGTAGAAGGTGCCTATCGTCTGATGCAAGAGGGTACCCCTCGTGAAGAAGCTTCCAGACAAGCCGCCGAAGAATTGAGTATTCCTTTGATTTCGTCGACGTTGACGACACTGGCTGCATTTGTGCCGTTGTTGCTTTGGCCAGGGATTATTGGTAAATTTATGGGCTTTTTTCCAAAGCTCTTAATTATTGCATTGCTGGCTTCGCTGTTTGTTGCACTTGTGATTAATCCAGTTTTTACAGCTAAGTTTATGCGTTTACGCAAAGGCTCTTTTAACCCAGAGGGCACCATTCGCAACCCGATCATGAAATTGTACGTCTCTGTGCTGAAGTTTGCTGTCAAGTGGAGATATCTGACCGTATTGGGTGCCATTGCTATGTTTGTACTGACGATAGTGCTTTATGGGCAGTTTGGTAAGGGAGTGATCTTCTTTTCGGAAGAGGATCCGTCAGTTGCTTTTGTGGAGATAAAAGCACCTGAAGGCACACGTGTTGAGATTACTAATCAAATTGCGACACAAGTCGAAGCCATCGCTGAGAAATACCGTGAAGGAAACATGGACTACATTACTACGAATGTAGGCTCTCCTGGTCAAAGCCAGGGCCCTGGCGGTGGCGGTGGCGGTGCTGGCGGTGGCGGAGCTTATTCTCACATTGCCCAGATCACGATGGACTTTAAAGATCTCGACGTGCGTGAACGCAGTTCCAAATTGATTATGGAAGATATTCGCAATGATCTGAAAGCATTGGCGGGAGCTGACTTTGAAATCAAAGAGCAGAGTAATGGTCCGCCAACAGGTGCACCCGTATCCCTTGAGATTACAGGTGAACGCTTAGAAGAGTTGGGGCGCTTAACCCAGGAAGTGAAATCCGTAATAGAAACAATACCTGGCATTGTTGATTTACGCGATAATTTTAATTTGAGTAAACCTGAAATTACTATCGATGTGGACCGGGGCAAAGCCTCACTCTATAAACTGGATTTACGCACAATCGGTAACACCGTACGCACGGCGATTAACGGAACGGATGCCTCTAAGTTCAGGGAGTTAGACGAAGAGTACGATATTAGTGTGCGTTTATCTGAATCCCGTCGCTCTGCGATCAATGACATTGCCCGTTTAAATATCGCCAATAAAGATGATGATCCGATTCCACTGACTTCATTGGCAAGTATTCAAACCCGTTCAGGAGCTGGAGCCATTCGCCGCAAAGACTCCAAGCGAACAGTGACTATTGATTCTAATGTCGCAGTAGGGAAATTGGCGACGGATGTGTTAGTCGAGGTCCAAAAAACAATTGACAAAAAAGTCAAATTACCCACTGGATACACGATAAAGTATGGTGGTGAGCAAGAGGACCGTGAGGAGTCAAGCGCTTTTTTAGGACGCGCATTTGTACTGGTTGTCTTGTTTATTTTCCTGATTTTGGTGACCCAATTTAACTCGTTTATACTGCCTGCGATTATTCTATCTACCGTAGTGCTTTCGATTATGGGAGTTTTGATGGGACAAATGATCACGGGCACACCGTTTAGTATTGTCTTATCTGGTTTGGGTGTGATTTCTCTGGCTGGTATTGTTGTCAATAATGGTATTGTCTTGATTGATTATATCGAAATGCTTAAAAAACAAGGATTTTCAGCGTATGACGCAGTGATACAAGCTGGTATTGTTCGAGTCAGACCCGTTATTTTAACGGCTTTGACAACATTACTCGGCCTGTTGCCATCACTAGCGGGTTATAGTATCGACTTTACCAGTTTAAGTATTGGTCCAACCGGTGAGACTTCAAAAATGTTTGACCCACTCTCGACTGCTGTAGGCTATGGCTTGTTTGTGTCGACTGCTTTGACACTGGTCTTTGTGCCCGCTGTGTATATGATCATCGATAATATCCGCAATTTCTCTGGTCGTATGGCCAAGCGGTTCTTGCGAAAATTGTCTCAACGCAGAGAACAAGCATTTGCTGTTGCCCCATCGATCACGGGCATTGCAGGTGTTTCTCGAGAGGGTTCGGCTCCGATGGATATGCAGGCGATTCAAGATGCTCATGAAGCAATTGTCTCTCAAAAAGAACGTGAGCAAGATGCTTTGATAGATCAGCCACAGGTGCCTATGAGCCCGGAATAGTTCAGTTTTAGATAAAAACAGGCCCTGACTCTCAATTGAAAGTCAGGGCCTGTTTTGTGTTTGTATTCGCTTTAGTTCTTCTGAACCGAGATCAATTCGATTTCGAAAATCAGAGTGGAATTGGGTAAGATTTGTCCTATCCATTGGGCACCATATGCCAGATGTGGCGGAATGGTCAATTTGCGTATACCGCCTTCACGCATACCAGGTATGCCCTGCTCCCAACCTTGAATTACCTGACCTGCACCCAGAGTAAAACTGAATGGAGAACCAGTGCGTGAGTTGTCAAATTCGTCACCGTTAGTTAAGGTGCCAACATAGTGAATGGTTAAAGTATCGCCGACTTCAGCAAGGGCGCCGCTGCCTGTTTGAAGATCTTCGCTGACCAGGGTGCCGAGTACAGCCGAAAACTCCCCTTCGTAAGCGCCTTGTTCTGGGGCTGCAATGCGAATAGCGCCCAATATATCTGTAGCTGGCATCGTTGATGACTTACCAAAGTTTCTGGCCGGGCTGGTTTCCGATAAACGTAGACCATCATCGCCTGTCATATAAATACCGTCTGCTCCGGCTGCATTAGCCGGATCTACAAAAGCGGGATCAAGATTGATATTCCCAATTCCAGAGGTGTTCAAAATATTTGAAAAATCTTTGACGGTGCTTGAATTAATCAAAATGTCACCGTCTTGATCCTGAAACAAAGGGTTAGCACCATCGTTCCAGATTACTGAACTGGTTAAGCTTGGCGAGGATCTTAGGCTTGAAAAAATTTCCGCACCGATGCCAGCACTGGCCAAATTATTATACGAGGTGATATGTAATAGTTTAGGAGATGAACCATTATAATTGTATATTGCGCCACCATTGCCGTTTGTCGCTACATTATTGTGAAAAACGGCATTGGTAATTTGAGGGTTGGAATAAGAGCGATTATAGATGCCGCCGCCTTCTTTGGCAGCATTACTGACTATTGTAACGCGTTCCATTATCGGTGAAGAGGACTGATAGTTATAAATGCCGCCGCCTAAAAACTTGGCTATATTAGAGGTGAGTGTGACTTGTTCAAGGCGGGGCGAAGAGTTTTGGTAATTATAGATTCCGGCACCATTGTCGGCATCATTGTTTTTGATTTTGACACGCAAGAGCTGTGGAGATGATTGATCGACATTATAGAGGCCAGCTCCGCTAGCAGCCTGACTATTGCTGATCGTTACATCGCTTAGGGTCGGTGAGGAGTTTTTTCGATTATGGATTGAGCCACCATTATAGAGGGCTACATTTTGATCGAGCGTGACCTGACTCAAGCTGGGTGAAGCACCGTCATTAAAGATGCCGCCCCCTTGTTTTGATGAGTTTTGGGTTAAAGTGACATTCTTTAAAATGGCGTTAGATTTTACATTGTTGATCCCACCGCCTGAAAATCCCGCCGCATTAACAGATAGATTGCTATTGCGTAGGGTCAGCACAGATCCAGAACCAATATTATAAATAGCACCACCGGCATACTTGGCGATATTATTGCTGAATTGAACATTTTCGACCAGGGTCGTGCTATTGATATGCAGTAAGCCCGCACCCCGATCATCAGGCACGGTGCCGGCTGCGCTGCCTCCCTCAATCGTAAAACCGTCGAGTATTGCGTCATTGACATTATTGGCGACCACAACATGATAAATATTTTCTGAAATATCTGTGAGGTCATTGTCCGTATGATTATCATCGCCGCTAACATCACCACTTAAAATAGTCAGGTTGGCTTCGGGGTCTCTGGCGCCTCGACTGCCTTCACTCCCATTAAATCCACCGTAAACCCCAACATTCGACTTGAGCTCAAAACTATAGCTGCGATCACCTGGGTAGAGTTCGGGAACATAGCGACCCGCGGCGACCCAGACTTCATCACCGGGTTGGGCTGCGGCCATTGCAAATACCAATTCCTGGGCGTCGTTCCAGGAGTTTCCCTGACCTGTTGCGCCGGGTTTGGCATAAATCGTGCGTTGGCCTATCGTCGGTGTGAAACTTTGGCTGGATTCGGCTTCTCCAGCGGGATTTATGACTTTGATCGTACCTGCGACCGGAGCGACACTCGATGAGAATGCGATAATTTCCAGATCAGACTCGACTGAAAAAGCATGCGCAGCGACATCGCCAAAGGTAACCGAAGTCGTACCCAAAAATCCGCTGCCGCTGATCACGACACGTGTGGCTGGATAGCCACTGGTGGTACTAATGCTGTTCAAAACGGGCTGCACGGCAGTGATCACTGGTGTAGGGGTTGGCGTGGGTGTGGCGTTGGGCGTCGGGGTTGTCGCCGGTGCTGGAATAATATCTCCGCCAGTCGCTCCCAGGGTTGCGCCGGTTAGTTTGGCTTCTAATTGGGGGCATGTCGCCAAACCTGAAGCTTCTGTGGTGCCTGTTAAGAGCATGGTGACTTCGGTGGCGCTGTCGAGTTGAATCGAAGTGCTATACGAGACAAAGCCCAGTTCTTGATCTAGATTATCCTTGAAAGTGGTTTGACCCTGGGCAAAGCCAGCGGGTAAATCTTCAATAGTGTATTCAAGCTCTAGCTGATTGGCATTGAGCTCCTGGATGCTATTGCTAAAGACCAATGTGCTCTGTCCGGCTATATCTTCAACCGTAATATCTTGCGCTTCAAGCTGTGCCTTGGCTGCCGATGACAAGAGACCCGTTAGCGAGAGTCGGGTACTGATATTTGTCATGGCCTGAGCACAGCTTTCGGTACTTTGCTGGGTTTTAAAACCTGAGAGTAAAGCGGCTGAAAGCTTGAATTTTAACTTCAGGGTACGGGGCTTGAGTGTTTCGGGAACTGGTTTGGCGCTGGCTTGTAATGCCGGTGACACTGGCTTCGCAGGAATAGGGGCTGTCGTAGGTGTCGATTCGCAGGCCAAAAGCAGGCTTAAGCTCAAAGCGCCAGCAAGAAATCGAGTATAAGCTTGGGAACGGATAAACATCAGATACATCCAGACGAGACCATACTATTCAAAATTGTAGCAAAAACAGCGCGAAAATTCTGCGCTTTCTGAGCAGATTTCTCAAAAAACATGTCAGGACTTAGTTTTTTTCGGGCGCTTTATTTCATGATTTGGCGCACAACCCGCTCTTTCCAGCCTGGATAAGGGGGATAGCGCAGAGGCACATCTAATTTGAGCGGGCGTTGCATCAGGGATTTACGATGTGAGAAGCAGTCAAAGCTAAATTTACCATGATAAGCCCCCATGCCACTGCTGCCGACCCCGCCAAATGGCAGATGAGGCGTTGCCAGATGCACGACTGTATCGTTGATACAACCGCCACCAAAGCTGAGGCGCGAGGTGATTAGGTCTTGATGCGCTGTGTTTTCAGAGAATAAATACAGCGCCAAAGGATGGGGACGGCTTTGGATCTGGCTAATGACTTCTTCTAAAGAATCATAAGTGACGATGGGCAATAAGGGCCCAAAAATTTCTTCTTCCATTATAGGATCTTCCCAGCAAACCGGTGCCAGTAGTGTCGGGGCCATATAGCGACTCAGGGCATCAGATTGGCCACCGGCAACGACCTTGCTCTTTGCTTTTAACGCTTGCAAGCGTTCAAAATGAGAAGTATTGATGATTTTAGCATAATCGTTGCTATAACTGGGGTCTGGGCCATAAAAATCCAGAATGGCATTTTGTAAGGCCTGGACCCAATCGTCTCTAGTTTCAGTGGGTACCAGTAAATAATCTGGAGCCACACAGGTCTGACCTGCATTTAAGAATTTCCCCCAGACTATGCGTTTGGCTGTAATTTCAAAAGGCACGCCACGATCAATGATACAGGGGCTTTTGCCTCCCAGCTCCAAAGTCACGGGGGTCAGGTGTTGGGCGGCTTTTTCCATCACGATTTTGCCTACACGGGTACTGCCTGTAAAGAAGATATGATCAAAATGAAGCTCTAACAAGGCCTGATTGACTTCTATTCCGCCCATAGCAACAGAAACATAGTGCGGATCAAAGGTGTTTTGAATCAGTTTAGCAATGACAGCTGCGGTCGCTGGAGTGAGTTCTGAGGGCTTGAGTACAGCGCAATTGCCTGCAGCAATAGCTCCCAATAGAGGGGCTATCAGAAGCTGAAAGGGATAGTTCCAGGGAGCAATGATCAGGCTCACGCCCAGAGGTTCAGAGCGGATTTCACTTTTGCCAGGCTGATGTACCAGTGGGGTTTTAACTGACTCGCTTTTGACCCACTCTGGCAAATGTTTGAGCATATAAGTGATTTCATCAAGTACAAATCCGACTTCTGTGGCATAAGCTTCAAATCGCGGCTTGCCAAAGTCCTGGGCCAGGGCTGTCAGTATTTGCTCTTCGGCGTGCTGAATACTTTGACGTAAAGCTTTGAGTTGACCCAGACGAAAGTTTAGCGGTCGGGTTTTGCCTGAATGAAAATACTGCCGATGCAGTCTAAGGCTTTCCTCGAAGACTGAAGTGGGGCTGGTTTCGGTTTGGCCTGATAACATACGATTGCTCCTGTTGAATTCGCTTATGCTTAAGTGTATGCGAAAGTGCAGCTTTCGCCCAATTTTTGGCCAACAAAAAAGCCACTCGCTAAGCGGTGGCTTTTAATCGTATTTAGTTTGTTTTATTTCTGGATGGCATCGCTGGCTTTGTCATAGATGCGGCCAGCACGAGCAGATTCAGCTACGGTTGCAAGACCTGTGCCCACAACGTCCCATGCATCTTCAGCAGTCAAGAGACCGATGATTGCAGTGGCTCCACCGAGACGGGTCATTGCAGACTGCTTATCCGGTGAGGTTCCGACGACAGTACCAACAACAGCGGCATCAGCACCAGCAACACCCAGGCCGATAGCGGCGCCAACGGGCATGTACTTAATCATTGCTTTTGCGCCTTCAAGGGCTGCAGCGCCAGGTTTTCCAGCGAACAATCCAATAAAGCCACCCATGACTGCACCGACTGCAGGGGCTGCTAATGCGCCACCGACGGTATAGGGTATAGCGACTTCTTTAAAGGTTGCGGTGATGGCGGCTTTGACACGATCTGATTTAGGGGTATCTTTCCAGGAGACGATATCTTGAGCCATGCTAGAGGCTTTAGCCGGTGCCTGTTTCTCAGCTGTTGCTTTTTGAGCAGGGGCAGATTGGGTTGGTAAGCTGGCCAGGGCGGGTTGAGTACGAACGTTAATGTTTGACATGATTGATAAAACCTCTCTACGATTCTTTTCTTAATTTAAATATAGCAAGATCTTCAGAGATCATTCTTATCCTTTGATTAATTTAAGGCGCAAAAACAGTTAAGTTCAGGTGAAGATGCTCTGATTCTAAAGGTATTGAATGCGTTTATTCTCGATTTTAGGTTGCAAAGCCTTCTGGATTTGTCGTCCCAGCTCTTGATAAGCAGCTGAGCGGGGACTGGTTTGGCGGTAAATTAATGCCATCTGTCGGGCCGGCTGCGGATCTTGAAAGGGAATATAGCTCAGAGCCGGATCTTGATCGAGAGCCAAAGCGGGTAAAAGCGTGATGCCGCTGCCAATTAAAGACATTTGCTTGAGGGTTTCTAAGCTGGTACCGCGAAAGCTTTCTTTTTCATGTCCGCCGCCGCGAAAGCAAAGTTCAAGGGCTTGATCTCGAAAGCAATGGCCGTCATCCAAAAGCAAAAGGGTTTCATTTTTTAAGTCTTCAATAGCAATGGCTGTCGCTTGACTGAGATGATGCCCTGTAGGCACTGCCAGAAAGAATTTTTCTTCAAATAAAGGCAGCGTTTCCATTCCCTCTGACTCAATAGGTAAAGCCAAAAGTCCGAGCTCAATCTCACCATTTTGTAATTCGTCTAATAAAACAGAAGTCTGGCGCTCATATAAAAGCAGATCCATTTGCGGGAAGTGATTTTTAATCGGACGAACGATTAATGGCAGTATATAAGGTGCAAGCGTAGGGATGATCCCCAGTTTCAAGGGGCCTTTAAAAGGATCTTGTGCATGTTGTGCGATTTGTTCGATCTCTTGTGCCTGCTGTAATAGCTGTTTTGCCTTAATCACAATTTGCGCGCCAATCGGGGTCATTAAGACTTGCTGTTTGCGTCCGCGCTCAACCAATTGAACGCCTAAATACTGCTCTAATTTTTTGAGTTGACCGCTCAGGGTCGGCTGAGTAACATAGACTGCTTCTGCTGCCTTGCGAAAGTGGCGATATTTATCTAGGGCCACCAGGTATTCTAAATCTCGAATATTCATAAGATTCAATATAGACTATTTTTAAAGCACTGAAACTTAGATCAAGATCAAGCGCTAAATTTAATGAAATTTTATTACAAAAGCAGATCAATTGTAGCTCAAATAGGCTCAATAGCGTGAAAAAACTGACAAAATCTAGTATGATAAAACCAGAGACGAACACGGAGGTTCAAGATGTCGAATATATCTTTTGGTGGGCTGGCTTCAGGCCTTGACACAGATTCTTTAATTCAGCAATTGCTGTCGATTGAAAGTCGCCCTATCACCATACTCAATCAAAAACGGGGCAATCTTCAAAGTCAGGGCGCTGCTTACAAAGACCTTAATACCCGCTTTAGTGCCCTAGAAACAGCGGCATTTGATCTGACCAAGATTTCTTCTCTGATTGGGCGCGAAGCCAAATCTTCTAAAACAGATAATCTCTTGGCCACAGCCAATGCCAATGCTTCTCCAGGGGCTTATCAAGTCGATGTCTTGCGCTTGGCGACAGCCTCTCGCTTACAAACAGGCAGTGGCGCCGGGCAAGGGAATGCTCTCGGCGGTATCGCCAGTAATACCGACTTTTCAGCTGATACGGTCAATCAGATCAATACGGACAATCGACTGGCCGAAGATCTGACTAATGGAACCTTTTTTGTTAATGGACAATCCGTCAGTGTCGCTACTAGCGATACACTCAATGATATTCTGGCCAATATTTCAACAGCGACTGCTGGGGCTGTCACCGGTCAATTGGTTACTGATGCCAGCAAAGGCGGTCTGGTGATCGAGTTAAGCTCGGCCAGTCCGATCGCTTTAAGCAATGGCACCAGTAATTTCTTATCGGCCTTTAAGCTCGATACGGCTTCTTATGCTGCCGGTCTGCTCAGTTCCTCTGATGCTGTTAATTCCGTGCAAACCAATCTGAAATTGGATGGCTCTGAAGGGGGTGTCAATCTGGCTCAGGCTGTTGGATCTGGGACCCTAACGATCAATGGAAAAGCTGTCAATTATGATGCCGCTAACGATAATCTAAATGATTTGGTTCAGCGCATTAATGCCGCTGAAGCAGGTGTCAGAGCCAGCTTTTCAACAGCTGGGGGTGGACGTTTGAATCTGGTCTCCTCGGCTAGTGGGCCCCTGGCGATACAAGTTTCTGATACGGGCAGTTTAGCTGATGCATTGGGCTTACAAGCCACAAATTCAGCTAGCTTAGGGCAGAGTGCTCGAATTCAAGTCGATGGCGGTGCGATACAGTCATTTAATAAAAATTCAGGGATTCAAGCGGCTGGGCTTGAGGGCATTGTCTTAGACCTGAAAGCGGCAGATGCAGGCAATCCAGTCACAGTCACTGTGAACGTGGACTCCAATGGCGCTGTAGAAAAAGTTCAGAAATTTGTAGAGCAGTTTAATTCAGTCGTGGCTCGGATTGATGAATTGACAGCTTATAATGCAACTACTGGGCAAAAAGGGTTGTTCTTATCAGATTTTTCGGTAAAAGCTGCCAAGCAACGTTTGTTTGAACAGGTCTTCTCTCGTGTCAATGGGCTGGATGGGGGAAATGGTAGCGGCTCTCTGGCTGAGTTAGGTTTGAGTACGGGTTCGATTGGAGCAACTCCTGGAACTACATCTAAGCTGGTGTTTGATTCAGGCAAATTACAGACTGCTTTAAATGCCGACCCCAATCGGGTCGCGCAATTATTGGGCGCACAAGACAATGCTGAAGGTACCAATGTCGGCGTGATCACACGTGTCAAGAGCTATTTAGATAACTTAAGTAGCTCTACCGGAGTTTTTGCCCAAAAGCAAAAGTCGACCACCAATCAAATTCAGACGATTGATAATCGGATTGATACTTTGAACCAGCGTCTGGCTCGCAAAGAGAAACTCTTTCAGTCTCAGTTTACTGCTCTGGAGTTAGCAATTTCACGTATGCAAGCCCAGCAAAGTAGCTTAGGTGCTTTGTTTAGAAATAACTAAGTATAGTAGTAAATAAATCGATGCTCCAGACTTTGAGTACAGCACATAGCAGCCAGTATCAATTGGATCTACATCAGCGATTCATATACTACCTGGACAAAGGGCAAGGGCCGACGGTTGTTCTATTGCATGGCAATGGGGCTCAGGCTGCTTTGTATGGCTCGATCATAGATCGCTTAGTAGATACAGGCGCTTTTCGGGTGCTGGCTCCGGATTTACCGGGTTATGGGCGTTCTCTGACGCATACAGAGTCTGACATCTTTGACTATATAGCCCAAATTGAGCGCTTTATTCAAAATCATGTCAAAGGCCCTTTCTATCTGATTGGACATTCTTTGGGCGGGCTCTTAGCCTATCTCTTGATGCAGCGCAAACGCACACCGCAGATTTTGGCTGCTGTTTGGATCGAGGCATCTATTTTTGATATTGGCTGGAAAGCCAGCGCAGTTTTGCCTGCTTATGCCTGGCTATATGCGCGCAGGGGACATTCTCGAGACAGGTTACAGCGGCAAATAGCTTCTTTGTCTCTCCATCTAGCCCAGCGTGATCCTTTATTTTATGAGCTGTTTATCCAATCTTTTATGCAGTCCAATTTACGAGTGCAAAGCATGTTTTATGCAGAATACCCACGCTTATTACCTTTGCAATTGTCTCAAATCAAAACACCTGTTCTCTGTATCAGAGGCGAAGAAGACTCGATCGTCTCCCGTTCGACACCTTTTTTGGTCCAGCATTTAGCTCAGGCCCAATCACTGACAATTCCCGATGCGGGACACTTTATTTTGGGTGAAAATGATCAGGCCTTAGAGCATGCTATTTTAAATTTTTTGGGTCAACAGGCTGCTCTTCACTAAATTAATATTTTTTTAATGAGCAAAAAATAGGAAATAGATGCAGTATTTGATTAAATGAATGTAAGACCACAACAACAAGGAGATCCAATCGACATGAAAATTTTGAATATATTTAAGTCCTCAAAAGAAACAGGACTGAAGTCACTTCAGCAGCAATTGAAAAATGCTCAGGCGCTGGCCAGTAAAGAAATTGAAAAGTCACAAAAACAATTGAGTAAGGGTTTGCATAAAAGTGAACGCGTGCTCAAAAAACGCTCGCGTCAAATTCAGAACCAGAGCAAACAATGGTTAGAGCAAATCACACCCCAGCAATTTAGCCCCAAGCCAGTCACCGGTTCCAAAATCAAAAGTACGGTTGGGATACTCGGTCTCATTCTCGGTGTCGCTGCTCTTGCGGGTCTGGGTTTGGTGGCAAGTAATCGTCTCCGCAATCGTCAGGCCGCCAAAAAAAGTGATTTGCGTCCTTATCCTGGCTTGAATTTAGAGAAGTTTTCTGGCCAGTGGTATGAAATTGCGCGTTTTCAGAATACCGCTAAAGGCAAAGTTGCGGGAATGAAAGTAGACTATTCGTTGAAAGCAAATCATGATTTAGAAGTGACTTATACTTACTACAAAGATTCTCTGGAAGGTCAAGCAAAAACCAGCAGCCACACGCTTAAAGTTCCTGATAGCAATCAAAATGCGCGTCTCATCAAGAAACAAGGCTTAAAAGAGATCAATTACTGGATCTTAGAAGTTGGTGATAACTATAGCTATGCTGTGATTGCTACTCCCGCCAAAGACCATCTCTGGATCTTGAGCCGCAAGCCCCAGATGAGTGAGAGCGTCTACGAAAAGCTTGTGACTCAGCTTGAACTGCAGGGTTTTGCTACCGATAAACTCGTTGAAGTTCCCCAGGCGGAAGGTCAGTCATTGCCTTTGCATATTCATCTACAGGATCTGAAAAATAAAAAAGATGCCTATTATAAAGCGGGTGCAGAGCACGAGCAGCACCATGGCCCCGATGGTAATGGGCATATCGGTCCTGACGCTAAGAAAAAAATGAAGCAGCAAAATCGTAAAATCGAATAAGCTCTAGTCATCAGTGGTAAGCCACCTCAATTTTGGGGTGGCTTTTTCGTAGCACTGGATTAGCGTGGTGGGGTGGTGATTTTAACCGGAGCCAATTTGGAGTCTCGGCTCAATACTTTTTGTTGAATCTGTGGGCTGCCATCGTATTCAAGAGTCGATTTGTCAGTCAGGCTGACAGTTAACAATGAACGGACTTTAACTTTTGCAAAAGATTCTTGACTGAGGTTGATCTCGGTTTGGATAGTTTGCAGATTGAGTGCGCCTAAATCTGATTTTCCATTCACATTGGCCAGGACGCGACTGCAGGCACCCGTTCCTATATTCAGTCGAGATAAACCACTGACCGTAAAATTGCAGCTATCACTTTCGAGAGACTGAATATTGAGCTCACTGTCACCGATTACACTCAAATTGACTTGTCTTAAATTGCTCAGTTTATTGATGGTTCCGATGGTGCGGGTATTGAGTGTGATGCCGCGCAAAGAAGGGCCTTCGATTTGTATTTCGCGATTCCCCCCAGATACAGGTTGGGTAAAGCGGACTTCCAGGCGGCCATTGACCACTTCCGTGCTAACCAGTTGTGAGAGATTGTCATCGAGGTTGAGACGCACTTCGTGACGAGAGCGTAAAGCGTTTTCTTGAAAGGTAAATTGAAATCCGCCTTGTATTGAGACCTCTGCAAAAGCAGGCAAGTCTCTGACTTCTGCCCTGAGCCGTCCAGAACCAGTAATGCCCTGGTTAAAGCAGCCATTCAAGCTAGATAGAGTCGCCAGCAGGCAAATGAATTGTATTGGATGTCGCATGTCTTAATTATAGGTTGATCGCATCCCCCTTGAAAAGATAAAGACCTGCAATCAATCCGTTTACTTGCTCGATCCCATTGCATTGTCTTTATTATTAAGCAAGTAACGTATAATGCTATCAGATGAGTTTTGGGGTAAGGTTATGGTTTTTAATTTTTTCAAGAAACGTCAAGAAGATGATTCCAGTGAACAATTTGCGTATTTTTCTTCTAAAAAAGAATTGGATGGCTTAACCGCGATTCCACTGAAAAAAAATCTCGAAGCTCGCCAGGAAGTTTTAATCGAAAAGGCCAAAACGGAGCCTTTGAGTCAGCAAGAGCAATTAGAGCGAAAGCAAATTCAGGCTCAAATTCAAGAGCTCTTGCAGAGCGGCCAAAGTTCCCAGCAATTGCCCAGATCGCTTGCTGTATCTCAGTCTGATACTGACTCTCTAAGTAATTGGACGGATGATTCCCATAAGCAAGATCGCATTTTGTTGGTTGAAGATGATGGTGATTTATCAGAAATGCTGCGCTTTTGTCTGGAACGCGAATTTGCTGAAGTGATTGTTTTTCGGGATGGCCGGGATGCTGAGGCCTGGATTCAAACCCATCCGGCAGTTGATGTTGTCTCATTGGACCTGATGCTCCCCCGGAGCGATGGCTTTCGATTGATACAACTGATTCGCGAGCAGCCGAGCTGGAAAAAAACCCCGATCTTAGTGGTCAGTTCAAAGTCTGATTCAGCAACGATTCAAAAGGCTTTGGCCTATGGTGCTAATGAATACCTGCAAAAACCGATTCAACCGCAAACCTATATTGCCCGCCTGAAAAAACTGGTTTCTGGTTCACATTAATGCTTAGCCCTTTGCAATTATTAGGGGCAATTATTGCTCTCAATGCGGGCTTGCTCCTGATCATCATTTTGTGGCGGCAGTGGCTCTACTTTCAAGAACGCAAACAACAGCGCTTTATTGATTTATGGAGACCGATCTTAATGCAGTGTAGCCTGGGTGAGATGCCCTCCAGCTTGCCTTCTTTGCCTACGCGTGAGCGCTTTGTCTTTTTAGTTTTATGGAATGAAGTCCAACGAAAATTAGAAGGTAGTGCCAGTCCGCGCATCACTCATTTGTTTCACTTTTTAGATTTATTAGCGTTTACGCTTAAACTGCTGCATTCTAAAAATTTACGCAAACAATTGCTTGCAACCCAAACCTTTGGCTATTTAAATCAAGCCGAAAAAGTCTGGCCTGAATTGGTCAAAAACGCCTTTAACTCTCATGCAATCTTATCTTTTTTCTCGATTCATACCATGGTGCAAATGAGTCCTGAAGCGGCTTTACCTGTGTTGTTGACAGTTCTACAACAGAGACGTACTTCCAAGGCTCGCTTATTGGGCTTGTTTCGACGATTTCCTTCTCCTTCACTGGTAAACCCACTGACAGAACAATTGCAAGATGCGCTCTATGCCGATAATACTGTTTTGGCTTTAGATATTATTAGTCTTTTGGAATTATTGCCTTATCCTTCTGTTTTGCCTGTGATGCGTCAGGTTCTTGTCGAAGCAGATTCACCTGAATTAATCATCTCTTGTTTACAAGTGATGGCTCAATTACATGATCCCTGGGCCCTGGGATTGGCACTGCCTTATTTGCATCACCCGGAGTGGAAAGTGCGTTGTAGTGCTATTAAGGCCCTGTCCGTGGTAGCACAGGAGTCCCAAATTCCGCAATTGATCTCAGCTTTAGAGGATCCGTCTTATTGGGTGGCCAGTGCCGCGCTTGAAGGGCTCTACCACATGCCAGGAATTAAACGTGAGCGCCTGGTTGATCTGGCTACCCACCATACGAATCCAGAAGTGCAAAAAATGATGCTGCAGTATTTATCTGAGCAATTGGAGTTAACTGAATGACAGATTTTGTACTTCAGGGAATCGCTTTTTTCTTTATCTTTTATTTCACGGTTCTCAATTTAGCTTATTTGCTCTTGAATTTTATCGGGGCAGTGTCTTTAAGCCGTCGGCAAGCCTTGTATCAGCTTGCACGATTGCCTCTGGATTATGGTCGTTTTG
>JBBKWI010000052.1:0-5321 GCA_037968875.1 Candidatus Sericytochromatia bacterium | reverse complement strand
GCACAACTGAGCCGTGATGAGAACGCTGCCCGTGTGATTCTGAATTGGGCGATGGGTAGGGAACCTGCCCTGTGTGGAGGAGAAACGTTGGTTTTTCCTGTGAAGCACGAAACTCCGGCTATAGCGTCAGCTTAGCGGGATGTAGTTCATAGTCAGTACTGCTTCCAATGATTATTCTGGTATTTGACTATCAAGAGTCAAATCAAAAATTTTCCAAGTGTCTTTGTCTTTTTTCATTAGGTACGAAGCGGTTTCACGAGTATTGCCTGTGATGGAAGATACTTTTCGTGTCACCGTGAGTATCATGGTGCTTGTTGTGCTTTTTTCTGAAACTTCGATACTGAGCAAATCATGATGAATTTTGGCCTGTGTGATACTCTCGAATATGCTTGACAGCTGCTTATTATAGGCTGAATCTGGATGCAGGGTCTCAGCAAAAGCGTCGACATTTTGAGTGTTGATCGCCTTGACGTTGGCTTCCACAACGGCTCTCGCACTAAGATCTAAATCACTGGTTTGATTTATGTTGGTAGCGGCTGATGGAGCTGGTGTAGGACTGGCGCTGGCTGTTGGCGTCTTGAGATCCGGTTTACTGGTCTCGGGAGCGTATTTGAAAATTTTCCAGGCATCGCCGACGGGGCGCAACTCATAGGAATAGTAACCGAGTTCGGCGACCGAACCCTGAACCAGGCTTTGCTCGATTCGCAAGTTGACTTTGGTATCACTGGTATCTTTGACTTCGGCTCCTCGAAATTGATGGCTGGCGTTGCTTTGGGTCAAGAGATCAAAGGTCTTGCGCAAGTGGTCACGCTCAGGTGAGTCTGCGGCGAAACTATCGGCATATTGCTGAAAATTCTTGTTGTTTAAAGCATCGATACTTTCTCTGACCGCCTGGCTATAAAGACGTGCTTCGATCGTCAAGGGAGCAACCGGTGTGGTCAGGAGTAATGTCGTGGTTTGGGGAGGCGTAATATTGCTGCAGCCAGAGAGCATCAGCAGAGCTGTGAGAATAAGTGCGTATTTCATGAGGGAGCCTTTCGGTCACGAGAATCAGTTTAAAGTCTGTCTATTTTATCATGCTCAGGTGACCCGATTAGTGCTGGTTACCGTGCTGAAAACTGATTTAAGCTATTGTCGAGACTAATTGCTTTGGGTCTCTTTTAAGACGAACCTTATATCCTACGGAATCTTAAGTAAAACGATTACGAGTCAAGTAAAATGATTATATTTTAGCTATCCTCGAGTAAAACGATTACGTAAGTGAATAGCCAGCTTGGTGTTTGCCCTTAACCAATCGGGCCAAAGACCTCTACATTTTGAACACTCCTGATTTTATAAACCAGGGATCCTCCAGGTGTCATTCCTTTTCTTGTTTATCCTATCTACGGTCTCGTTGAGCATTTCTGTTGTCTTTGCTAATTTTGCTTGAGCTGCTCGCAATTCAATTTCTGCTTTTAGCCTTTGTCGTTTAATTTCAGGTTGGTGAGAGACTAATGCTTCTATAGCCGCAGTCATAACGTGTTCGAATCTGGGGGGCTGTTTATTGACCTCTTTGCGTTTTTTACTCAAAACGGGCAGTAGCTCTAAAATAACAGGTTGAAGTGTTTCTCTTTTTTTAGTGATTAGCTTTGCATAAGACCAGATTGCTTGCGCACTTAAATAATTTACATAGGGATCAGAATCCTCCAGGCCAGCGAGCAAGAGTTGTGAAATTGAGAAATAGTTTGCTTGATTTTGCTTTAGGCACTTGAGACAATTTCTGACAAAGACCATTATTTGCTGCCGGATATTCACGGACGCTGTTTCCATATAGGGCAAGAGATTTTCGTAGATAGGATTTGGATATTGAAAATCGGTATTTTTGGCATCTCTTAAAAGGTTGTAGTGAACAAAAATCTTGAAAAATGCAGCTGCACTTTTTCTATTCCAAAGTGTTTGATTATTTAAATAGCGCAATGCTAAATTTTCATTGTTTTTATTCCCAAAGCATGCCAATACAGCATGACCATGTGCCTGGAGTATCAAATCAGAAGATAGACTTAAGCTTTGCCAAACATACTCATGATTGGTAATAAAATAGGGATTGGGATGCGTTGTGAAAAACTTTTTTAGGCGTTTCTCGACAGCAGGCTCACTATTGAGTAATCGAAGCAAATAAACGGCTGGAACTTTGGCTGCACCCTCGAAAAGTGCGTTAAGAAGGTCGCTTTGCACACTTTGATCGGAAATCTGGCGAAGCAAATCCATGAGCTGTTCAAACTTCTGGGTTCCCCAATATTCACGAGACTCTTTCCAATGAATAAATTGTTGCGCAATTGCGCTGGATAATGCTTGTACTGCGAGTTGTATGTATGGGGTTTGATTTGATTGAGTCCATCTGATCCAAAGATTCCAATATCTATTTAATAAATAACTATGTTCTGAAATCGATTCAACAAATAACTGGCTGAGTTGAATTTTATGTGCTGAGTTCAGGCTCTGTTCTAGCCAACCGGCAACCCAATCAAAGGGTTGTGTGTTTGGTGAACCATAATGCCTAATAGATTCCTTGAGCCATTTTGATATGTCTGATAGGGACATGTTTTGAAAATGTACAGAAAAATAGTTTTCGGAAATCTGGGATTGAAATAATGAATGAAAAATCTGTGGGTAAGCAAGGAGTGTTTCTGGGCTGAAGTTTAAAGTGAATTTAGTAACAGCTGACGAATATGATAGAAGTAATTCGTTAATTTCCGATATAAACTCTAGATTGCAGACATTTATTATTTTAGAGAATTCATCAAAAATATCCGCTAATTCATCTTCTGTATATTTTTCTCTTTGATTGAGGCTATCTATCTCTTGAGTGGTGAGGACTAATATTTGTATTAAAGCTTCAGTTTTTAGAGATTTAAATTTAGCTTTTTTTTCTATATAGGCTTCTGATCTGACCAGCTGCGATTGGTTTTTTTGATGCATTGCCATTATTTTTTGATCAGCCCGTATCAGTTGTTTAAACCAGTTTTGTTTTTCTTGTGATGATTCATTCGTCAGCATAGTTATCTGCCCCCAGCTTGCTAAAAGATCTCTTAATCTAGTATAGATGAAAGCCAAAATGTAACTACTCAGCAAGTTAAGGTTGAAAAACAAAAAAAAGATGCTAAGATCAGGCTATGAGCAGTGTAGCAAAACTTGAAGATCTGAGCAAAGCTGAATTGATTGAGCAGAATAGACTGCTTCAATTACAAGTGAAAGCGCTCATGGATCGTGTTGAGGAGCTAGAGAAACGCCTCAATAAAAATAGCCGCAACAGCTCCAAGTCGCCTTCTAGCGATTTGAAGCCACTCAAAAAACCACGGAAACGAAACGTAAAAAAAGGTCCGCCTGAAGGACATCAAGGCAATACACGCCATGACTTTGGAGAGCCCGACCATGTGCAGAACTGTTTTACAGATATCTGTCACTGCGGACACCCGCTTGAAACGACGGGTACAGACTATCAGGCATTTCAAGTGGCCGAGTTGCATAAGCCTGTTGTCGTCACAGAATACCGCTGCTTTGAGCAAACCTGTTCTTCCTGTGGACTGAAAACGAAAGCCGCTCTTCCTGAAGAGGTGATTCCAGGTCAGTCAATAGGCCCTGAGTTGCAATCCTGGCTGAGTTATTTGCATGTGTACCATCACATCAGCTATGCCAAACTGGAGCAAATGAGTCAGACTCTGTTTGGGATTCCCATGTCTCAAGGAACACTGAGCACGCTGTTTCAAAAGACCAAAACGGCTTTGAAAAGCGCTTATGACTTGATTCAAGCGCGTGTTCAACAATCAGAATCGATTCATTGCGATGAAACAGGCTGGAAGTTAAGTGGCAAGAGAAAATATCTATTTTTGGCGACGACAAAGTCTTTTAGCTATTATTGGACGGCAGACCAGCGGAGCCGCCTAGCGTTAAGAGTGGGCATCGGTGAAGACTATGCTGGAGCGATTCACAGTGACTTTTTTAGCATTTACAGCATTTATCCGGGTCAGGGCTGCTGGGCACATCTGCAAAGAGACGTTGAAAGTAGCCTGGAAAGCAACGACGCTGCAGAACGCATTTTTGCCCAGGAGTTGCGCATATACATGAATCTGATCTGGGGACTTTGGCGAGAGTATGATCAAGGGCGGCTCCCTCAAGAAGGGTTTCAGTACCTGGGCAGATTATGTCGGGGCAGGCTAGAAGAGTGGTTGAAGCATCAGGAGAACTTGTCCCGAGCAGCAAAGAATCTGAAAGCGCGTTTTGAAAAGTACTCAGACAAGATGTTTTATTTTGTAGAGCACCCGCAAACGCCGCCAGATAACAATTTGGCGGAGCGTGATTTACGCCCCCTGGTGGTGAATCGCAAGATAAGTGGTGGCAACCGCAGCAGCTGGGGCGAATCCTTCAAAACGAGTTTGATGTCGGTAGTGATGACCTGCCGTAAACAGGGCCGGGATGTAATTGATTATCTCAAACAAGCACTGTTAGCCAGTTCGAATCCTTCTGTTCAATACCCAATTCTCTTTAATTCTACTTGAGAACGCTGAGTAGTTACGAAATGAACAGGGAGAATGTCCGGTTGAATGTTGGCTAGCTGATATCTATTATAACAGTCCTCATCATAGTGATTTTTCAAGCTTGTATTTAGAGTTGGCAAATGGCGCCGTTTACGACAAGTTCATGGACAAAATTGACGAAGGGACGCTGCGAAAACAAGAAGTAGAAGATTATATTCAATACTATTTAGAACTGGGGTTTCTAGTGAGTGACGTTCCTTGCTTGGAAGAAAATTGGCAGACGTTTCGCGAAGGCGCAAAATAAAGCCGGTTATCCTGTTCGCAAGAATGATTCACTTTACGAATTGTTCCGAAAACGAAAAAGTCACACCATAGCCCTGAATATTATTCTCCAAAATAAGAGAAAACAATAAATGGAGAACTGAAAAGAGGCCGTAGAGGCCCCATTTGGGATTTCAACTCTTAGAAAAGGCGCTCAGCGCTGAGAAAGCACCAAACTCCCAGCAACTCAAAATACGGGCCTCTGTGGCCTGCGCGCGAGCTTTAGCTGTTGGCGACAACGGAGCCTTACAGATAAAGACAGCATCGATGCGGTGGGTGGGAAGCGTAGTCCGGTGCCACAGCAAAAAACTGGATCAGCCAAAACAAAAGTCTTGGCCAGGCGCAAAAGCCCAGGATAAAATCAAACGGCACTGGCGCAGCTGAGGGCAAACGCGCGCACCTAAGCGGGGAGGGGGATAGCTGCACGGATCATGTGGCGATGCCTGGCACCAAAAAATCGCTCACTCATCTGATCGCCACCCGTGT
>JBBKWI010000051.1:0-60725 GCA_037968875.1 Candidatus Sericytochromatia bacterium | reverse complement strand
TCCGTTAAGAGGGATTAAAAGCAGGCAAAGACAGAGCAATGAGTAAAGCCAGAACGAGAAGAATGCCCATCAGCAGGAGCCTTTCAAAAATCAAAGAATGGATTCTGATCATACGCTTTCAGTGTCAAGAAATCGGTAACCCGGATTACAAAAAAATGAGTCTCAATCATGCCAGCTAAAGGACAATGGATTCGTTGGAATTGTCCGCTTAATCCAGTTCCTGCCAGATATGCAGATCTGGACCTGGAGCAAACGCTGATTGACGATAGAAAACAAACTTCCAGATTGCAACAAAGCTTGCTCGCGATTGAGCGTATAAACGCTATCAGCGATCAGCCTACTGAGAGCTGGCTTTATCTCGAAGATCAGCTTTGTCTGGCTCTCATTTGCTTGCATCAAAAGGCCAATCAGGTCGACATCCTCAGCCTGGCCCTGAGACCTGAATATACGAATATTTGGCCAATACTCTGGCGTCGTCTGAAAAGCACCATACCCGCTGCTGATTGGCGTTACGAACAGGCTGGTTTTTTCAGGTCTATTTTTCAGGAATGCGGATGGATCAGCGGATATAAAGCAACAGATTCACTTTATTGGCTGGATCGTGCACAAGTGCTCACCCCCGACTTCCGATTCGCAGCCCCTGCAATTCAGTGGGTTCACTTGCCTGGCCTGGCTCAACAAGCCCACAAGGCAACAAATAAATCGTTCCAAATTGATGCCTTGCGCTTAGATCAATTGCATCCTTTACTGACAGGCAATAAATGGTTTAAATTGCGTTGGCATCTGATTAAAGCTTCTGCAGCAGGCAGGCAGTCTATCTTGACACTGGGTGGGGCTTACTCCAATCATCTACTGGCAACAGCCGCCGCCGGGGCTTTGCTGGGCTATCGTGTTACAGTCATGATTCGAGGTGAGGTCGTCCTGCCCTTAAACCCACTTTTGCAAAGCGTACAGCGTCTGGGAGCAGATCTGATCTATTGCAGTCGCTCTGATTTTCGTGATTATCGCAGCGCAAATGGGCAACTAGAATTACAACGGCGTTACCCTGATCATTGGCAGATCCCTGAAGGCGGTGCTGATGCCCTGGGGCGACAGGGTGCTCAAGAGATTTGGGACTATATCCCCGCCAGGTATCAGCAAATTGCATCTGCAACAGGCACAGCCAGCACCCTGGCAGGGCTAATACAAGGTGCGCCTGAGCAAACTGGGGCAAGCGTCCAGTTGCTGGGGATTGCAGTTTTAAAAGGAGCGGGCTTTTTAATCACTGATCTTCAAGGCTGGCTAGGCGATCAGCCCCAAACCATTGCCTGGCAAATCCTCACCGATTACCATGCCCGTGGCTATGCCAAAACCAATCCTGAACTCAGGCAATTTCTAGCTGATTTTCAGGCTTTAAACCCTGATTTTGCGATTGAAGCGGTCTATACAGGTAAGCTTTTCTGGGCTTTGGATTGCCTTGCCCAGCAGCAAAAAATTTGTATGCAAAATCCGCTATTGGCTTTGCATACAGGAGGGGTCTACCCCTGGACGCCAGCGAAACATGTTATTTGAATACGTCAATAAAAGTACGGCATCAATTGCAGATCTACTGCTAAAATAGGCCTATGAAACCCACACTCTCTCCCCAACAATGCACCCGTTGCCACAAACGCCTAGGCCCCCAGGCTGTACGTGCTGCCAAGATGCAGTTTCACAGCCAATGTTTTTTTTGTGATGTCTGTAAAAAACCGTTGAGCGGGCCTTTTCAGCATAAAAACGGTCGGATCTACCATGCCGAATGTTATGAGAAACTCTTTGCGATGCGGTGCAAGCACTGCGGCGAGAGTATTCAGGGGAAATACAGCAAAGACGCCAGCGGTCGCTACCATGCTGCTTGTTACCAGGAATTACACCAGCTTTATTGCAGTCTTTGTCAACAGGGCATTACAGGCTCGTATTTGAGTGATTTCTGGGGCAATAAAGCCTGTGCCCATCATGGCCAGGTCGCGACAGGTCAATGCCATGTCTGTGCCCGCTTGATGTCATCGCAGACCGGCAAAACCTTGCCCGATGGTCGGCTTTTGTGTCAACATTGCCAACCGACTGAAATTGAAGATTTCCGTCAGATCCAGAGTGCCAAGCTAGCGGCCCTGAAACTGATGAAAGATGTCGGCTTTGCCTATATCCCTGATTATGTCAAAGTCGAACTTTACAGTGATCAACAGCTGATTAATCAACGCATGCAAGCCTCCGCCACCGGCAATATCCATGGCTATACCCGTTCTGCCCAACGCCATATACCCAATTATGGTCTGCTAATGGAGCACAGTATTCATATCTTAAATGGCCTGCCACGGATCGCCTTTATGGGTGTGGTGGCCCATGAACTCCTACATGTCTGGATCCATGAGCAGGGGCTGCAACACCTGACACCTCCACAAGTCGAAGGTTTTTGCAATCTGGGTACGGCCTTGATCTATTTTGCTGAGGCCTCAGATTTGGCCACAGTTTTGCACAAGCGTATGCTTGAAGATCCGGACCCGGTCTATGGAGATGGCTACCGTCTGATGAAGCAATATTTAGACCAAATCGGTTGGCCAGCTTTAATCTCAGCCATGCAGCAACCGGGTGCCCTGGACAAAATAATGATCCAGCCTGGCGTCATTCAAAAAGAACCTGAGATCAGCAAAGCAGAGCCAGCAGGTCCAAAAGCTGTATCTCAACCGGCTACAGAAGCTCAAGCAACAGCTCTCAAAAGAGAAGTCGACCCCGATGCCGCCCGCAAATTGGCCGAAATCAAAGCACGGGTACAAGCCAAAATGCAACAAGGGCGATCCACGGCAGGCAAACCAGCAGCCACAGATAACAAACTTAAAAAACTGAATAAAAAACGCAAGCGCTAAGCATTCAATTCAGATTGCTTAGCGCTTGGCTAAAACTAGTGAAAAGATTTTTCTTTGGCCTGACAAATCGCGACAATTTCTTCAGCTGTGCGGGGGTCATGAGAGTCAAACTCATTCACAAAAGCCACCCGTTGGATCTCGGCCAATGAAGTGATGCCCTGAGTGCATTTAAAATAACCATCTTCAACCATTGAAATCAGCTTGGCCTCTGTCCGTGCCAATTCACGTATGCGGGCAGCAGGCTGATGATTGAGAATCGCCTCACGAATCGTTTCATTGATTACCAATAGCTCATGAATAGCCGTTTGCCCGCTATAGCCGATATGATTGCACTCGACACAGCCTTTGGCAATTTGTAATTCAAAGCTTTCAGGCTCAACTTCTAATAAACCCAATAATTTGAGATATTCGCGGCGAGGGCGCTCGGGCTGCTTGCAGTGCTCACAGAGCTTACGCACCAAACGCTGAGACAAGATCGAAACATTGCTTGAGGCAATTAAAAACTGCTCCAGACCCTGTGTCGTGAGACGCAAGAGAGCCCCCATGGTGTCAAAGCTGGGGTAAGTCGTGACCAGTTTGGCTCCACCCAGGGCCAGTTCGACACTGGCTTCTACAGTTTCGGGTGAATCCCATTCACTGACCAACAAGACATCGGGGTCTAAATAGGACATTGAGCGAATCAGATCCTGAAAGCTGATGCCTGATTCTGGCGTCCAGGATGCTTGATTGATTCCTGGAATCAATGCTTCAATTGGGCTTTCGGCAGTCGAGATCGAGCGAGTCAGAATATTCAGAGCATGGATCGAAGCATAGAGGCTGGTTGTTTTGCCAGTACGCGCTGGCCCGGTAACAATCAACATGCCCCCCGGTTGAGAGAGTGATTTTTGCCAGCGCCAAAAACTTAAAGGCGATAAGCCAATTTGCGCGAGATTGAGAATCGATCCCGATTGCAAGCTTTGTTTTTGACGAAGTGTCAGCACCATCGTTTCGCCCCAGGAACCGGGATAAGTTGCCAGACCCAATTCCAATTCATTTTGATTGAATTTGGCCTGCACCCGATTGCGCTGGGGAATATCGACTTTGTCCGCTTCCAAAGAGCACAATTGCTTAAGACGCATTGCCATTGGCATGCCCAGGTTTTTGGGTAGCGCGGTTTTTTGATGCATGACCCCATTGATCCGAAAACGGACCCGAATCAGCATTTCCTGGGGCTCTAAGTGAATGGCTGAAGCTTGATCTGTCAGGGCATTTTTGATCAAATAATTCAGCATCGTTTCTTGCTGCATATATTGAGAAGTTTCACCTGAATTGAGGCTGACCCCAGCTACAATCAGAGTTTCTTCCAGCACTGCTGGTTGCAATGGCTCAGCCGGTTTTTGAGGTGATACTGGAGCAGGAACTGGTGAGGGAATAGGAGGGGGGCCTTCGAGTGCTGAAACGATTGTTTCGAGAGGATCAGACACTGTCAATGAAGGCAATTCAGCTTTCGGTGGATCTGCCGCATCAGCGAGATCAATCAAATCTTCTTCATCTGCGTAGAGACTGAGGCTTGCAAAGGGAGAACTGTTATAGTCTTCGTAGCCATCATCTTTGTCGTCATCAAAACTCATGTCTACCACGGGAATACCAGCCTTAATCGATATGCTAATAGAATAACACGCAGGCTAAGCAGCTGTCGTTATGCTATTCGCAGTCATCAGATTGAGCAACTATCAGAGACAATTGAATCAGGGGCTCACGCTTGTTTCTAGCCAAGTCTGAATAAGTTCTGCCACACTCTGTGGCTGATGTAAATGTAGATTGTGACTGGCTTCTGCGATTTCGACAAGGCGCGCGGTTTGAAAAGCCTGAATTCTGAGATCCCAGTCAGGCAATTGCCTGATCGGAGATTGGGCGCCATAGACTAATAAGCTAGGTGCCGTAATTTGGCGCCAAAAAGCCAGGGCTTGATCCAGGCGAAAAGGCTGTGGACTTGGGCTGCGGTGCCTGGGGTCATGACAAAAACGAAGACTGCCATCCGGCTGACTGGCGAGAGCGGCTTGCGCCAGATAGCTCGCCTGGGCAGCGCTAAGCCGGGGATCTTGAGCTTGCAAGCGGGCCACCGCCGCCGTCAGATCCGCTAAATCACGGAAAGCCGAAGCTTCTCGACGGGAATCTAACCAACGCGTCACCCGCTCGGGAGTTTGACAGGGATCGGAATCAGGCACCATCCAGCCTTCTAAATTGATCAAGCCTTTGACTTTATCAGGGCGGCAGCCCGCGTAGAGCGAAGCGATCATGCCCCCCATCGAATGTCCGATTAAGATCACTGGCCCAGGTACTTCTCTGCTGAGCCATTCATCCAGGTCAGCCAAATAATCAAAAAAGTGATACGTGCCAGAGCGCGGTATCTGCTCACTCTGCCCAAATCCACGGGCATCCCAGGCCAGCATCTGATTGGGTAAGGCATTCGCGAGCTCAAAAAAAGTAGCCCCTGTATCCATAAAACCATGTAAGGCAATCAGGGACGGCTCAGTACCCGCCCAACGCCGGACATGTATCTTCAGTCCATTGACTTGTATCGACTGAGTTTCAGGGGTTCTCATATGTCAAAAAACGCTTGCGTATTGGCGAGCAAGATCGGTTCTAATTCCTGAAGGCTAAGGCCTTTTAGTTCGCAGAGGGCATTTAAGATATGTCCCAGAGCAGCAGGCTCATTTCTGCCTCCAGAGAGCTTAGGCTTCAGGTCCCTGGGCATCAAAAAGGGGGCGTCGGTTTCGATCATCAGGCGCTCAGGCGGAATCACTTTAACCGCCGCTTGTAAGTCGTGCCCACGTCGTGTATCACAAAGCCAGCCCGTAATGCCCAGATAAAAACCGCGCTCGAGATAGGCCATGGCCTGCTGCGCATTGCCGGTAAAACAATGCACAACCAGTGGGGGTAAATTTTGAAAATCATCCAGAATCTGAAGCAGATCATGATGGGCATCGCGTTCATGTACGAACAGTGGCAAGCCGACTCGACAGGCCAAATCCAACTGTTTAGCAAAGCAATCACGCTGAACCGCTCGTGGTGAAAAATCGCGATTAAAGTCCAATCCACACTCCCCAATCGCTTTGACCTGGGGTGACTGGGATAGTTTTTCAAGCCTTTGAAGGCTTACTGGTGTGCATTCGCTGGCATGATGCGGGTGAATGCCAACGGTCGAAAACAAGCGTTCAGGCGCTAGCGCAGTTAGCTCCAGGGCGGCTTGACTCTGTTCCAGGTTTGTCCCTGTCAGAATCATTGCGGCCAAACCGGCCTCCCAGGCTCGCTTTAAAACAGCTTCGCGGTCCGCATCAAAGCGGCGATGACTTAAATTGACTCCAATATCGATTAACATGACGCTATTATCAACTGGCACAGTCCCTGGCGTCAAATCCAGAGCCAGGATAAAAGCATGGAATAATGCCGATCGTTAGCATCAACAGCAAAACTAGGTATAATTGCTTTAAAGCAGGTGCTGAAGACATGATCTATCAAATGTTGATGTGGATTGAGGTTCGCGACCTTCAAACCACTCTCTATATTTCGACAATGTTATATATCGTGGGCATGACTCTAATCATTTTATTAGACAATAAACCTGCGCAATCGACTCTGGCCTGGCTGCTGACCGTCTACTTTCTACCCTTTATTGGTTTGTTTATTTATTTGTTTGCGGGTATCGACTGGAAAAAATCCAAGATCTTACATCAGCGACCCGAAGAGCGTTTTCGCGAGCAACTCAAAGATGTTTTAGACAAGCAAAAAACATTTAAACATGAGTTAAAATCGATTGCTGAGCACGATATCAATAAATCCGTGCAATTATTGCTCAATAGTAATCATTCTTTACTGACCTTGCACAATCAGGTCGAAATTTTTCACCATGGTGAAACCTTTTTTGAGCAGGTCAAAGCCGATTTACAAGCCGCCCAGTCCAGTATTCATATGGAATTTTTCATCTGGAAATCCGATAAACTGGGCAAAGCCATGCGGGATATTTTGGTGGAGCGGGCCAAAGCAGGTATCGAAGTGCGCCTGATTTTTGATGGCGTGGGCTGCTTTATGACCATGACACGGGCTTATAAGCAATCCTTGCGCAAAGCAGGCGTCGATTTTCAAATCTTTTTAGACCCACTCAAGTTTTTCACCAGCGGTTTTGCCAATTATCTTAATCATCGCAAATTGATCATCATTGATGGACAAATTAGCTATATCGGTGGCATGAATATGGCCCAGGAATATATCAGTGGTGGGGCCTATTTTAAATACGCCCGTGACTCCGGTTTGCGTATGCAAGGTGAAATCAGCCAACAATTGCAATCAGTTTTTGCCACAGACTGGTATAACTCCTGCCGCCGCTGGCTAAATGACGAGAAATATTTTCCTGAGCCGATCCTACCAGACCCCAAGCCCCGCTTGCCTGTGCAGATAGCCTGCTCGGGTCCCGATTCAGACTGGTATAGTATTCGCCAATTAATTTTTTCTTTGATCATGAACGCCAAAACTGAAGTCTATGTACAAAGTCCTTACTTTATTCCTGATGAAAGCATTACTGCCGCATTGATCACAGCAGCCTTGAGTGGCATCAAGATTCATATCATGATGAGTGGTCCCCCCAATAATGTCTCGCTTTGGAATTTGGGCTCATACACCGAACGCATCCCCGGCTGGGCGGCCCAAACCTATTTTGAGCGTTTTTTAAAAGCAGGCTGCCGTATCTATCGCTATGATCGCGGATTTCTGCACTGTAAAACGCTCTCTGTTGACGAAGTCATGGCTACCGTCGGTACTTGCAACTTAGACGTACGCTCGTTTGAGCTCGATTATGAGATCAACGCCATGCTCTACGATCAAAAGTTGGCGTGTGAGGTCAAGCAACAGTTTTTGATCGACATGGTAGATTGTACTGAGGTCACTCTGGGCTCACTCAATACAACATCCTGGTTTTATCGCCTACGCAATTCGGTTTTGCGGGTGTTTTCACCCTTACTATAGGATCAGCTGGCGCTATTCTGTCCTAACAAACGATATAGATTGCGCCAAAAGACATTGCGTATATCACTGGTTTCCATCTGGGAGCGCTCAAAAAATATCTCCAGCGCTTCGAGTTCTCCTTGATCCAACCAGATACCCTGGCAGGACAAACATTTATCGATCATAATTTGTGAACAATAGGCATACTCTTTGCGCTCGGTTTGGCTATTGCATTTGGGACAAAGAATGGCCTCCAGCTTTTTTTCAAGCGCCTGATGATAGGCCCGGCCAATTAAATCAGGCATTTGCGACAGCTGCTCAGAATAGTCTTTTTCCTGGGTTTCCTGGATTTGTTCGAGCTCACCCGAATCTAAAAAGGCACCATCACAGATATGACACTTGTCGATCTCAATCTCGGCTTCATATTTTTGGGATTGTAATTCAGAACCATCGCGTGGGCATTTCATAAGCTATTACTCCATTTTTTACTTCAGTATACCCTGTCACAGTCAGAGAAATGGATTCAGAAGCACCCATCCTGTACATTTGAACTTGTGAAGCGCTTTAACTCAGGTATAATGAAGGCAAGCATTGAAGGACAGTTGTGGATATGAAACAGATCAAGGCATTAAGTCTACTCATCGCACTCGTGAGCTCCAGTTTTTTGGTCGGATGTCCGTCATCAGATTTCTCTCTGCATGGGCATATGACAAAGATAGAATATGAAGGCGATACCTGCTGGGTTTTCGTAGATGATGATCATCGTTATTACGAAGTAATTACCGGCAGCGACCAGATCTTGCAAGAGGGCTTACAAATGCGCGTCAAAGCGTTTGAGGTCTCTCGCAAAACCACCTGTCAAATGCCAACGGTGATCGAAATTTATGAATACATGCCCGACTTCGCCAAAGATATGTAAGCCCGCTGCCCTAATTTTTGATCAAGCCAGGCTTGATCAAAAGCAGCCCCAGGCTTATTTACAAGATCAAATGCAACGCGATCGCTGGCTCTATCAGCACTATCAAGCTGGCGATCCGCCTCTTTTGCGCTTTTACCAATGGCAGTATCCCAGCTTAAGCATCGGGCGTTTTCAGGCTTGCTCCCCCGCTTTAATTCAACAAGCCAAACAAGCAAATTTAACCCTGCTACGCCGTCCCAGTGGCGGCCAGGCCATCTGGCATCAGAACGATTTGACTTTTAGCTGGATCGGCCCTCCTATAGGAACAAGCGTGCTTGAAGGGCATACTTTGCTTACACAGGCGATCTGCAACGGGCTCTCACGACTGGGGCTTGCAGCTCAGCAAGGCCAGCCACAGCTGTCAAACAAGCCAGCTGATTTTCATTGTTTTAATACTCTCACTCCTGCCGATATTCAATGCAAGCAGGGTAAATTAGTAGGCTCAGCCCAGGCCCGCTGTCGCAAAGCGCTCTTGCAGCAATCAGTGCTTTATTTAGACCCAGATCGCCACCGTTATCAAAGCCTATTTCAGCAAAAGTTTCAGGGGGTCGGATTGCGAGAATTAGGCGTCAATGCCAGTCTGACAGAAATTATTGCGGCACTGAGTGCGGGTTTTGCTGAAACACTTGGGCTTGCCTTTGTTTCTCTGCAAAACTTTGACGACTACGCAACCTTTGTTCTGGCGAACGCTGACCAAAGCACTGTTGGCAAGTAACTCCAAGCTCAAATTCGGGAACTTGTTGGCCAGCCTCTGAAACAGGCCTCCCACAGCCCAGGCACATCTGATAGTCACCAGACTCCAAGTCATGGTCAACAGCCACCCGCTGATCAAAGACAAAGCACTGCCCCTGCCAGAGGCTCTCTTCGGCAGGCACCGTCTCAAGATACTTCAAGATCCCACCTTCGAGATGATAGACCTCTTTGAAGCCTTGTTGCAACATCCAGGAAGAGGCTTTCTCACAGCGAATACCCCCGGTACAAAACATGGCGACGCGCGGGTTTTTCTCAGGATCAAGTTGAGAGTGAACATAGTCGGTAAAATCCTGAAAGCGCTCCAATTTGGGATCGAGCGCCCCCTGAAAGCTGCCAATTTCGGTTTCATATTGATTGCGGGTATCAATCACGATCAAGTCATCGGCCTGAATCAGGGCATTCCAGTCCTGGGGTGCCACGTAAGTCCCGACCTGCTCACGCGGGTCTACCACCTGACCTAAGGTCACTATTTCGCGCTTTAAGCGAATTTTCAAGCGCTGAAAAGGTTGCTCAGGGGCCTGTGAGTATTTCACGTCAAGATCTTGCAAGCGCGGATCAGATCGCAAAAATTGCAAGAAACTGGCCAGTCGGGATTCTTCGCCCGATAGTGTGGCATTAATGCCTTCGCTGGCGAGCAAAATAGAGCCTTTGAGTTGGGCGACCTGGGCCTGCTCTAAATAGAGCGGTCGCAGAGCTTCGAATTCAGGGAGTGCAATAAATTTATAAAAACTGGCAACCCAGATTTTTTGCATGGCTAGATCGCTCGGGGGGTCGATTGATCCAGATCCTGGAAAGTGAAATTATAGTCTTTTAGGACCCGAATCGCAGAGCGAAAGCCGCTTTCAGCAATTTTCTCCATGGATTTGGCTGAGAGATTAAAATGGTCAGCAAAAAACAAATCTTCGTTGCGTGAGCTGGGGTGAATAAATAAATAATCCACCCCTGGCTTGAAATTCATTTTTTGCATCAGAACGCCCAGTAGTTCTTCGGTAGCGCTACCCGAGAGCTGATGCCGCTTGCAAAAAGAAATCACTTCTTCGATGACTGTGGCCTTCATTTCATGGGTCTCACGAGAATTTTGGATCCGTGATTCAATCAATTGATAGAGCGCTTGTACTAATATCGAAGGTATCCCATAATCAATTAGTGAACCGATTTCTTCGCGGTATTGGTAGGGCTGATGGGTATATGAGACGATAATTAAATCACATCCCGCATCTTTGGCGACATGCGTCGATAAAGTCCGGCGAATCTCACCATCAAAGCAATAAACCGTACCTTCTCGGGTACGCAATGGATAAGGCTTAAAAACCGGTGGCAAAGACATCGAGGCCGCAGCAGCGTGAGAAACTTCAACGTCTGTACTGTATTGGGTTTCGGCATCATAATAATGTTCCGGCCGATGCTCATGACTGAGAGAGCGTGGCCCCAGGATCAGGCGACCGGGTCTATCTAAGGTGGTTGTGACAATAAAAAGCTCATTGGCTAATTCAGAGAATTTCAACGTTGGCATCACCTGGCGGCGTAAAAATCGCTCCAGCTTGGTGGTGGTATAAAAGCCATTGGCACAAAATAGAGCCTGGATCACTGACTCGATCGAATACCCACCCCGAACAGAAAGGGATTTAGGCAGACGAGGTATAAAGCGAAAAAGGGTATCCAGAATATTGGGGCTCAGCATCTGCTCGTAATTCAAAGTCGGAAAACGTGCATTGCGTTCACGCAAAAATGAGCGATAAATTTCTTCGATTGGATGACCGCTGGAAATCAGCGCACAAGCAAAAGCACCGGCGCTAGAGCCCACCATGACTTCAATTTCTGTGCCATTATTTAAGAGAGGAGCGGATTGAGATGCCAGACCCGAGCGAAAAACAAAGCCTTTGCGCTCCAGAGCCAGGGCAACCCCCATATGGAAGCAGGCCGCTTTGGCCGCACCGCCAGAAGCAACAAAACCGATCTTTTTCTTCAGCGGTAATGTTTTCAACATCGACTTAGAGTGCGACAGGCATTGGATTAGCTGCTTCCAGTTTCAGACGGAAGTCTGCAGCAAGGGAGCTCATCTCTTCAACCATAGTGGTGATCACATCAGAAGCTAGTTCTTGATGGTAGAGAGCTTTGCCGACCAGATCCAATTGCATTTCTGTGTTTAGTTCGAGGCGTGAAAAAGTTAATTTCGTTGCCAGTTGCAACATTTCAGGCAGAATTTCTAGCTGGCTATCAGCTTCAAATCCACCCAGGAAAATTGAGCATGTAATCAGGTCACGCCCTTCATTAAAGCCTTCCTGGCAATAGTCAATTGACAAGGTAACGGCTTCATGCAAGGTGCCTTCTTCATCGATAAACTCAATCAGATAGGCTTCCCGATCCGGGTCATAAGACCAATTGGCTTCCAAACGTTCAGCAATTTCAGCAATTAGATTTTCAAATTCTAAATACTCAATTTCATCGTCCAAAAACGAGCTGGAACCAGAAAAAGTATCTGGAACGATCCCTGTCATTAACATGATTAAATTACCATCCAAAAGCCAAAATTACGGGTGAGAAATGCCATTATCAAACTTTATTGTCATCTGTAAGCTGAGGGCTTGTCAAGCTTAATCGTCACAGCTTAAAAGTTTTTCAGCTAAAGCAGCTGAAGTTCAAAACTTCATTTTCTCCCCCAAAAATGAAGCACCGCATAATATGATTATGGCATACTGAGAGCAGACTTGCACCTGTTTCTAATAAAAAACACACTTATGATTATAAAACGTCACAAAATGCTTAATATTGTGCGGAAGCTGATTCAAGATACCCAATTTCTGTATCCTGAATGTGATATTCGCAGTGATTTGCTGTCAAATCTAGAAATTGTACTTTGGCAGCGTTTTGCTCCAAATGTGGAATGGCCATTTGATCTCCAACTAAAATCAACAATCAAACTTGACTGCCCCCCTTTATTCGACTGGATCCAGAGCTTGTCAATATGGGACGCTTTGGAAAGCCTTGGCCAGATTGCTGAATTCGCTCAGAGCCTTATGATCCGAAAATCCAGCGGGGTCTATTATACCCCCCCGGATCTGGCATACGAGGTCATAACCAAAGCCATGCATTATGGTCAGTTTGAATGGTCTCAAGTCCGGCCCATCTTGGATCCGGCCAGTGGCAGTGGCTGTTTTA
The DNA here is from genome assembly GCA_037968875.1 of Candidatus Sericytochromatia bacterium. Classification (GTDB taxonomy): domain Bacteria; phylum Cyanobacteriota; class Sericytochromatia; order UBA7694; family UBA7694; genus JBBKWI01. Next base: position 47,993 of record JBBKWI010000051.1, on the reverse strand, counting down.
TCTGGCAAAGTGCGCGATTTTTGATTGCTCAGGCTCTACAAAGCCCCACCCCCCCGGCCAGCCAGCAAGCGCAATTGTTTGTCTGGTTCGAAAATTTCTACGCCTGTGATATTGATCCCCTATCGCTCGATGTTCTCAAATTTGGTTTAGCGCTCATTTGGCAACACCATTTTCCGAGTAGTCAAACCCCAGCTGCGCAACTCTGGTGCCACAATGCACTGGCAGCTAATTCTGATTTAATCATCAAGCAACATTGGCCTGGCCTGGCGCCTGGCTGGATCTTGTCCAATCCACCTTATGTTGGCGAGAAAAACAATCAAGCCATTTTTCAGGCTTTGCAACAGGGGTATTGGAAGCCCCATTACCGTGCCAGGGGTGATCTCTATTATTTTTTTTATTATTTGGCTCTTGAATTGATGCAAGCTGAAACAGTGGCTGCATTTCTAACACCCTCTTATTTTTACTCAGCTTCAGAAGCGGCATATTTGCGCCAGCGACTCGCTCAAGAAACCCAAGTGCTTGAAATTATCGATTATCAGGACTGTAAATTATTTGCGACAGCACCAGGTCTGCACAGTCAATTGGTATTTTTCAGCCTGGCTGGCTCGGGCCCAGCCCTAGCGACACGAGTGTCTCGAATGTCTAAATTGCCAACGCGCGCGTCAGGACACTCAGAAAAACGACAACTGCGCTCACAAATGGACTTATTTCACGGGCCTGAATCTATTCTCTCCTGGGGGGAAAGCAAAACCCTGGAGCAAGCCATACAAAAAATCACGGGGCAGCCCCTTTCAGAGCACTACAGCATTAACCAGGGCATTGTGACTGGCGCCGATCGCTTAAGTCCTCGCTGGGCAGCTCGCATCAATCAAACCGTAGGAACAGGTATTTTTGTACTCTCGCCTGACGAAGCTGCCCCATTTTTAGCAGATCCTATCTGCAGTCAACACCTGCGGCCCTGGTTTAAAAACTCTCAGATTCAAGCCTGGAAAGCCCAATCTCAGCCCCAGGCTTACGTGATTTATAGCGATCGCCAGACCATCTCCTTGCCCGCTCAATTGCTGCAACACCTCAGCCCCTTTAAAGCGTGTTTAGCGCAGCGCCGTGAAGTACAACGGGGTGTTATAGCCTGGTGGCAATTGCAATGGCCGCGACAGGCCTCGCTCTTTGAATCTCCTAAACTGGTCTTGCCTCAGCGGGCACGACGCTGTCTGGCTGCTTATACAGACAACAATTGGTATGCCAGCGCAGATGTCTATTTTATATCAGGGGCCTCAGAGTCAGATTTATGGGTTTTGTTGGCTTTGCTCAACTCAAGTCTCTATACCTGTTGGTTTTGGCATCAGGGCAAACGCAAAGGGAATTTACTAGAGTTATATCAAAAGCCTTTGTCACAATTGCCATTCCCAGCCATGAGCGGGACGATATATCAAACGCTCCTGGATCTTGCCAGGCAATACCAGCAATCGCCAACAGCGGCAGATCAGCAAGTTCTGGATCAAGTTTGCAACGATCTGTTTCAGCTGAGCTCTGCGGAAGCAGACGCGGTCAGAGACTTTTATCGTTCGCGGGCTTAAGCCCTTTTATTTGGGCAGAGCCTGCAATTGCTGAAAGACTTCATTGGCCCAGTTTTTGGCAGTCCGGCTGCCTTCTTTGCCCCAATAATGCACGCCATCGCCACCCGTCGCCGGGTATTCAGTCAGCGGACGCGAATCGATAAAGTCGCCATACTCTTTGGCGACCCGCTCCAGGGTTTGATAGAGTTCATTTTGCTTGGACGTCGGCTTTTTGCTTTCGCGGCCATCAGGGGGACCGACCCAAATAATACGTGTACCTGTCGCCTTTGCCATATCAGCGACTTCCCGCATTTGCTTTTCGACCGTCGCCGGGCTAGCATTGATCAAATTCGCTCCCAGTGAAAAGACGACCACATTGGGCCGAAAACGCTCCAAAAGGGTGTTCAGTTTTGGCGTCGGGTGGGGGTCATTCCATTTGGCTGGCTTATCGGTGACTTCGTCTTGATTGCGCCCGAAAAAGCCAGAGCGCGTCGTCTGACCGTTGATCCACCAATGCGGTGAAGAGCCCGCTGAACCATAAGTTTCCACTTTGGCGCCACTGGAACGCAGGTGTTTGTCCATTTCCTGGCCATAAATACCGACCGTATGTGAATCGCCAATATGTAAGACCCGATCCTCCGGGCCCAGTAAGGGAGTCTGCACAAAATTGACTTCGGTTTGGGCTGATGCCATGGCCTGGGTATGTGCTGGCGGCACCAGATTATGATCCGCAGCCACGGCTGCTCCGCCCGCAACGGCCGCAGTAATAGCACCACTGGCCAAACTTTGAAACAATTTCTGAGGGGACTTCAAAGACAGTGAACCAGCTTGCACCGGATCGGCCTGCTGCGCAGCTTTAAAGCGTTGTAGGTTTTGAAACATTTGTGACAGATTGATTTGACCTGGTCTAATTTCAGACATTGAACACCCCTCAAAACAAAAAAGATTTATTGTTATTATCGCAAATATTTGGACTTTCATGCCTCAAAATTACTTAAAACAAAAGTGCCCCGAGAATACGATTTGCATTCTCGGGGCACTTAAAACTAAATTGATTAGCGTTCGTACTGCTGTAAGGCTTGCTGACCGATCAAAGTCGCCAGGCCTGGGATATCAATAAAGGGATTGCGGTTGCCTTGTTTCTCAAAGATAAATTGATTTCTTTTTTGCTCACGGGCATCAGGGGGATCCATTTGCTCAGACCACTGGGTAAATTGCGCGACACGATTGCTCCAGAAATCTTTGGACTGAAAATCGCCGCTGCGAATATTGCTATTGTGCCAGCGCATATAGAAGTAGAGCATAGCGCGAGCCGTATTCCCTTTTTGGGTATCAGCGGGCTCAAAGACGCCATTGCCGCCAAAGGTATCTACATCTTCGGATTGCGCAAGCTGTAAATCGGTGGGCAAGCTAGAGAAAGAAAGCTTACCATTGCGAGCAATCAGCCTGGAGCCATTGCCAGTTGAATAGACGATTTGGCCCTCTTTGCTGGTGCCAAACGGAAGATGTCCGCGCATGCCATTGGGCTTAGAAAAGGTCGGGAATAAATGATGCATATCTGAACGCATAGGTTCGGCTTTATTAAAAAAGGATTGCGGCCAGGTGTGTTCACAATTAATAAAGTCACCTGCAGTACCGTCTTTATTGGCATCTCCACTTTCGTGGTATTGATTGCCATCGCCACCGCTACCGGCCACAAATATATTTGAATAAGCGGCGATCAGGCCTGGTTTGCCATTGGCCTCGATCGGGGCATTTTCAGCCACGGCATAAATATAAGATTTGGCGGTGCTATAGCCTAAAGAACGGTAGTTATCTGAAACAATCACTGACAAGGATTCAAACAAGTCCTGGCCGGTTTTGCCCTGAGCACGGGCATAATAGCGCTGAAGTTCAGGTGACATAGCAGCATACCAATCGCCAGTGCGTGCTTGAGACTGGCGTTGAAACTGAACCGGGGATTGAGATTGGAAAATGGGTTGTGCTTGACAAGAAACCAGAACCAAGAGACTAAGTGAAATGAGCCAGGGCTTACGCATGTATGAATGCCGACCTTTAATTGAATTTACTCTTATATTAAACGCCTATTATCTTTAGGCTACAAGTAGGAAATCAGGAATACCCGCTTCGTAAATATAAAGTTTTGTTAATTCCTATGGCCCGGGGACTATTCAAGTCAATTGATTGGAATTTCAAACTGCCTCTAAGCCCAGCTTGATTAGGCTTAGAGGCAGCATAAATCTATTGCTCAATCCAGGGATTTAGCCTGCTCTAGACGCTCTCTAAATTCCCCTGGGCCTGAAAATGAATCCACAAATCGCCATCGGGATCTTGCTCCTGGTAGAGAGAGGTCATCACCAAATTTTCAACTGGAGGCAATTCATGATTAGGGTGGGCCAGGGTCTTGTGATTAAATAAATCTAAAAAGGGCAGCGTGGCCCGATCGCGCTGCTTAAATTGTTTGATAAAGCCGTCGATTAAGTCGGCTGAATAAGGCCTCAAACCCCCATTTCTGAGCTCATGCCCAAAAGTGTGAAACAGACGTTGCACTTCAGCATGGGCAATCGGTCGGGACAAAAAATTGGGGTATCTACCTGATAATTCAAGCACTCCGTCAGGGGTCACATCGGTGCCAATTTCAACCAAAGCGGGAATGCGAAATTTAAATGTTAAGCCATTGAGCTCTCGCTGCATCAGTGCCCGCTCAAATTTTCTGCGAATGATAAAAGGCAAAAATCCCAGCGCTTTGGAAACACTCTGGCTAAGTGCTACTTTTAAATGACCATTGACCTGCACCTTGCTCTGGGCGTCAATCTCAATTTCAGCGTGCAGAGCGAGACTGCCGTGGGTTTGTAAATGAATCTGTAAGGGTTCTCTCATAAGACTGTCCTTTATCTAAACGATAATCAACATTTTAACAAATCAACAGACAAAAAAGCGCCCCGACAAGTAGTCTTGCCAGGGCAGAAAGGCGAATTTACTAATTTAAAAGTTTAAGCGCTGGGAGTCCAACGGTGTGCCTGACGTGACTGACCCAGCCACTGATGCCAATCACGCTCTAATTGTGCCACGCCCCCGGGATACGTTTGCTCAACAGCTACTAATGCAGACTTACCATGCTGGTGCTCTTGAATCATGCCACGCACAAGATCTTGACGTTGGCTTTCTTCCATTAAAAAATAGACCAGAGACCAGGCCATCGAAGAGGCCACCGGCTGTCCTTTTTGCATCTGGTTCCATTCTCTAACGCCCTGATTCAGATAGCTCTCCAAGCTGGGCATACGACCGGCAAGATAAAGGGATTGAATCCGTTGCTCTTTAACATGCTGGGGTTGAATCTCTAATGGCTCGCTTCCGGCCTGGGCGCCTTCAAAGTACTCAGCCAGACCTTCGTTTAGCCATTTGGGATAACGGGCTGCTTGAGAGCGCAGCAAAGCATGGCTCGATTCATGGAACAGGGTTTGCAGTGTGCTTTCTTCAGAAGCATGATAGACCACAATTTCTTGACGTGAACGCGAATAAAAACCAGTGCTGGCTGAAGTACGTGAACCAATTTGACGCTTATAGGCTTCAAAGCCAGAGCGCGAACAAAAAGTGTGGGCTTTAATCGGGACTTCAAAGGCTTGCGCATAACCCAATTTGGTTTGATAAACGTCGCGAATGGCATTCAGACTACTATTGAGTCGGTTTTGTTGGATTAAACCCAACTCACAGGCATTGTGGGAAATCAAACGCATCGAAACCGGGGGGCGAACAGCCAAATTCTGAGCTTCACTGCTGCCACTTTGACCAAAGGGGATCACCAGTAAGGCAGGCAGTACCCATAAGGTTTTGATTAGGCGCTGGGCCAGGTTTGACTTTTTCTGCATGAATGTCCCCTCAATGAAAGTTTAAGAATCTTTGAAATCTGGTTTGCGTTTGGATGAATCAACTATGTGTATAGAACTGGGTGACTCACCTCTTTGTGGAATATGCTCTGATCATAACATGCAGATCAGAATAATTTAAACACCTTTTTTACACTTTTATGCCTTAGAAACTCTTAAGAATACAAGTTATCCAGACTATCGCTTAGTTTCAATCACATTAACACAATATAAAGACTGCCCCAAAACGAGGCCAGCCCATCTGAATCTCTATTTTCAGATGGGCTAAGCTAAAAAAGCCTTAAACTGTCGAGCTAATCGTCCTGGCGCAGGGCACTCAGAATCGAAGCATCTTCCAAAGTCGAGGTGTCCCCCTGGACTTCTCGTCCAGCGGCGATATCTCTGAGCAAGCGACGCATAATTTTACCCGAGCGCGTTTTGGGGAGTGTATCGCTAAAGCGAATTTCTTCCGGTCGCGCCAGCGCCCCAATTTCTTTGACCACATGGGCTTTGAGCAGGTCAATTAATTCGTCATTGCCCGTTTTTCCGTCTTCTAAACTGACAAATGCGATAATCGCTTCACCTTTGAGATCATGCGGCCGTGAGACCACAGCCGCTTCGGCTACATCTGGATGCGAAACCAGGGCTGACTCTATTTCCATCGTGCCCAGGCGATGGCCTGAAACATTGATTACATCATCCACTCGGCCCATGATCCAATAATAGCCATCTGCGTCTTGTCGGGCGCCATCACCGGTAAAATAGACCCCAGGGTAGCGTGACCAATACTGTTCTTTATAGCGCTCTGGATCCCCATAGACCGTACGCAGCATCGAAGGCCAGGGTTTTAATATCGTCAGGTATCCGCCCTGCCCTTGCTCTACAGGCTCCCCATTTTTATCTACAATTTCCGGGAAAATTCCGGGCAATGGCAAGGTAGCAGTACCGGGCTTGGTCGGTGTCGCACCGGGTAAAGGTGAAATCATAATCGATCCCGTTTCGGTCTGCCACCAGGTATCGACAATAGGGCAACGTTCTTTTCCGATTTGCTCGTGATACCACATCCAGGCCTCAGGGTTGATCGGTTCTCCGACCGTACCCAAAAGGCGCAAAGAGCTCAAGTCATGCTTTTGAGGCCATTGATTGCCCCATTTAACAAAGGCCCGAATCGCTGTCGGTGCGGTATAAAAAATACTGACCTGGTATTTATCGATCAATGACCAGAAACGATCGGGCTCAGGGTAATTGGGCGCCCCTTCATACATCACCGTCGTCGCACCATTGGCCAGAATGCCATAGATCGTATAACTGTGGCCTGTGACCCAGCCAATATCAGCGGTACACCAATAGGTATCTTCTTCTTTGAGATCAAAGACCATCTGGCTAGAATAGGTGACTCCCAATAAATAACCCGCCGTAGAATGCACGACCCCTTTGGGTTTGCCAGTGGTACCACTGGTATACAAGATAAACAAAGGGTGCTCAGATTCTAAGGACTCAGGCGGGCAGTCGGCTGAAATCCCTTCCATCAAATCATGCCACCAATGATCCCGATCTGTTTTCATTTTGACTGGGGCAGGTGTACGTTCCACAACAATTACATTCTCGACACAGTCACAATCTTCAATGGCATCATCAACCATTTGCTTGAGAGGAATAATTTGACCGCGACGCCAGCCCCCGTTGGCTGTCACCACCAATTTGGCCTGGGCATCTTCAATCCGATCCCGTAGCGCTTCAGCTGAGTAGCCCCCAAAGACAATGCTATGGGTGGCACCAATCCGGGCGCAGGCCAACATTGCAATCGCTAGCTCAGGCACCATCGGCATATAGATCGCGACCCGATCCCCTTTTTGAGCACCCAGACTTTTGAGCACATTGGCAAAGCGACAGACTTCATAATGCAAGGTTTGGTAAGTATAAACACGACTATCACCGGGCTCGCCTTCCCAAATGATCGCGGCTTTGTTTTTGCGTGGACCGACTAAATGGCGGTCAATACAATTATAAGACAGGTTAAGTTTGCCATCTGAAAACCACTTGGCAAAAGGGGCATCCCATTCCAATACTTTTTCAAAAGGTTCAAACCAGTCCAAACGTTCACGCGCCTGGCGGGCCCAGAAGCCCTCATAATTTTGGGTCGCTTCTTTAACGAGGGCATGGTATTGCTCAATATTCGAAATACTGGCCGATTTAGCAAAATCTGGATGCGGAGGAAAACTGCGATTTTCACTCAAGATCGAGGTAATTGTATTCTCTGACATATGGAATGGCTCCTTAATGACTTTGATTTCAGCATACGAACAGAAAAGGCTACTGTCAAATCCGATCTCTTAAATCACGGCCTTTAAAAAACCGTTGCCAGCTTGTTTTCTGCAAACACCAGCAGCGCCCCCGCAAATGGCCACAAGGCAAATAATAATAACGGGATTGGTTTTGGATATTTTGCTTGATCAAAGGCCAGGCTGAAAGTCGATCACTGCCAAAAGTCAGACTCACCAGCACCCGCAAATGCGCACTAGCAGCGTAAGGCTGGGTACTGTGGGCCACGCCCCCACCCAAAAAACAAGCTTCTCCCAGTTGATAAGGATAGACCCTTTCACGCTCGCCATCTCTATACAATAAATGGCCGTGGCCAGGATCCAAATCAAACAAAGGCGTCAATAAGGTATAAGCAGGCGCTTCCGGACGATAATCCTGATGCCAAAGAGTCTGGGCGGATTGGTTGCCAATTACTAAAAACCCGCAATAGAGCTGTAAATCTTGCTTGATATCAAGCAAGGGCTTAAAGTGGCGCGACAGTTCAAGATTTTCGTAAAGTCGGTGATAGATTTCAAAACTAGATGCCTGATTAGCCGAGAGCCACAACAACGGGTAATCGTCATAAGAAAAGAGGTCATAAGCGTCCAGTCTGCGGCGCAATACCTTGCCACCCATTAAGTCCTGAGGACGCGCTTTAAAGTAAGGCGCAATTTGCTGACGATAAGAAAGCCGAATTTCACCCAATAATGCCGAGTCAAAACACAAGCGATAGGCATTTAGAGTCGCTTCATCGTCAAGCAATCGCTCCAATTGGGCTGGCTCTGAAGCCTCTATCGGCATGGCTGACGCCCAATCAAATAGACCTGTAAAGAATGCGGCAAAATCACAGCCAGGGTCTGGGGCGTCGCCACGGCTTGTTGCCAGTGTTTGAGCTCAGGGAAACTGCCTTGCATGTCAGCTATACACAGATCCCCTGTCGGACTCAATTCCCATGAGCCCAGATCTGTTTTGGCATTGAGTTTTTGAGACAAGACCCGCTGCCAGCTTTCGCCCCAGGCATCGGCCAACAGCAGCCAGGTATTTTGACTGTCTTGCAGCAGCAAATGCTCTGGATCTTGCCAACAAAGTCGCGGAGGCTCATACAAATGACCTTTCCAGCCCATCAAGCCGCCGCTTGTCTTGACCCGGGACAATTTCCAGCTAGACAGCTGAATCGACGGTTCAGCGGCTAAGCTCGGACTCGGGTCTGGCCTGGCATTTAACCAGGGATTCGCCAGCCAGTCGCTAAGCGAATAGCCTGCCAATAAATGCCTTTGCAGGGGTTGAGGCAAGTCGCTTAGACCGCGCAAGGCTATCTGACGAGCAGCCACCAGACCTGATTGCCAGGCCAGAAACAACGCCAGGGATTTGATTTGCCTGAACTGGAGTTCAGAGTTTAGCAGCTCACCTTCAGGCGTCAATAGCTGAGGAAGATAAGCCAAAAATCGCTCGCACCAGTCCTTTTGCTGTTGCACTTGAGACAGGCGCAATAACAAATGGCTCAAGTCTTTGAACAAGTCCACCGAAGCCAGCAGACTGGAGGCCAAATCTGGAATCAATCGCAGCCAGATCTGTAGCAATTGACTAAAATTAGCTTCGGTCTGGTAATGCAGCAGGGTCAGGCACCAACGATAGATTTGTGTAAAGGCGGCGTCCAACTGAGTGGCTGATGCTGCAAGTTGCGGGTCAGCAGCAGTGGACAAATGCTGATAAAACAGGGGTAGACACTCTGTTTTCAGGCGCTGCATCATGGCTTGTTTGGTTTGAATCAGGTGAGAGTTGGACTCCAGCGCTTGCAGATCAGCCTGCATTTTCAATCCAAAAGCGGGAGTGTCAGGGCTTAACTTTTCCACTGTAGCCATTTCAAATAATTGGTATAACGTTGGTGTAAGTATTTCAGTTTCAATAAATCTTCGTATTTGGGACCGTTAATCGGGCCTGCCTGACTCATATTTTCAAGCAGATTCTCAATTGCCTGCATACGCTGTAAAACCTGATTTTCTTCTAAGCCTTGTAAGCCCTTTTCAAATTCTTCGCTCATCTCAAGCACCGGATCATCCTGATCCAGATTGGCTTGCTCGAATTCAAGGCAAGAAGAATCAAATAAATGGCGCAGCCAGGAGATCCGATCTGATTGAAAGACCTGATGCTCGGGCTGTGAGAAAAAGGCCGCCTGAGGGTTTTGCTCCAGTTTGTCATGTAAAACAAAGGGCAGAATCTGACGCACGTCATCGAGTTCGACGGCCTGATGACCGCGAAAGTAAGCCAGGGCCTTACAAAAGAGAATCAAAGTCAGCAATGAACGCACGGATAAGCCATTTTGAGTTTGTTGGCCTAAATCAAAGCGACTGTGGTCCTCAGGGCTTGGGATCGGGCTGTCTGAAACCCGCAGGGTATCTTTGGTCTTGTATTCTAATTGCTCGCCAGCGGCTTCAGAAAACTCAAACTGGCTGGCAAAATGCTCGATCCGGCGCTGGATCTCCGAGGGAACGGTCACTTTTAAGACTTCCTGGTGAATGCTGTCCATTTCCGCTTCGGTAAAGATAATTTCAGCAGGCACCAGTTCTTCTGGTTGCAACTGGTTTTCGACCCGAAAAATCAGCTCGCTTAAAAAGCGTGAGGAAAAATGCAAGGTGCGCACGACCACATCGATGCGATCGCGCAAGGCTTCAATCACCCGGTAAGTGCCGCCTTCGTTGTCAATATTGGCAGTCAAAAACCAGGCGGCTTCCGGGCATTCGTAGATTTGATCGAGCACTTCGGCATAATTGTCACCCATCACGGTCAGTAGAGCTGATTGGGTACGGGTCGGGATCCGATTGTATTCGTCGATGATCTTGACCCGCATCCCCAGCCATTTGCGCCAGGAGATCCGGATATCGTCCATATTGCGGGCTTCGATTAAGTCTGATGGCAAGGGATTGCCCAGCAGATCCATAATCGTCATCTGAGGTTGGCCGTGTTGAATCGAGCGTCTGACTTCGGGCACTGAATAGCCAGCCAGGATGCCCATTAAGACTGCGCTGGCAGTTTTGCCGCGACCGGGGCCACCCACTAGCAAGCACTTGCGCCGCACAGCAAAGTTAAGCAAAGGCAAGAGCACAAAGCTGGAATAAGATTGATCCGAGGGCAGTGTCAGCTGGCTCTGGCCAATTTGAAAGCTTTTGGCCGGGCCATCGTGGTATTCAATATCGTAATAAGGCGAAATAATGGCGTGATTGACGATCCAAAAATAAGCCTGGCGCAGTTTTTCGTCGAGGCTTTGAGACTGAGGCGTCTGGCTTTGATCCAGCGGGCCCCGGTAGATTTCAGCCTGATCCAGCTCTGCACTTTTGCCGCCCAAAGTAGGGTTGGTTGGTGACTGAGAAACTTTTTGTAGGTATTTGAGATCTACAGGGCGATTCATGCTGAACTGGAACCTTCAGGCAGATCAGGATAGCCTGCAGCGATTAAAAGCTCCCGCACCGTATCCAACGGCAAGCCGACAATATTGTCGTAAGGCCCTGAAATAGAAGTAATAAAGTCTTTGGCACCGCCCTGAATGGCATAAGAACCGGCCTTATCGAAAGGCTCACCCGTGGCAATATAAGCCTGACGCTCAGCAGCTGTAGTGATCCGCATCTGCACATCAGAAACCTGAAAGGCTTGCCAGCTCTGCGGGCCCTGAGAGCCGGTCTTGACCAGCGCTACGCCGGTTAAAACCTGATGTTTTTGACCGCTAAGGGCTGATAACATGCGTTCAGCGTCGGCAGCATCGTTCGGTTTGCCAAGCGCTTGATCGCCCAGGCAAACCATTGTATCTGAACCTAAGACCCAAACATCAGGACCGTGCAAGCCTGCAATTGCAAGTGCTTTTTGGATCGCCAAATCGGCCACTTGATCCCCCAAACTGGTCAGTTCAGGGTTCAAGACTTCTTCGATCTCGCTGGGCTGAATCTGAAATTCAGGGATCAGATTTTTTAAGAGTTCCTGTCGTCTCGGCGACGCCGAGGCTAGTACAAACATCTTAGGGTTCTAAAGAATCGGATTTGGAATCAGATAAGCCACCCAGACCTGAGTCTGAATTGTTACTGTCCTGGCTCTCAGAATCAGTCTGGGTTTCTGAGTCTAACGAGTCATCACTTTGCGAGTCTGCTTTGCTGTCTAATTTTTGATCGATCTGGGCTTGTTGCTTGCGATCGCGATCAGAGAAATTATCCGGGTTTAGCCCGCTATTTTCTGATACATTGTCCAGATTGCCAGTGCTGACATTATCGATTAAGTCCTGGTTTTTTTGGTCAAATTTTTGCTCGATCTGGGCTTGTTGCGACAATCCCCGCTCATTCAAAATCCCGGGATCGACTTTGTCACCGACCACGAGCTTGTCTAAGTTGGCAGGTGCGGAATTGGGATCGAGGGCTGCACTTAAGCGATCCAGACTTTCATCAATGCTAGCGTCGATATTATTCAATCGTCCTAAATCGCGTTCGGCAACGGTACCACTATTGCCATCAACGCTGATTGCGGAGGCTTCAGAACCATCAGCCAGGCTGAAAACGCTACTGGGAATTCGCTGGCAAGAGACGAGGGCGCTCAGACAGAGCAAGGCGATCAGTGATTTTTTATACATGTCTCGGATCCTTAATAAATGAGTTTAACTCTATTTTACTCTTATAGCAGGGTCAAATTCAAACCTGACGCTGAAACATGGCACAATACTGACAAATTTGTTGTGGAGGCTGCCCAGATGTCGAACAAGATTAGCAAAGTATTGGTGACTGGCGCCACGGGTTTTTTGGGCTACCGATTATTGCAAAGCCTACAAGCCCAGGGCTATCAGGTCAGCGCCACCGGTCGCAATGCCCAGATGACCGAAAAAATCTCGCGCCTGGGGATCCCGGTCCAGCGCGGAGATATTCAGGATCAGGCTCTCTTGCAGCGTCTCTGCCAGGGTCAGGATGCCGTCGTGCATTGCGCGGGCCTGGCTTCCCCCTGGGGGCCATACCAACGCTTTTACGAGATCAATGTCGGCGGCACCGAGGCGGTGACCCAGGCCTGTTTGGATCAAGGGGTCTCGCGCCTGATTCAAATTTCTAGCCCGAGTGTCTACGTAAGCAGCAGCGGCGAGTCGGACGTCAAAGAATCAGACCCACTTCCAGAGCGCTTTATTAATGCCTACGCCGAAACCAAATACCTGGCCGATCTGAATGTCGAAGCCGCCCATTTGCATGGTCTGGAATCGGTCACTCTGCGCCCACGGGCCATGATCGGGCGTGAAGATACGGTAATCATTCCTCGGCTTTTGCGGGCTCAGCAGGCAGGGCGCTTGCGCGTAATTGGCGATGGCCAGAATCGGGTGGATTTCACTTCGGTCTCAAATATGTGTGATGCGGTCGATTTGGCGCTACAAGCCACGGGACCAGCTCTGAATCAGGTCTATAATATCAGCAATGGCGAACCCAGCCTGCTGTGGCAGACTTTGGACTGGGCTTTTGAGCGGCTCAACTTAAAACTCAATACCCGACGCTTGCCCTATGCTGTCGCTTATTCGGCTGCAGCCGCTATGGAACTGGCGGCGCGCTTTCAGCCCGGCCAGCCCGAGCCACCGTTGACGCGCTATTCGGTGCTGATGATCGCCAAAGATCATACCCTCAATATCGACAAGGCCCGCCAACTGCTGGGTTATGAACCCCGACAAAGCACTGAAGCAGCGATTTTGGAGTTTATTGACTGGTGGAAACAGAGCCAATGGTTGAGCTGAATCCTTACAAGTATTTACTAAATTCGTCATTTATTGGAGAGCGTTTATGTCTACTCAACATTTAGGATCATGCAATTGTGGTGTCATCATTTATATATCTTTGGCTGAATAGTTTCGCGTGAATGACAAGGGAGAAGTGTTAGACTAAAGTGAGCTACAAGACCCTAAAGAGAAGGCTAACAGTGAAAGATCAGCCCCTGTTCAGGCCCGACACACATGATTACCAACGACTTTTTTTAGAAGACATCCCTATGCTCGATGTGCGGGCAGCCATTGAATTTGAGCATGGTGCATTCCCCCGCAGTCAAAATATCCCCATTTTAGACGATCTACAACGGGACGCCATTGGCAAAGAATACAAACAGGCCGGGCAAGATGCCGCCATTGCTCTGGGTCTCAAGCTGGCCACCCCTGAGCTGCGTGCCAAAAGAATTGCCGATTGGACAGAGTTTGTCACCGAGCACCCCACTGGCTACCTCTATTGCTTTCGTGGAGGCTTGCGTTCACGCACCACCCAAATCTGGCTCAAAGAACAGGGCATTGACTACCCCTTAATCAAAGGCGGGTCTAAAGCCCTGCGGGGATTTTTAATCAATGAACTTGAGATCAGTGTCGAGCAGATTCCCTTTTTTATTCTGGGTGGCTTAACCGGCTCAGGAAAAACAGACTTATTGCAGCAAACCGTATATAAGCTGGATCTCGAAGGACTGGCCCGACACCGGGGCTCAACCTTTGGGGCGCAAGTCAACCATTTACAACCGACCCAGATCGATTGGGAGAACCAATTGTCAGTGACCTGTCTCAAATACCGACACAGCTATCCCAAAGCCGGTTTGTTGATAGAAGATGAAAGCCGAAAAATAGGGCAGAACTCCCTGCCCTTCAGCTTTCACAATAAGATGAAAGCATCCCCGATTCTCTTACTTGAATGTGAAATAGAAAAACGTATTTCAAGGATCCGCAGCGACTATATCGAAACCACCTGGCCCCTCTATCAGCGAAAGTTTCAGACCACAGCCGAAGCGGCGTTTGCTGAGTTTGTCCTGACCCGTTTAGAGCGCCTTAAAAAACGTCTGGGAGGACTGAGACACAAACAGCTTGAAGACACATTCAAAGCGGCCCTCAGGCATTTGTTTGCCACAGGCCAGGGTGATGGATTCGATCCCGCCATACGGATCCTCTTAGAAGACTATTACGACCCCATGTACCACTATCAATTAGAAAAAAAACAAGATCAGATTCTGTTTAGAGGCAGCGAACCTGAGATTTTGGAGTGGGTCCATACGCATCTAAAGCAGATAGATCCATGATCACGGCTCCCATTTTTCAAGATCTGGTCTTTGTGGGTGGAGGGCATACCCATGCTCTGGTTTTGCGCAAATGGGCCATGAATCCCTTGCCGGGTGTGCGTATTACCCTGATTAGCCCCCAGGCCATGACCCCTTACTCAGGTATGCTACCCGGCTTGATTGCCGGACACTATTGCTTTGAGCAAACCCATATTGACCTGGTCCAGCTCTCACTCTGGGCCAAGATTCGTTTTATTCAAGACAAAGTAACAGCCATTGATATAGACAAAAAAATGCTAACCCTCGCTCGGCGCCCAGCTATCGCCTTTGATGTGGTCTCGATCGATATTGGGGCAACCCCCAATAATAGCATTCCAGGCGCAGCTGAATACAGCACAGCAGTCAAACCGATCAGCCAGTTTTATAGCGCCTGGCAAGGCCTTAAACAGAAAGCCATAGACAAGCAGATCCACTCACTCGCTGTGGTCGGTGGGGGCGCCGGAGGACTCGAAATCATGATGTCGATAGCCGATCAAATTCAACCCGTCCATCCCACGCTCAAATACCATTTGATCACCCGTTCAGACGATATTCTACCCGGCTATAATCGCAAGCTGGTTCAAGAGGTCAAACAACAAGTTCAAAAGTACAAAATCCAGCTGCACAGCGCAACCCAGGTCAATCGCATCAGCCAGGGCCAAATTCACTGCCAGGACCAAGAAAGTATTCCCGCCGACGCGATCATTTTGTGCACCCAGGCCAAAGGCTCAGACTGGCTCAAAGCTAGTAAACTTAAATGTGACGAAGCGGGCTTTATCAAAGTCAGACAAACCCTACAGGCTCTGGGTTGTGATCACGTTTTTGCAGCAGGTGACATTGCCCAGATGGTCAGCCACCCCAGGCCAAAAGCCGGGGTTTATGCAGTCAGACAGGCGCCCATTCTTTTCCGGAATTTGCGGGCCATACTGCTCAAAGAACCCCTCAAAGAATACATTCCCCAGGACGGATTTTTAAGTCTTTTGGCACTCGGAGAAAAAAAGGGCACCGGCTCCAAGTCGATCTTCAGTTTTTCGGGCGACTGGGTCTGGCGCTGGAAAGATTCTATCGACCGTAAGTTTATGGATCAGTTTCACGATTTGCCTGCTATGTCGATGGACACTGCCATGCCCTCTGTCAATCCCAGCTTGATTGACCCTAGCGAAAGCTTAAACGAACACAATCCCCTCAAACGCTGCTCAGGCTGTGGGGCAAAAGTGGGCAGTAATGTTTTAGAAAAGGTCGTCAATGAGCTGCAAGGCGAAGGGCATTACCAGCCCCAGGACGCGGTCAGAATCAGCAATCAAGCTGAAATTATCTATCAAAGTGTAGACGCCATTAAATCCCCCATTCAAGATCCTTTTTTGTTTGGTCAAATCGCTGTCAGCCATGCTTTAAGTGACCTCTATGCGATGAATCTCAAACCGGATTCAGCCCAGGTGTTGATCACCTTGCCCCATGCCAGCCAAAAAGTGCAGGCGCGAGAATTAAAAATGCTGATGCAGGGTGTTTTCAAACAACTCAAAGCACTTGATTGTCGGTTTTTAGGCGGACATACCTCAGAGGCCGCCGAGCTTTCAGTGGGCCTGGTGGTCAATGGCCTGGCACAAAAAAATACTTCCCTATTTTGCAAAGGCGGCCTCAAATCGGGGGACAAATTGGTCTTGTCTAAACCCCTGGGAACCGGTGTGATCATGGCAGCAAGTATGCTGGATCAGTGCAGTGGCTTGGTCTTCAATGCGGCCCTGGAATTTATGCTCAAAGCAAACGATCTGGCCAGCAGACTCTTAAGTACACTAAATGTTAGTGCCTGCACCGATATCACCGGCTTTGGATTGCTCGGGCACCTCTATGAAATGTGCCTGGCCTCGCACTGTGCCGCCAGCTTAAAGCTGGACGCCCTGCCGATTTTACCGGGTGCAGAAGCCCTCAGTTTACTTAATATCAAGAGCAGCCTCTACAGCCAGAATCAAGCCGCATTGCAGTCGATTCAGTGGACCCAAGCGATTGAAAAACACCCCCGCTTTGCCCTGTTATTTGACCCCCAAACCTCAGGGGGGCTTTTGGCCGGGATTCCCAGTCGAGTCTTTGAGCAATTGGGAGACGATTTCCATCAGCTATTCACAGTCATTGGTCAGGTCAGTACACTTGATCAAGCGTCCTCACAAATCAGCTTTGAATAGCGTCTTCCACGACTCATTTTCAGGAGGACATCACGTTGAATATCAGGCCGATTCACAAGATCTTAGTAATTAGAGGAAAAATCTTAGGCATGAATTTAGAGCTGAATTAAATATTGTTGGAATAAATCCCTTTCTTTTCGTCCCAACTCTCGTCTTGCATTCTATTTTTGAGCAAACAGGCAAAAGTAAAGGCCCCATACCTATTCGAGGCTCATTAAACGGAATTCTCTATCAACAGACGCTTGTTAAGTATGGCGAGACCGGCCCTAAAGAAAGGATTCATGAAAGCAGCTAAAAATAGCACATACGCCATCAACTTCGTTTCTTTAAATAAATGTGTACGGATTAAATCAGTCGATTATTGATCTCAGTCTGAAATTTTAGACTGTGACGCTTGCAGAGACTCAAAAAATGTCACCAAAAACCGGCTTAAAAAAAAGGCAAACCCGTGAAGGTTTGCCTTAATCATTTCAACTTTAGATTAAGCTGGGGAATTTTTCGTTAAACATGATTTCTAAGCGTTCAGGAAAGTCGACTTTGGCCTGCATCTCAGCGACAAATGCCTGAGCAATTTCAGGGTATTGATCCGCTTCGACTTCCGCCTGAAAATTGATCGCTAAATAGGGCTCTAAATTGCGTTGTTCATCGAACATTGCCACCACTTCAAATGACTTCACTTTGGGGTTTGCGCTAATAAAGGCATTGACGGTCTCGGTGAAATTTTCAACCGTGCTAATGTCCGCTGGGCGCACCATAATCGAATCTTCTTCAGCAAAAGGCGTCTGTGTGGCATAGGCTTCAAAGGGCGTAACCGTATGGTTAAACAAATTGATAACTTCTAGACGATTGAGCATCAATGACTTTTCTTGATAGGGATTGATGAATAATCCCAGCACTCCCTCATTGTCGTTGATCAGCTTCCAGGCATAGTACATCGCATTGCGAGCCGGAATCGGTGCAAATTCAATTTTACCGTCTTCTGTCATCCATTTTTCTTGTTCCTGAGCGGCTTTTAAAAACGCGGGATTGGTGAAAAAAGTGACATAGACAGCACCATCTGGATGCTTGAGCATATGCGTACTCAATGAAGCCTCAGCTGGTGGTACCGTCATTTCAGGCAGACCCAGTGAGGTTGCCAATGAGAGGAAAAACCCACCTTCTGGAATTGCATCAAATAAAGGGGCTACATCTCGCTTGAGCCCCGTATGGGCTTGTTCTACCAGGGAGGTGAGATCTTGAAACGGAAATTCTGACATTTTTGGAGTCCTTTCTCTGTCGCCACAACATTAAAACGGGAGCCATACTCTTAATTTCTCCCGTCATCATTTTAGCAGACGCTCAGGCTTTGCCGGGTAAATTACTCAATCTGGGTTAATTTCAAAACCCGTGAATCAATAAACTGCCTGATCATTTGGGCTGCCAGCTTGCGCTGCTCGGCTCCCGTGATCGTCGCTGTCAGATCTCCTTTTTGTGAGCCATAGTCCCCAAACTGGGCATGATTGGCACCGACCAGAACCTCTGCTTGCGTGTCTGGTGGCAAATAAGGCCTGCCTGCAGCAATCTCTGCTGCCGAGACCAGCCCATCTCGGCTAGCTGAAAGCAAGAGCACCGGGGCAGTGATTTGGCTTATATCAGCTGCCGCATCGCCATATGCTGAGAGCAGTAACAAACCCTGAAAAGCGGAGCTGTTTTTTTGCAGATGCCGAATAGCCATCGCTCCTCCCAGTGAATGACCCGCCAGTATCCACTGTTTAATTTCGGGATGATCAGCCTGAATATTGTGGGCCTGATCCGGCGCCAGGACAGCCAAATCCAGGGGCATTTTCGCAATCCAGGATCGGATCCCAATTTGCGCCAACAAGGGGATATATGCTGCCGGGTGCACAAATCCCCCCGGATAAAAAATCAGACCGATCTCTTGAGCGTCTAAGTCAGAGCTAATTGCGTAAGTGCTAACCGTTTCTATGTAGCGCGTTTGCTGAGGCAATTCGTAATCTGCAAATAAGGGTGGTGCAGTGCAGGCCACTAAGGCGATTAAAGGGAATAACAAAAGCATGCGACTGTTCATTAGTTGGGCCTCCAAAATAATCTCGTTCACGCTAGCCTATCGTGATCTCCTTCTCTTCGAAAAGGCTTTTATCAGCTTCCAATCCCTCTATTTTCGATTAAATCATAGTCTGCACCTAAAGCACGAATTCAATGAACCTAATATTTAGCTCTTCTTGCCTGCTGGGCATTAACAAAGTCGGCAAAACTTGTATAATACTCAGCATGAAGCACCATCGCCGAATTTTATCTAGTCTGTGTCTTTTGGGTTTATCACTGGGAATAAGTCAGCCCGTAGCAGCAGCCAGCCCCCCTCTGATTGGGCCTGGCGCCAACCATCCTGAGCGCCACTGGCAAATCTTTGAAACCGAGCACTTTCAGGTCCATTATTATCAGGGATTTGAAGAGTTTTCCCGTTATGCTGTCGATATTGCCGAAAAAAACTTTGCCCATTTGAGCCAAGACTTAGGCGTTAAACTCAAGCAAAAAATTCCACTGGTGATCACCGAAGACGAGTTTTGGAACGGTTACGCCGAACCCTTGCGTACCCGAATTGTGCTCGACCCACGCTTCTCGCTTGAGCCCACAATTGGCTTACCCCGTTTTATGTTACATGAGCTAACCCATATTCTCAATTTTCTGGCCGTCGATAACGGAATGGTTTTTGGACGCCTGACCAAAGCAGCTGGCTTACCCGCCTGGTTTGCTGAAGGTCTGGCCCAATATGAAGCCGAGTACTGGGCCCCAGAAATGGATCGGCTCTTGCGACTGCACGCACTAAATCACTCCTTGCTGACACCAGCAGAGCGCAATGCCTTTATCTTATTGGGGCAGCGCGGTGCTGATGGCTATAACGAAGGCTATGCCCTCGTCAAATACTTCTTTGACACCTATGGCCATGACAAAGTCAAAAAATTGCTGGGGATCTACCGAGATCAATCGATATCCTTTGATCAGGCCATTCAACTGACCTTTGGTAAATCGATGCTGCAACTTGAAGCCGAATGGCGCGACGGCTTAGAGCTGCGCTATCGCGATCAAGTCCAGGATCGCCAGGCGGGCATCAGTCATGCCAAATCACTGATTCCTTATCGCGCTGGCAAAAGCTGGTATCTACCCAAAATGTCTCCTGACGGCAAATGGATGGCCTACCTGAGCAGCAATGGTTACCCCACCATTCGGGGGCAGCTGTATTCGATTTTGCCTTTGCATATTGCCAGCACCGCAGATCTCAAGCAATACGGAGACTATTTGCGTTACAGCGACGACAAAAGTGCTAAGCAAAAAAACAAAGACTCGGATCTAGAATCCCCTGTGCTTGACCAAAAGCCGGCTCCCGAGCCCACGCCTTTGTCTGAAACGCCTGTTAGCAGCCGTTTAGCCGACGACGGGCAACAGACCACAGAGCCAGGAACACCTATTCCAAAACCGCTGCCTAAGTCCTCACCCAATCCGGCGCCTGAACCTGCCCCTGATCTAAACAAACCTGCCGAGGTCAAACTCGACAAAATCGAAGAAGAAATCGCTGAGCGGGCTTTAGAAATCGCCTGGAAACCTGACTCCAAGGCCCTGGCTTACACCACGATTCAGGCTGGCCCCAAAGGCACAGCAGAATACCGGGTATTGATCCAAAAACTCAAGTTGGATCAAGGACACCTCAAAGCCGATGGCGATGCCATTGCAGTTGCCGATCAGGTCATGCACTCGCCTCAGTGGAGCCCGGATGGTCAGTCTTTGTATCTGGTCTTAGAAGATATGCAACGCGATCATCTGATTCGCTATGACTTAGCTAGCCAACAAGCAACCCGGCTCTTAAGTGCTCCCGATTTGCGCCAATACAATCAGCTGGCTCTGAGTCCAGACGGCCAGCTATTGGCCTTTGAGACCTACTTACCCGGCCAGCCGCAGAGTCTGATGATGCTGAATCTCGCCAACGGCCAGACAAAACAAATTTCTATGCCGCCGCAGCGCAGCAATGATCGCCAGGTGATCTGGGGCCCAGATAATCAAAGTCTGTACTTTGTTTCGACGCGCACTGGCTTTGCTGATCTTTATCGCTACCAGATCGATAGCGCCCAAATTGAACGCTTAAGCCAAACCTATACGGGATTTGACACCCCCAGTTTAAGCGCTGATTCGCAGTCACTTTTGTATGCCCAGCATCATGTCAAAGGACTCTCTTTGGAGAGCATTGCTCTGGATCAATTGAAGCCCCTCGAAACCCTAACGCCAATCAAACAGCCTGCCATTTTTGAATCCAATCAAAGTTTAACGCCACCGCCTGAACTGACTTTTAAAAGCAGTGATTATATCCCCTGGATGGGGCTGGAAGTGGTCGTACCGGTTGTGGGACGTGATGAAAAAGGCGACCAATTGGGTGCCTTGGTCCAGTTTTCAGATCTCTTACAGCAACATGCCTTTAATATCCTCTTTTTACATGGAATCGCTTCTTCACGAATCGGTTTTTCAACCGCTTATGTCAATCGTTTTTTTGATACCAGCTTTGGAATTGAAGTCGGCGATACGCCAGCGTTGTCTTTTACAACTGACGGCAGTCAGTTTTTTATCCAACGTGATCAGCATATCTCTTTGTTTGCCAATCGCCCCTTGTTTAATGAAGGCACTGGCGACACCTCAGCCACACGCATCGAACGCTTTGCGAGCCTTGAGTTTAATGCCGCTTACCAGACCAATCTAACCAGCCAACTCAATGGTCAGATTGACAGTCAGCAATTGCGTGAAGGTTTTAATAACACCCTCTCATTTAGCTTTAACGACAACCGTTCTCGTGGCAAGCGCACAGGTTTTGCCTATTCGCTTGGGGTTTCTGGTGCCAGTCGCCTCTGGGGCTCACAATATGAATATGTCGCGGGTACGGCAGAGTGGCGCCAGTATATTCCGACCTGGGCAGAGCACACCCTGGCTTATCATATCACTGGCCTGGCCTTAACCGGTGAAACCCGCCCTGGTCTACTGGGTGGCCCGCCTTTGAGTAATTTATTGGTACTGAATTTCCAGAATATTGTCCCTCTGCGCGGTTTCCGAATTGCAGAACTACAAGGTCCGTTGATGGTGGCAGGCAGCCTCGAATACCGTGTCCCTATTTTCAAACCGATTTTGCTCAATTGGGGCGCACATTATGTTGAAAACCTGAATGCCGCCGCCTTTATCGATATCGGTGACGCCTGGTATCCTAGCAAGCGCTCTGGCTTTCCACACGTAGGTGCTGGCATTGAGTTCCGCTCAGACCTGATCTTAAATCAACGCAATAGCTTTCAGCTCTACCTCGGTGCCGGCAAAGCGATCATGAGCAGCAGTGACACCCAGCAGGTTTTTGACGTCTTTCAATCCCGCCCAATTGAATTTTACGGCGGTTTTGCCAACGTCTTCTAGAGAGCTGTGATGGATTCCCTTGTCAGACTGTCTGGCCCCTGTTAGGCTAGGGTCACCTTTATCGTTTTGTTGACAGATTGTTTTTATTCTGTTAACTGAATTCAGCCTGAACTGAATCGGACGGTCAGCTAAGTTATAGAGAGTTTTGAAAAGAGTTAAATAGAATCCTGATGAAGACCCACAATCTGAATACGCCTGTTGATCAGCAGCAGGCAAAACAGATCATCCAATTGACCCTCAAAGAAATTCGCGGATTACCTTCTGCGACCCACAACCCCTTACAAGCCGGCTTAAGCATTTATATGGAGCAATTGCGCTGCTTAGATGCCAGTTCTCACTTTTTGATTCAAGCCCAGCTCCTGGAAATGGTTGCATCCGAGACTGATTTGGGCACCCGTTTCTTATTGCGTTTGATTACAGATGCCACCGAAGCTGTGGTTGAAAAGCGCCCCTTACCCTATTTGAAAAATTAAATTTTTAACGGAATCCATTTAATTCCCACAAAAGAAGCCGCTCAATAATACATATTGAGCGGCTTCGTTTTTCTAAGCTAGGCAAACACCAGCGTCGCAGCTGTCCACAAGACGGCGGCAAGACCCGCTGCCATACTGGCCTGCGGCAATTGGGTCCGCACATGATCCATTAAATCACAGCCGGTACACATCGAACTGAGTACCGTGGTGTCTGAAATCGGTGAGCATTGATCTCCAAAAACCGAGCCGTCTATCACCGCCGAAAAGCAGATCATCATATACAACATCGGATGCGACAAGCCCTGACTTTGGGCAATCGCCCAGGCCAGTGGCATCGCCAGCGGCAATGAGACCGCATAAGTTCCCCATGAAGTGCCTGTTGAAAAAGCGATAATGATCGTCAGGATCAGTAGCAAAACGGGCAAGGACCAAAAGGGCAAGGCTGTCCCCAATAGCTCCACCAGATAATTACCGCCCCCGGTGGCTTTTGAGATGCCACCAATCGTGATCGCCAAGAGCAGGATCAGGGTTCCCATTACCACGCCTTTGAGGCCTGTTGAGATGCCGTCCATCAATTCACTTAAGGACATCCCTTTCAAGACCGCCAGTCCACAGGCCGAAAGCAATGCTGCTCCAAAAGCCCAGCGTACATTAGGAGAGCCCGAACTAATAAAGGTTCCGATCGACATGCTAATTAAAATGCCCAAGGGTAAAAAGAAATCCACGACATGGGGACGGTAATGGCCCGGTACATTGGAGATTTCTAATTCTTTGGCGCTCAATGGGCTGGAACCAGGAGCATCTAATTGCCCCGTGGTACGTGCTCGTGTAATCGCCTCGCGCATATTTTTACTGACCCAGGGCATCAGATCCAGCGCAAACAAAAAGGTGCCCAGCACTGCAAAAATTGAATAAAAATGTAAGGGTATCGATTTAAAAAAGAAGGCCACCCGGTCTGCTTCGGTGGCTAAAAAGCCTGCGCCAGAAACGAATATAAAGGCCTGCACATACCCAGGCCAGGCGTTAAAGGCTATCAAAGAAGCAATCGGTGAAGCTGTTGAGTCCACGATATAAGAAAGCTCTTCGTGGGAGATATTTTCTTTATCTGCCAGCGGTTTGACAGTAGTGCCTACCAGCACCGTTGAAACCGTACCTCCCTGAAAAAAGACAATCCCCAGAAACCAGGCCACCAATCGGGCAGAGCGTGGGCCACGCACAAACAGTCGAGTCATTAACTCGGCAAAAGCTCGTGGAGCGCCCATCCTGGACCAGACCCCCATCAGACTGCCCAATAAAACCAAATACAATAAAAGGATTTGAGCCGCTGGCTGGCTGGCCAGACTCGGGACCAGGACTTCTTCGGTCAGATCATATTGCCCTAACAAAAAAGCACCCGTAATAATACCACCCAGCAGTGCTGTGATCGGTTCTTTGGTCAACCAACAGAGCATGACTGCCGTGATTGCCGGCAAGAGTGACCAGGCCCCCCAGTGACGCTTGAGACGTAACCACAGAACATCTTCTCCGGATCGCACATAGTCTTCTTCTATCGCTGGCCCGGAATGGCTATAGGTTTTTAATTGCTGTGGGTGTAACGGCGAGGCCTGATAATTACTGATCTCAGCAGGCAAATCTTTGCGTTTGCCCTGATAGATATAAAACTGACCCGCGTCATCTTGCTGAACATCAATCGTGATCCGATCTGCCGTCCAGGTGGGAGGGACTTTTTGACCCACCATAAAAGAGACCATTAACAAAATCGCAAAAATCCAGAATGGAGGCGAAACCAAAAACTTGGGAAAGGGCTTTCCGGGACCGGGATCGATTTCGATCATGCCCCGATCTTGATCTTGCGCTCTGGGATCTTTGTTTTGCATGCCTGACTCCTTTTTGCCCAATCTAAAACGATTGCGTTGTGATTAATAATTCTTGACTGCACATTGGGCTGTCAGAATGCTATCATAGGCCAAGAGAATAAGCGGGAATCAAATGATGACGAATCCAATTGAAGCAAGTGATATCTACGACCTTTTATCTGCCTGCGCTGCAGGCCAACTTGGTGATAACCCTGCCAAAGGATCCGAATTAGCGACCTATTTGTCTGAGCAATCTACTGATATGGCAGCGCAATTTTCCCAAACCACGACTCTCAAAATCCAACTGGAACACCATCATTTTGTTTTACAACAGGTATTACAACGCTGCGCTGTTGAAGCCTGGCGTGACTTTCGCCGGCCACGTATAAACTATACTGACTTGCCTGCCCGTTGCCCCAAATGTGCTGAGTTATTGGCCGGTCAATGGCACTGTAATCTCTGCGGCCTGGAGCTTTATCGCTGGCAAAAACATACGGGATCTGATGATAGTATGGGTGCTTTACCCTGGGGCTATGCCCTCTTACCCGATCCACGTCGCAATCGCCTAATTTTTTTACGTCTCGAACCCAAAACAGAAGTGGTCTGGCAAGTGTCCTTGCCCGCTCGCTTAAATCTGAATATCCGCTCGGCTCTTTTTCTACCCAATCAAGAAATACTTTTGTCTAGCCCCAATGGCAAGGTCGTGATAGTCAATTTATTCGGAAATGTGATCTGGGAATGCAAATTGCCCCTGATCCAACCGGTCTACGCAGGGGCAAGTCAGGATGGCCAGACAATTTATATTGCCGATGCGGGCCTACAACAGGTCTTTAAGCTGAATCGCGACCAGCAAGTGCTTTGGAGCTACGGCAGCGCTGGCCAGGCTGGGCACGATGAGAATTACCTCAATCAACCCCATTGTCTCTTTGAAAGCCCTGAAGGCGCTTATTTGATTGCTGACACCGGCAATCACCGGGTACTTGAGATTTCTGAGCTTTCTCAAAAAGTGAAACGAATTTGGGGACCTGAATTGGATCTCGCGGCCCCTACCCGAGTCGCTGCTTACCCAGAGCGCTATTTAAGTATCCTGGATCCCAGTCAATTTCGTCTGCTGGATTTTTTGGATGCTGAAGTCGAGAGCGACTGCACTTATTATCAGAATGGTCTGGATCCACGATACCGATTGACTCAAGCTTTTGGAGCCATTCGCCGCGAAAACGGGCATTTTGTGCTGTCTAATACAGAGCGTGCGGTCGAAATTAGTCCTTTGCAAAAACGCTTGCTGTGGTTTTCTTTGTTGACGGATCTGCGTTTACCACTCTTACCAGAAACACCCCCTGTGCCTGCATCGGAGAAAGCGCTTCCCAGCACCCATTTGCGTTCCCCCTTCAAACTCGAAGAAACCCTCAAACAAGTCTCTGTTTTTGCAACCGCACCGGATGAGTTTTTTCAAAAAATTAAGCTTTGCTTACGCTATGAAGAGTATCCAGCAGGTCATATTTTGATTCGCGAAGGCCAGCGTGGAGACGCCATGTTTGTGATCAAGCATGGCGAAGTCGAGATTCTGAAAGAGTTTCAAAGTGTTGCTATTTTGGGCTCTGGAGATTTATTTGGTGAAATGGCTCTACTAAATCAGGCCTCTCGCAATGCCACTGTGCGTATTCGCAGCAAAGTCCAGCTTTACCGTCTCAATCGTTTGGCATTCGAAACCGTCGTTCAGTCCTTCCCGGAGATCTACCAACGTATTAAAACCCTGGCTCATGCACGACAACTGACTGAGTCTGACGGTCAAGCTATCGTCAATCCAGCGATGAGTTCTGAATCCGCCAAAGAGCGTTTGCAAAAACTGATGGACTCCCACAAGGAGCGCCTGGCCAATTTACGTTCCAAAGCACGCCCGCCTGTTTCTGCTGGGGTACAGGCCGCAGGCCCGATCCATTGGACCCTCAAGTATTCTTCGCTGGAACAAGAGCTAATTCGCGAGGCCCAGTTTCAAAACTACCGCTGTCTGGAAATGCATATCCGCTTGCACCCCCAGTGTAAAATGAAGTCCGTGCGCGTCTCTTTGTTGGTCATGAATCTCGAAAAATCAGCTGAGATTATTAAAACCCATCCCTTACCAGAAGATATTTTAAAAGAAGCCTTCGACTCGCAAGTTGTGCTTACGGTTCTAACCCATGCTTCTCGCTCGCATCTGATAGAAGAGGCTTTGCGTGTCGCTGAGATTGAGGATGTTCAGGCGATCCCCGTTCAGTTTTAAGATAATGGGCAATCCCACGCTTTAGATCATTCCAACCGGACTCCGAATAAAGTACCCGCACCGGGTAATTCGCTTCAATATAGTGATGGGGATAGCTCTTCCCCCGTTTTTCTGGGGCTAAAGTATGAAAGTCTTCCTGGCGACTATGGGTCAATTGCTCAGCCCAGGCATCCAAAAAAAAGTGAATTTCCACTCCGCCTTGTATCAGACGCCAGGCAAAATCCAAATCTTCGCCTCCCCAACCGCGAAAGCCTTCATCAAAGCCGCCAACGGCTAGATACAGATCTCGATCCAAAGCAAAATTGCCGCTCCAGGCCCATTCATGGGGAAAGCGAATCATATTGCTCGCCGGCACCAGGCCACTGGGCGCATAGCTTTCGAAGCGCCGGTCACACCACCAGACGTCTCTTTCCGGAAAATAGTAAGACTGAGAAATATAGTCCAATTGATAGCCAAAATAGCCATACAGGGCATGCCCGGGGAAGACCTCCAGATATTCTTGATAGGCAGCCAGGCCCTGCCTGTTTAACAAATTATCGCCATCCAAAAACACCAGGGTTTTATGCCGAGCAGCTGCAGCCCCCAAATTCCGAGATCGTGCCACGCAGAAATCAGGGGGACGCCACAAATGCTCTACTGGCAATCGATAACGTTCCCCCACAGCCTGGCAGACCGCAGCGCCTCCAGTTGAGCCATCATCACAAACCAGGATCTGACTGGCGGGCAGGCTTTGCTGAGCGATTAATGTCAGACAAGCTTCCAGATTGGCTTCTCGCCCGACTGAGGTCGTGATAATGACGGTGTTCAACATTTTAGACTTTGGCGTGAGCAATCGCTTCCATAATCAGTGTTTTCACCTGCGTTTCTCGTTCTGTGGTGCGATCTGCGAAAAAGTCTTGCATATAATTCTTAAGATCTTTCATTTGCTCTGTATAGGCCGCCATGCGACGATTTTCAACAGATTGTGAGTTGCGCTGATCGCTTTGTTGTTGCATCAGATCGATGTTCAAGGCTTGAATTGTGTCTTGCCAGTCTTTCACCATTTCATCCAGTAGGTCTTGAGTCTCTGGTGTAGGAGCCAACTCTAAGGTTTCCCCTAATTCATTGGCTTTAGCAATCAGTTCAGCCACGGCCTGCGCAATATCCTTAAGGGTAGAATCCAATTTGGCATCAATCAGGAGCAGGTTAGCTTTTGCTTGACTGAGTGTTCTATCCATATTTTGAAATGCTTTTTCGATATCTGCCAACGCTTTTTGCATGCGTTGAAAACGCTTCTCAAAACGTGTACAAACGATTGCACAATCTGCCAGGGTACTTTCTGCTCCTTGTCGGATTCGCCGAGTATCGGTCAGCGTACTCTGATTTTCTGCGCGTTCTTGCTGAATCAATTGGCGATTTGCTGGGCTTAAACCGGGGTCATTGGCCAGTGCTTCTAAGTCTTGATCACTGCCATTTAAGCTATTCTCGAGCTCTCTCTGTTCTTTCAATAAGTCTTTGAGCCCTTGCTCTCGGTTTCTGAGCTGTGCCAATTGCTGATTCAAATTAGCCAGATCACGGTTGAGTCCGGCTTCTTGATCCCGCAATTCACTTTGACGGACCTCGATATTTTGAATCTGGCTTTGAAACTGATTGGTGATCAGATCCAGCATCTCAGTCGCTGGGATTGGCTGACCGTTGCGGAGAAATTCTTTTTCACCACCAGGAGGCGTTTGGGCTGTTATCCCCAGTTCAGCAAGTTGTGCTGGAAAGCGCTGTTGCAAACGGGAAAAATCGAGCGGTCGTTGTTGCACAATCGCTTTAAATTGATCAAAAGACCCAGAAATACTATTCAGATCTTGCTGGGTCTTTTCAAGCTCTGTACCCAAAGCCTCAATCTGAGTCTCAGTCTGGTCAGCTTTGGTTTCAAGGGCAGCCATATCCGCTTGTAGTTTTTGTGTTTCATCCGCAATTCGCTGATTAATTTGTGTCAATTGCGTGCGTATTGCCTGATTCATATTGATCAATAACGCGGTACGGGTGTTGGCATTGGCTGAGACTGGGTTTTGAAACTGAGGAGACTGCAAGGTCGCTGACAAGCTGAGTAATTGCTGGACTTGCTCAGCACTAACAGCTTGCCGATCGAGTAAGCCTATCAATTGTCCATCACGATAAGCCAGGCCAAATTGATTCAATAAAGCACTGTCTTCTGGCTGGATTCGACCCGTTTCTTGAAATTGTTTAAGGCTTTCTGTCAGTTTTTGTAAATCAGCACTGGCCTGATAGGTGCCGATTTCAGCGCCTGTTTCCAATGAAGAGATCATTTTGACTGTTGCCAGATTAATACCTTGATCGAGGGGCAATTCAGCCAGTTTTTCTGCACTGAGAGCGCCCGTGCTCAAGCCCAGTTCCCCCAATTGCTGATAAAGATTTTGATCAATGCTCTGGATATTCTTTAAAAATTTTGCATTTTCATTGTTGGGATCGATTTCCAAAGCGGCATCCAGGGTCGCGTCATTTTCTAGTAATTTACCAGCCCCTTCATGTCGCAAAGCGCTGGTTCGCGCATCTTGAGCATCTTTCACTTTTTGTTGATCCTCGCGTTTACCACGATCGATATCATTCAGGGCTGTACGTAAGCTATCAATAACCAGGGTATCGTCCATCAGACTGGTTTTGATCATCGGCAATTGAGAAACGCTGAGAGTTGGCTGCCGAATACTGAGAGCACTGAGCGGTTGAATCTCCAGACGATCCATTTGCGACATCGCTTCATTCTGAAAAAAGGTATAAGCTTGTTCTACGTCTTGAATAAATTCGGATTCAAACAAGCCCAAGCTCTCTAAATATTGCATCTCTACTGCAGGCAATTTTTCAGCCATAGTTTGCTTTAAGACTTGCGGGTCATAGTTCTCTTTGCCATTAGCATTAAGCGTGTCTCGAAAAATATTAAACATTTTTTGGGACGCATGGGGCCTATCGATAAATAGTCCCCGCAATCGCCCCTGATATGAAACGGCATCGGCATTTAGATCCAGAGATCGGCTTTTACCTTCAACTTCAATATTTTTGCCGTCGCCTTTAAAATCGATCGACTCCACTAATTCATAGCTCTGATATTGATTAATATCCAGGTCCATCTTTTGCAATTGCGCCTGGACTTCCGGATCACTTAAACTACTCAGAAATAGACGTTCAGAATCAGATAATTCACCATTTTTGGCGGCAGTTTCGGTCATACTGAGCAATTCGCGTCGTGAGACGCCATCTTCTGTAATCGCTGCTTTGGCCATCATCAACAGTTCAGGGGAAATAGATTGGGCTGAAATTCGTGTCATCTGGATGTGTCCTTCTAAGACTTGATACTCTCTCTATACCCTTAAGTTTTGCTTTTAAAACGAGATTTGTCTTTTTAATTAAGAAACAATAAGCTAGTGCTTTAGGCTTGTGCCAGGTGCTGACTTAACTTTTGAATACTGGGATATTCAAAGGCCAGTGTCGGCTCCAGTTCTTGTTCGAGCAAATCTTCCAGATCCCCAGTTAAGGCAACGGCTTCGCCAGAATCCAACCCCAATTGGGCAAAAGGCAGCAGCGGATCGATGTTTTCAGGCTGACGATCTAAGATCTGGGCTACGGCTTGAATCAACCAGTTTTCAATTTCTTTTTGTGTCATGTTTTTCTCTCTGGATACTTATGATTTGAGGTCTTTAAATTTATTTTTGGTATACATTGCACGACAGCGGCGGCGCTGAATCTTACCGCTCGAAGTTTTGGGCAATACGCCGGCTTTAACTAGCAATAAATCAGCAACCGGCAAATGCCAGTGTTGTGCAAAATGCGCCAGAATCTGCACTTTGATCTCACTGAGGGCGTCCTCAGTACTGGCCCGGACTTCCTGCACCAAAATCAGTTTTTCGGGTTCCCCTATGCTAAAGGCGACACCACAACCCCGACGCAGATCCGGGTGGGCTTGCTCTACGGTTTGCTCAAGATCACTGGGGCTATAGTTTTCGCCGTTGATAATAATCAGGTCCTTGTGACGGCCAGAGATAAACAGCGATTGCTCAAACAAAAAACCCAGATCACCAGTCTGCAGCCAGAGGCCGTCTTCGGTCTGCTGAAAACGGGCCTGGCTCAGCTCAGGCTCCCGCCAATAGCCCAGCCCTAAACTGGGTCCTGAGAGATAGATTTCTCCAATCTGTCCTTCAGGC
Organism: Candidatus Sericytochromatia bacterium; assembly: GCA_037968875.1. GTDB lineage: Bacteria > Cyanobacteriota > Sericytochromatia > UBA7694 > UBA7694 > JBBKWI01. Next base: position 16,807 of record JBBKWI010000051.1, on the reverse strand, counting down.
AAGACTTGCTGGCTTTGCGGATCCCGGATCTCGATCCGAGTCTGTCCCCAGCAACGTCCCAGACTGACCAACTCTCGTTGATCTTGCACGTTTGTTGGCGCCAGGGCAAGATTCTGGAGCAGGCCTGCTTGCGAAAAGACTCTAATTTCAGGGGCCTGTTGCGGAACGCCACCACTGACAAAGACCGTCGACTCTGCTAAGCCATAAGAAGGGTACATACTCTCTGGCTGAAAACCCCAGGCAGCAAAGCGCTCACTAAAACGGCGCAGGGTGTCTGGACGCACGGGTTCAGCGCCATTTAAAGCCAATTTCCAGCTATTTAAATCCAGCCCTTGCATCTGCTGATCACTGATCCGCTTAAGGCAAAGCTCGTAAGCAAAATTGGGGGCACAGGAGAGGCTGCCTTGATAGTCTGAGATCGCCTGCAACCAGCGCACCGGCTTCTGTAAAAAGTCCAATGGCGAAAGGATGATTGAGATCGAACCCAGCACCAGCGGGTAAAGTACTCCTGAAACCAGGCCCATATCGTGATATTGCGGCAGCCAGGACACAAAGCGTTCTTGTGCTTGCTCGCGCCCTATTAAACGGGCCTGCGTCAAACTGGCTATATTTGCTTGTAGGCTCTGATGGCTCAGCATGACTCCTTTGGGCTCAGACGTAGAGCCTGAGGTGTATTGCAGCAAAGCGACCTGATCATAGTCGGGATGGGGCCATTCTTGCTGTGGATTATTGGTTTTGAACGTATCGCTACTTAGCCATTTTAAGCGCATCAGGCGGGGCAATAGCCAGCGTGCCAGGCGTATCTGATCCCGAATTTTTTGGGTGGTCAAAACCCCACTGGCTTCGGCGGCTTTGGACAATTTAAAGAAACGCTCACGGGTGCGTGGATCTCCTGGCGGATAAACGGGTACTGCCACACGACCGCTAACCAGACAAGCCCAGAGAGCAATACAAAAATCGATACCCGGTTCATATAAGAGCAATAAGCGATCGCCGGGTTGAAAATCCGCTGCGATCTGAGTAGCTAATGCAAACACAGCCTGAGCAAAGGCCGCAAAACTGAGGCGCTCGGCGATATGCACCCGGCGATTGAGCAATACAAAGGCATCTTGCTGACCCAACTGACGAGCTTGTTGCTTTAAGATCTCGGCCCAGGCAAAGTTTTCACTGGCGTGTATTTGATTCATCTATCAAATTTAACATTGTTTTGGCTTGTTGTCATTTGAGTTGGAGGCATGTTTTCATTTGGCTCAGTTTCGTCCATAATTAAGCTAACAAGTTTCAAAGAGCGTAACAATGTCACCACTTTTCAGCAAAAAATTTCTATCTATTCATTTATTTACCACAAGTGATGCCCATATGATCTCGGGATCAATGCAAGCAGGAGTAAGGTTAACACCCAAGCATGTCTAAAACACTCTTTATCGATTTTGATGGAGTCATTCGGCATTGGGGCGGCCAGGATATCTCCACAGCAGAAAATCAATCTGGTGTTCCAGCTGGCAGTTTTTATGGGATTGCTTTTGCACCGGAGCTGCTCAATTTAGCAATTACTGGCGTTCTAAGTCATACTCAATGGACAGATCAAATAGCACAAATAATTGCCCATCAATACGGTCAAGCCATAGCGAAATATCTGATCAGCGTTTGGAGTCAGGCCTGTTATCGTATCGATCACGCTTTTTTAGATGATCTGCGAGTAACGCTTCCCCAAAGCCCATTCGTTTTGGTTACTAATGCCACGTCAAAGCTAACAGCGGATCTCGAAACAGCAGCACTCACTGAATGCTTTGAGGAGGTCATTAACTCATCAGAGATAGGCTTTGCCAAACCTGATCCCGCGTTTTTCAGGCAGGCTCTGGCCCGGGCACAAACGCTGCCACAAGAAAGTATATACATTGACGATAGCGTCCAAAATATAGACGCCGCCAGAGCGCTCGGATTGAATGCCTGCTTACACATTACGACAGCAGACACTCTCGCTTTCATACGGGCACTTTCCATCTGAAATATTGAAATCAAGGAATTATCTAGCTTTGTCAGCAAGTCCAATGCAGCAGCATGGCGGTAAATTTTAAGCATCATGCTGTAAACACCAGCCTTTCTTCTTCTCTGCTGAACAAAATCAAGGCCTTGTTCGTCTAGGGGTATAATACCGAAAACAAAGGACGGAACTCTTATGACTAAAGCATTCTTAACCCGAGGCCTGAGCACTCTCGCTTTACTGGCGATCGCAGGCTGTACCAATACTCCAGCAGGCACGACACCAGGCAGCACCAGCACACAAGGTTCGATCATTACCCAGGCCCTGACTCCGATTTGCGCCAGCACCCTCAAAGACCGCGATATTATCCCACAACAGGCGCGCGATTTTGGCATCGACGAGACCGCTGTCTGCGATTGCGGCATTCGTCGCATGGAAACCAAACTAAAAAACGAACCTGGACTCTTTGTTCAGATTTTCAGCGATCGTGATCAGCAGATCAAAATCATGTCAGAGCTCAGCAGCGAATGCGCCGTTGAACTGCTCGGCAATGCGCTTACAAAGGGCAATGGTAAAAACCAACCTACAACAGGTCCATCTTAAGCATATACTTTGAATGAAAGCCCCAGATAGCTCTCAAGTAGCTGCCTGGGGCTTTTCAGTTTTGTTCAAAGATTCGCGCTTATGACTTATTTAATAGCTCAAACCAGGTTGGGCTTGAGCCATTGGCGGGCTTGTTTGATATTCCAGCCTTTGCGCTCAGCATAATCCAGAACTTGATCTTCCGCTATTTTACCAACAGCAAAATAGCGGCTATCCGGATGCGAGAAATACCAGCCACTGACAGAGGCCGCTGGTGACATGGCATAGTGCTCTGTTAATTCGATACCGATTTCAGGCACTTGCAAGAGGCTAAATAAGAGATCTTTTTGGGTATGGTCCGGGCAGGCTGGGTAACCTGGAGCCGGACGAATGCCCTGATAGCGATCTTTAACCAAATCCTCGATTTGCCAGTCTTGTTCAGCCGTTTCCAGCCCCCAATCCTGGCGGGCCTGCTGATGCAGTTTTTCAGCCAGGGCTTCAGCCAAACGATCGGCCAGGGACTGTAGCAAAATCGCCGAGTAATCATCAAGATCTGCTTTAAACTGAGCCACACGTTCGGCAACGCCAATCCCGGTGGTAACAGCAAAAGCGCCAATATAATCCTGTTGGCCACTGTCCTGGGGCGCGATCCAATCGGCCAGCGCCAGACATTCTTGTTTTTTGCGTGGTTTTTGCTGACGTAGAGTAGGCAAGCGCTGCTGGCCTTGTTCCGTTTCGAGTAAGATATCGTCCCCGACAGCATTGGCCTTGTAGAAGCCATAAACCGCACGGGCTTCAAGCCAATTTTCTTTCACAATCGTTTGCAGCATCTCTTGAGCTTGAGCAAAGAGATCGCGGGCGGCTGCTCCAATTTTCTCGTCGTCTAAGAGACGCGGATAAACACCATGCAGCTCCCAGGTCGTAAAGAAAGGCGTCCAGTCGATATAAGGAACGATACTATCAAGTGGGATGTTTGTAAGCAGTTTTCGACCCAGAAAAGCGGGTTCTGGCGGCGCTTCTGACCATGGATAGACAGGCGCCTGAGACTTCGCTTCAATATAGCTCAACAATGGAACCTGATTTTGGCTGGCAGCAAAGCGCTCACGCAAATGGGCCTGATCGGCTTCATTGCTCTGAATAAATGTGGCTTGATTCTCAGGACTAAGCAGATTTTGCAAGGTGCCCACGGCCCGCGAAGCGTCCAGTACATGCACCACTGGCGGACCATAGCTTTCGGCAATTTTGACAGCGGTGTGCTTGCGGCTGGTGGTGGCCCCACCAATCAGCAAGGGCAAAGTGAACTGCTGACGTTGCATTTCTTCAGCCACAAAAACCATTTCATCTAATGAAGGGGTAATCAGGCCGCTCAAACCGATCACATCAACCTGATGCTCACGAGCTGCTTTCAGGATTTTGTCGGCAGGTACCATCACGCCCAGGTCAATAATCTCGTAGCTATTGCAGCCAAGAACCACGCCCACAATATTTTTGCCGATATCGTGCACATCGCCTTTGACAGTGGCCATCAGAATTTTGCCGTTGCTTTGTCGGGCATCTCCGGCTTCCATCAAAGGCTCTAAATAAGCCACTGCTTTTTTCATGACCCGAGCAGATTTAACCACCTGCGGCAAAAACATCTTGCCAGCACCAAATAAATCGCCCACTTCGTTCATGCCGTCCATCAATGGACCTTCAATGATCTTGAGAGGCGTGCCATAAATTTCCAGTGCTTCCGCCAAATCAGGCTCGATATGGTCTGTCGTACCTGTGCGTAAGGCATAGGCTAATCGCGCGCCCAGCGGCAATTCACGCCAGGCCGCATTGGTCTGGCTTTGCTGTTGTTTTTGGCTCTGAAAAGTCTGCGCCAGTGTGACCAGTCTTTCGGTGGCGTCTGGATCACGGTTAAATAAAACATCTTCGACGGCAGTCAGTAAAGGAGCTGGTACATCTTCATAAAGCTGTAATTGACCCGCATTGACGATGCCCATATCGAGGCCCGCCTGAATCGCGTGGTATAAAAAAGCAGCATGCATCGCTTCACGCACAAAATCGTTGCCCCGGAACGAAAAGGAAATATTACTGACCCCACCAGAAATCAGCACGCCCGGACAGGTGGCTTTAATTTCGCGGGTGGCTTCAATAAAACTAACGGCATAGTCGTTGTGCTCTTCTATGCCTGTCGCCACCGTCAAAATATTGGGATCAAAGATAATATCGCGTGCTTCAAAATTAGCCTGCTCAATCAGTAATTTGTAAGCCCGCTGGCAAATCCGTACTTTTTCAGATTGGCTGGTGGCCTGGCCTTCTTCGTCAAAGGCCATCACGACAGCTGCAGCGCCGTAGTGCCGGATCAATTTGGCCCGACGCAAAAACTCAGTTTCGCCGTCTTTGAGAGAGATCGAATTGACGATCCCCTTGCCCTGTACGCACTGCAGACCTGCTTCCAGCACTTCCCAACGTGAAGAGTCGATCATAATCGGAATACGTGAAATATCTGGCTCAGATGCGATCAAATTTAAAAATGTACGCATCACAGCCACAGAGTCAATCAGACCCTCGTCCATATTCACATCCAGAATATTGGCCCCGCCTTCGACCTGTTGTTTGGCTACTGCCAGGGCCTCCTCTAGACGAGATTCGCGGATTAGTCTCGCAAATTTTTTGGAGCCGGTGATATTGGTCCGCTCCCCAATCAGACTAAAATTCGATTCGGGGCGAATGATAAAGGGCTCTAAGCCAGAGAACTGTGGGTAAGCTGGACGATCAGGAATTTGGCGAGGGGCCGCGTCTTTGACTGCCGCTGCAATGGCTGCAATATGCTCAGGCTTGGTGCCGCAGCAGCCACCCACCAGATTGAGCCAACCTTGTTTGGCAAAGTCACCCAGTATATTGGCCATCAACAAGGGGGAATCATCATAGCCGCCAAACTCATTGGGCAAGCCGGCATTCGGGAAGCAGCAGACCGGAATTGTGGCGATCCGAGAGAGTTCCTGTACATAAGGCTGCATTTCATCGGCACCCAGGGCACAGTTGAGGCTGACAGCCATCAAATCAAAGCCCGCAATCGAGATCCAGAAGGCCTCCAGAGTCTGACCGGAGAGGATTCGGCCTGAGGCATCGGTGATCGTGGCTGAGGCCATCACAGGCACCCGCTGGCCACGTTCAGCAAAGACTTGCTCAATCGCAAACAAGGCAGCTTTCATATTCAGGGTATCGATCGAGGTTTCGGGTAATAAGACATCGACCCCCCCATCGAGTAGCCCCCGGGCCTGCTCAGCAAAAGAGTCCACAAGTTCCAAAAAAGTCACATTACGCACTGCCGGGTCACTGACATCGGGCGAAAGCGAGGCGGTGCGATTGGTGGGGCCCATCGATCCAAAAACCCAACAGGGTCGGTCTAAATTCAGGCTTTGAATCGCTTCGCAAGCTAACTCAGCGCTGGCTTTGTTAAGGGTATAGACTTGATCCTGCAAATCATAATCGAGCATGCTAATAGCATTGGCATTAAAGGTATTGGTCTCAATAATATCTGCGCCAGCGGCTAAAAATTGACTGTGAATGCTTTTAATGATCTCAGGCTGGGTCAGAGACAATAAGTCATTACAACCTTTAAGTGGGTGTGTATGGTTAGCGTAAGCTTCTCCACGGTAATCGGCTTCTTCCAGACCAAAGGTCTGAATCATTGTCCCCATTGCCCCATCTAAAATCAATATTTTTTCTGTTAAGGCCTGCTCAATACTCTGTTTCATTGCGATTTCCTTTCAACCTGTCCCCCCCTATCCCTATAGTATAACCAAATTCAGCTCCAGATTTGCAGATTTAAGCTCAGCTTCGACTCTGGGCTGAGCTATCTTAAAGTATAAAAATAGTGTTAAATTCAGTGCTTGATTGCTGAGTTCAGGCTCTATTGGGGAACATATCCATTTTTCGGGTCGTCAGGTTATACTATGAAAGATTTACAAATGTAGACTTTTACGAATGTAGACTTTGAAATGCAACAAGGAGAACTTATTATATGAAACACCAACTTAAAATTTACGGATTGGGCCTTGCTCTGGCCAGCGCTGCTATTTTAGCTGCTTGTACCCCCGGTAGCTTACCTGGTGGTACGATTGGCTTACCTGATGGTGCCGGTGCAGAAGATGCCAGCATTGCAGGTAGTTTGATCAAAAGCCCTAGCGAAACCGCTAAAAATGCCACTATGGTCTTGATCCAGCGTCTAAACAGCAAAGATTCTGATTATCAGATCGTACGCACCGATGGCAATGGCCAGTATCGCTTTAAAGATATTCCTGCCGGTACTTACCGTTTGGCTTTTGTCTTACAGAGCGAAAGCGAACGTAAAGATGGCAACGCCAAATTCTATGACAACCCTGACGAGCCCGATGCAGATCGCAAACAATCGCGTGAGTTTTTCTCATTCATTACCACAGCTCCTTTTGAGTATGATGGCAATAGCAGCGCCAGCTATTCTGTACCTCGTCTGAATGTCGGCTGGGACTCCGGTTTAGAGCCCCGCAACAAATCTGTTTCAGCCAATTCACCGATTTCTTTTAGCTGGAATGCTGTTGATGGCGCCAAAAATTACGTTGTCGATATCCGTGATAGCCAAAACAATTCATTTTATAAGTCTAGCCAACTCACAGGCACCAGCTTCAGCTGGAGTGACATGAAAGGCAATCAGGGCGACAATGCAAATAAAAAAGTCAAGTCTGGCGAAACCTATTTGTTCCTGATCGCTGCTAACTTAGATCGGGCAGCTAATAATGACGGCCCTACCCCCATCTCTGGTGGGACCGCTCTGGCTAAGTTCACAACCAACTAGGTTGACTAGCTAAACAACAAAAGAACCGGCAAATTTGCCGGTTCTTTCTTTTTGTCTTTTGACTTAAACGAAGCTTTAGTCTTCTCGCAGCTCTTTGGCCTGCTGATTAAATTGCTCGCGCTCGCTTTGAGATCTCAGGCGCTCTTCGCGGCTGTTTTGTAAGGTTTCTGCAAAGCGTTTTTCACTTTGCTGATGCTCAAAGTAAGTGCTTTCATTGCGGCGTTGACTGGAGTTTTGGGCCTGTGTGCGTTGTTGAAACAGGCGCTCAGCAGCCATGCTTTTGTCATCAATCTTATCAGCAACTTTGCTCGAAGCTGGGCGACGATCGTGAGCTTCAGCGGGCTCCAAAATGACTTCGGCCTGGGGCTGCTTGTCTAATTTCTCTATTTGAGCAGGCAATTGCTTTAATTTATGGTCTATCGCTTTCACCAGAGCCTGAGCCGTTTCAATCGAGTCATCCCACTTGACGACGTCTTCAGCCAATAGCTCACGGGCTTGTTTGGCTTGATACAAAGTGGTCTGGGCATGAGCGATCGTTTTAACGACAGTTTCCTGAGCCACATCAGCTTCTTTAATCGCCTGTTCGACGTGACGCTCCATCATCGGCTTTACAGTGACTTCTATCAATTCCCGTTCTTCGGCCTTCATTTGTGGCATTGCAGTCGGCAAATAGTCTTTCAGATCCAATTGCAGTGTCAGCAATTTTTCTTTCTCGATACCAATCTGAACATTGGTTTGCTCAAGTTCACCGACTTCTTTTTCGAGTTTGACTTCACTTTGATTGAGAACAGCTCCTGCTTTGAGGGCTTCTACCTTGGTTGCTCCCAGGGTTTCAGCTTTCACTTCGATTTGCTGCTTCATGTTTTGCATCAAGCCAGCCAAACGTTGCAAAACTTCCAGACGAGAAGCCGGGCGATTGTCCATAGAGAACTGCAGGCCATTGGCACCCGGTTGGATGCGGATATTATGCTGGGCTAAAATCTCAGGGTCAATCGCAACATCCGCAAAAATACCAGTGGCTGAATTCATGGCATCGGCAATCGTATCGGTTTGCACCTGCATTTGTTTGATTTCAACAGTCAAGACATTGGCCTGATTACGCAATTGATGCACGTTCTGGGTTTTGACCTGAACGTCTTGATCAGTGATCTGGACCTGTTGACTCTGTTGAACGGCTAAAGCGGCATACTCACTCAGCTTATTAGACTGAGTAATGATCCCCGCCATTTTATGCATCACCTGCTGGTATTCCTGAGTGGGATCTTTCATCGAATAGAGCGCATTTTGCAAGCTATTGATAGAAGCAAAATCCAGCGCCTTACCATCCAGGGTTTCAAGCTTATTGTGGGCATTCATGCTCAGACCATATTTGTTTAAGGCCTGACGCTCTGCCGGTTGCAGAACCTGATCCGATTTTACTTTCTCGATAAGGCCTTCGACTTGTTGCAGCTCAGCCGGAGACTTCTGCGACATCACAAAGAAATGACCGAGGGTATAGTCCATGCCTGACTTGATTTCAAAGTTTTGGCTATTGATTTTACTGACTGCCAAATCATAGACGCTATCGGTTTGATCTTTGAGCAGCGACTGAATGCTAGTGGCAGATAAAGACGAAACCACACCGCGCACAGCCATTAAGTCTTTGGCCTGGGTATTCATATGCTGCAGGGTTTGCTCACGCAAATTGAGATTGGAAATAAAGCTGGTGACTTTCGCTTGCACGCGCTGGAAAGCCTGAGAGGCGTCGCCCTGATCACCAGGTAGAAGCATATGATAGAGTTGTTTGAAAATCACGCCGGTATTCTGAGGGGTCATACCCATCTCAGCCAATAAACCCTGTTGACGGCTACTTAGAGCAGAGAAATCCACCTGACCGTCGCTGCCTGAAGATAATTGCTGCAAGGCTGTCATAATTTCAGTAAAAGCAGCAGGATCCTTGCTACGCACGCCTGAGAGACGAGCTGAGACATCGAGCAAAAGCTCGGCTTCAGGGGCTGTCAAACGCGTCGTTAAGGCCGCCGTTACAGAGTTGCTCTGGGCAGGAACGTCATTATGAGTTGCCGGACTGACAGGTGTCGAAAACCTGTCTAGTAGCAGACCGGGTTGCTGCAGGGGCGTGGTTTTTAGAGGTCCCAAAGACGGCGCTGACTGTGCCTGTGGGTTCTCCAAAGCATGAAGAATACTGGGGTCCAGAGGTTGAGTTTGTAATCGTCTTTGTAACATTATTTTATTAATTGATCCACTAAGTTGATTCTGCTCTGCAGATTTTCGTATAAGACTTCAATCGCCTGGGCCTGAATCCGAACTGAGGTTTGTTCCTGGGCATTCATCTGTCCAAACTGGGACTGAACCTGACTATAAAATCCGTTGACACTTTGCTCAACCTGACCTTGCAGGGCGACCAAATCCTGATGCAAAAAGCTGGCGTGGGGCAATAAATGCTGTTGAGCCTGAGCTGCAGACACCGTCTGGCCATTCATTTTAAACTCGGATTGGCCCTGGGCGTTTTGGCTAATTTGCAGATTGTACTTGCTCATCACCGTGTTATCCGCGGACATCAACAAGCGTTGTAAATCCTGAGCCTGTTGCGGGATCGCTGCGGGTGCTGCAAAGCTGACCTGGGGAGCTGCCAGACCGCTGGAACCCACGGCACCTGAGGTATAAACGCTATCTTGCCCCAATGTGCTGGGAATATTCAGGGGGGCATTCAGGGTTTGCCTGGGGATCGTCGGTGCTTTTACTGTATTGGGCTTTGCCCAGAGCTGTTGTGGAGAGAGCAGCGGACCCGCGTTAATATTGGCATTACCCATGCAAAAATTTCCAAACCCATCTTTGAGATTGTGAGCGATGCTTGAGCCGGGTTCCGCGTAAGCTGTAGAGCTGTCCTTGATGATGGTACAAAAAGGCCTCACGTAACACGGCGGCGTATTCATCACTAAGGTCTTTATCGCCGGCCTGAGCCAGAACTTGCTTAAGAGCTTTGGAATTTGGAGAGAGATTGGGGCAGCGATACAAGTGTTGGGAACGTTTTTCGGCTGCGATTAAGATCTGATCGCGCAAATAGAGTAGGGTTGAAGCATCCAGAATTCCCCCATTGGGATCCACCAATCGGATACCTTCTGGGATGTTTAGCACGCGCAAGTGCAGATCGTCTTGCATGATCGCACGCTCATAAGCACTCAGTTCACATTTTTGTTCGAGCAAGACTTTATCCAGTAGCGAAATCAACGCTAAAATCCAGTCTGCGTTTTCAAGCTGAGCGTGTGCAAAAGCCAGAATCTGTTCACTCGGCGGGCAAACAAGTGCCCGCGTGGCACCATATTGGGGTTTCAGCTGAGTCGTTAAAGCACTGGACATGCAAGGCTCCAATTTAATGAGGATTTAATCTTTAATTTAATATCGAGACAAGGAGACTTAAACTGACCTGAGATCAGAAATATTTTTATTATTTCTGCTGAGCGCTGCAATCCCTTGCGATAGAAGTCTTCCACAGGCATAATGCCAGCATGAAAAAATCATTGTTTGCTTGGCTGGGTTCCGGATTATTCGGCAGCGCTTTGCTGCTCAGTGGCTGTCAATGGAGTTATAACCAGGCTGAGGCGGGCCATGCCACAGATACGATCGTGGCAACTCTCAGTAAACTGGGAATCGCCAAAGCAGATCAGCCCAGCCTGAACTGCAGGATGATGCAGATCAGTCGTGATTTTACTTGCCGTTTTGAGATCTCAACCGACAAAGTCCAATCTTTAGCCCAAAAATTACAGCTTTTCCCTACCCCGCTCAAATTTTCAAAATGGCGCTATTTTTACTCTGCTTACCCCAAGCAATGTGAAAGCCAGTTCAGCCATTTGGATCCCGTTCAATTCTTTGAACCCCAGGAAAAGCACCCTCCAGGCTTAGAGGTCCTGCGCTATTTGACGCTCTATTATGACCCCCAGACCCAAGAAGCTTGTCTACAAGCCGGTCATAGCTATGTTGAGACCCGTGAAGAAAGTCAATAATTAGCCGCTTTCTGGTACAATTGGCTGCATGTGGAAAGCAACCCTGGAGACCCTTACCGGCGCCCGTGCAGATGAAACCAAACAAACCCTTTTAAGTTTTTTGGCTTTGTTGTTTTTGTTGCTGTCATATTATTTGGTCAAACCCCTGCGCGACTCGCGTTTTTTGATGCATTTCGATAGCAGCATGCTGCCTTACTTTTTCCTGGTCACCCCGATATTGGCTTTTATTGTCACCAAATTTTTCAATCATTTTGTGGGACGGATCCCGCGACGCCGACTGCTCTTGTTTACCTTTGGGATCATGATGCTTTGCAAGCTGGCTTTTCTGATTCTCTTACCACTCACCGGTCGCTGGGGTACCGCTCTTTTTTATCTCTGGGCCTCGGTCTATTTTACGCTAGCGATTTCGATTCTCTGGGGAGTCATTAACAGCATTTTTGCTTCCGAGCAGGCCGAACGCTGCTTTGGATTTGTGGCGCTGGGTGCCACGATTGGCAATATTCTGGGCGGACAATTATCCGCCTGGCTCAGCCAAACCGTACTCAAAGACTATGCGCTCTTGTTTTCAATCGGCGCCATGGGCGTGGCTCTGTTTTTGATTCTGGCCGCCAACCCAGCAGAGAGTCCGGTCTCACCGACAACTGCGCTAGCTCCAATGGAGCTTGACACGGATGCCGAAGAAGCACCCGCACCCGCCAAACGGGGGCTCGAAGATGTCGCCGCTATTTTTCAAAACCGCTATGTACGCGGGATTGCAATGATGATCTTTACACTGGCTCTGATTGGCACGGTCTTTAATCTCCAAATTTATCAGCAACTCGATAGCACCCTCTCACAAAAAGCCTATGCCGAGGTCTTCTCCGAATTGGATCCCACTGGCAGCCATTATGAAACAGTTTTCGGTCTCAAAAAACTCTCCGCAGCCCAACAAGAAACAACCCAGAAGCAACTCTTTACCCAATTGCAATGGCGTGAACCCCAAATTAAACGCTTTCAGCAAGCTTATCTGCGTTACCAAAAAGAGCTCGAAGCCGATACCCGCAAGGTCTTTTCTGATGTCTCAACGGCTCAGGGCATTCTGGGCGTATTTTTACTGGTGGTCGTCTCGCGTTATTTGTTTAAGTTTGTGGGTCTGGCGCTGACAGTCTTGATTTTACCCGTCTTTTATTTCGTGGCCGGTGGGGCTTTGTTTTTCCCACTGGAGCTATTGGGTCTTCAGATCATTATGATCACAGGTAATGCCTTTAACTATTCTCTCAATAATGCCACCAAAGAGCTTTTGTATACCCCGACCTCAGAGTCTGTGCGCTTCCAATTAAAACCCTTGATCGAAGGGCCCTTGATGCGTCTGGGAGATGTCTCCGCTTCGCTCTTAAAAATTGGCATGGGAGCGATCGCTTCGATCATTTTAATCTCTGAGGCCCAACAGAATCAGCTCATGCTAGGCCTGGGTTTATTGATGGTCGTTCTCTGGATGGTCTTGATCTGGCAAACAGGCAAGCAGTATGATGCCAATCAAAAGCTTGCCAAACCCAAAAAAGAATTGGATCGCCATGCCTGAATTACCTGAAGTTGAAACCGTACGCTCCGGGCTAGAGTCGATGATTATCGGCGCTGAAATCACAGATCTGACGATCTACACGCCCTCCGTGATCGTCGCCAACCCTATGCAAATTGATGCCCTGCGCGGCCAAAAGGTAGTCGCTTGCCGACGGCGAGGCAAGTATTTGATAATTGATCTCAGCCGCGATGTCCTATTGATTCATTTACGCATGACCGGTCAGGTACTGGTCAAACCCGTTCCTGTACTGGCTGACGTGCAGAGCTTGCGCCCTTTGCCCTTTACCTATTATCAGCGACCTTTAATGCATTTGCCCGATAAACACACCCACGGCGTCTTTGACTTAGCCGATGGCCGTCAATTGATGTACCGCGATATCCGCAAATTCGGCCGGGTCCATCTTTTAGAAAAGCAAGAACTGGCACAGTGGCCCGGCTTAATGAAACTCGGCCCGGAACCCCTCGGCAAAGACTTTAAGCTGACTGATTTTCGGCAGCGCTTGCAGAAGTCTGGCCGTAAAATCAAAGCGCTCTTGCTCGACCAAACCGAGGTCGCCGGGCTGGGCAATATATACGTCGACGAAGCTCTCTTTGTGGCCAGTATCTTACCTTCTCGCCTGGCCAATAGTCTTAAGCCAGCCGAAATCAAAGCCTTACACAAGGCCATTCCAGAGGTTTTGCAAAAAGGGATCGATGCCGGCGGCACCTCTCTCAAAGACTATTTGCAAGCTGACGGCAAGCAGGGTACTCACCAGGAGCATTTATTTGTTTATGGTCGTAAAAACCAGCCCTGCTGGCAATGTGGTGCCGAAATTCAGAAAATCGTCCTGGCTCAGCGCGGCACCCATTTTTGCGGTCATTGTCAGAAATAAGCCGCCAGGCTGATCTGCTGACTAGCTCAGCAGGCACGACCTTGTCAGCCTCGGTCGATAAGGTTAAACTAGCTTAAAAACGGGAGCATGCCATGCCACTGCATCAATGGAAAGAACAAGTGGCTGAACTGGGCTTTACGCTACAGTCTCAGCAATTCTTCTTAGCCCACCTCGACGCCCGTTTTGCCCATTTGTTACCCCAACTTGAGCGCGTGCTGCCTTTGGTTCAAAAACTCCAGGCCCAACAACAGCGTTTAGAGCAAGAGCTTGATGATTCTTTGCAAGAAGTCGATTTTTTGCAAAGAGAGATCCAAACCCTGGAGCGGGTTTTAGCACGTCAAGAAAATGCCCAGCAGCAGACAATTCAGCAGCGTCAATTTGAGCTCAAGCGTCAGTATCAGGGCTTACAAGACAGCCTACAACAAGTCCAGGGCAAGTTAGAAAACTGGCAGCAACGCTACCACAGCCTAAACGAGCAGAGCAGTCAAAACATTCAGCATTTGCAGCGAGAACTCAGGCAATCTCGCCAATTGGCACAGGCTCAGCTGCAGGGCTTTGAAAATAGCGAACAAGAGTATCTCTTGCTATTGGATCACAAAGACCAACAATTAAAGCAATTACAGGCCCTCTATGAGTCTGAAATCGAACAGATGGCCCTTGAAATGAATCAGTCGAGCCAGGGCTTTGAAAACTGGCAGGCCCAGAGCCAAAAACTGGGCAAGTCTCTGGCCCAATTGGCCCAGGAACGCAACCTGGTGGTGCAAAACCAGCAGGATTTAGAGCAAGAACTGCGCAGCCTGAAAGCCGAAAACCAATCCCTACTCAATGAATTGGCAAATTATCAAAAGCAGGCCCTGAAACAACAAGAGTTGCAAGACTATGTCGACAATAGCAGCCAGGCCAGCAATCTACAGGTGCAGGCTCTGGTCAATGGGCTCGATGTCTTACTGGGACTGGGATTGGTTCCTGACGCCCCCTCACGCAGCGCTCTGGCAGAGAGTTTCCAGCTCCCCGAAAGCGTCATTGAACAAGTGCTGGCACGCTGTCAATTGCAAGGGGGGCGCTGGCAACAGGCCTTAAAAGCCAGCACTCTCAAACAGAGCCTGTCGGCGCGCCAGGTCAACTCAGACTCAGTCCAGGAAGACGCGAGCGCAGCCGCTTTGCACGCCTGGTGCGCAGTCTCTGCCGACAGCTATCCTCTGGGCGACAATATGCATCAGGCCGAACGCCCGGCGCACGCCTGGCAGAGTCCGGGTTTTGCCATTCAGCGCCTGCTTGTCAGCAATGCAGACTTTCAGGAATTTATGGATGCAGAGGGCTACCAACAGCCCGATTTTTGGTTACCGGCAGCCTGGCGCTGGCTACAAGCCCAAGCCATTCAGGCTCCTGCTTTTTGGGGCAAGCGCGGTTATCAATCGGGTCTCGACTTTCCCGATTATCCAGTGATTGGGGTCTCCTGGTTTGAGGCCCTGGCCTATACCGCCTGGGCCGGTTTGCACTTGCCCAGCGAAGCCGAATGGGAGGCCGCTGCCCGTGGGCCTGAGGGCCTGACCTGGCCCTGGGGCAATGAATGGCAGTCTGGTTGCGCCAATACCGCTGATCGGGATGCGATCAACACTAGCCCCGTTGGGATTTTCCCCGAAGGGGCCAGCCCGGTGGGCTGCCTGGATCTGATTGGCAATGTCTTTGAATGGACCCGTTCCTGTTATCAGCCTTACCCTTACCAGTCAGAAGATGGACGAGAAGAGCTTGAGCCTTTAGAAGCACGCAGCTTACGGGGTTGCTCCTGGAATCACAAAGGCGCTTATTTTACACGGGCTTCTTACCGCTTTCAGGCCGATCCCTTTACCCGTCACAGCGATATTGGTTTTCGCTGCAGCAAAGCCTAGGGTTTTTCAAAAAAGGCCCGGCCCAAATCGACGCGGCCATAGCCTGAATATTTGTCTTTGCCAGACATGATCACGTCTTTGGCTGTGCGCTCTAATTGCCCACGCACTTGCGCCACGTTCCAGTCGGGGTGCTGACTGCGCAAGATCGCCGCAGCGGCACTAACATGGGGGGCAGCCATCGAAGTGCCTTCCATGATTTTATAGCCATTGCCTTTGGCCATTGGATAAGTCGATAAGACCGCTTTGCCGGGGGCTGCCAGATCGACCCAGTCACCAAAGGTCGAGAAGCTGGCCCAACGATCGTCAGCATTGGTGGCCGAGACGCCAATCACTTCTTCGAGAGCACCAGGGTACTTGGGATCGTCATTGCCTGAATTGCCAACAGCGGCCACAAAGACCACATCTTTGGAAAGAGCGTATTGGATCGCAGCTTTGGTGGATTCACTTTCAGAAGGGCTACCCCAGGAAGCATTGATGACTTTCGCGCCATGATCAACAGCCCAGATCACAGCAGCTGCCGAGCGACCGGACTCCGAATGGCCCCAATCATTAAAAATCCGCACAGGTAAAATCTTGCAGCCTGGCGCCAGACCCGCAACGCCCTGACCATTATTGGCACGCGCACCGATCACACCGGCGACATGGGTGCCATGGCCATAGCCGTCGACCTGCCCACCGGCAGCTGGCGGCTTTTTAGTAAAGTCCATGCCTGGCAATAACTGGCCGGCAAACTCAGGATGGCTGCCATCCACACCCGAATCAATCACGGCCACGATCACCTCAGGGCGACCCGGCTGCTCTTGCCAGATCTGGCCGGTACCCATCAGCTCAAAGCCATATTGAGCGGGCAGCAGAGGGTCATTGGGCAAATCAGCACGCCGGGGGCTAAAAGGGGCCACCGGGGGAACGTCCTGTACTTGCAAAGGTGGCAATTCCAGTCGGAAGTTGGGTTCGGCCCAGACTACAGCGGCATCAATTTGCAAGCGTTGAATTGCGGTGGGACCCGTGAAAAGATACATATTCAAACCAATAGGCATCACGAGCTCTAGCCCCTGACGGCGGGCATATTCAGCGGGGTCGGCACCCGGCTTTAG
>JBBKWI010000050.1:0-18279 GCA_037968875.1 Candidatus Sericytochromatia bacterium | reverse complement strand
TGTTGGGTCTGGGCTTTTTTCTGTGCCAATCGCCAATCCGCGATCGCAGCATGATTGCCACTGAGCAAGACCTCCGGCACCGTTTGGCCTTGAAAATCATCCGGGCGGGTATAGTGCGGGAAATCCAATAAGCCATCCAAAAAAGAATCTAGATCGACAGAATCCATTTTGCCAACCACGCCAGGAATATGGCGCACAATCGCGTCCAGCATCACCAGGGTGGCCAATTCTCCCCCCGTGAGTCCATAAGAACCAATTGAGTAGGCATGGGTGCAGAGGCTGTCCCGGACTCGCTCATCAACACCCTCATAATGCCCACAAATAAAGACCAACTGGGGATGCTGGCTGAGTTCCAGAGCCGTCGCCTGATCAAAGAGCGGCGCGCGGGGAGAAGTCATGATGACTGGGGTGCCAGCAGGCAGGTCGAGAGAGTCTATACATTCAAAAATCGGTTCTGGTTTGAGTAGCATGCCCGGCCCACCCCCAAAAGGGCGATCATCTGCCGTGCGGTGTTTGGTGTAGGCAAAGTCGCGAATATTGTGGCGTTGGTAGCTTACCCGTTGGCTCTCAGCTGCACGCTTGAGAATACTGGAATTGAGCGGACTCTCAAAAAATTCAGGGAACAGGGTACAGATCTCAAATTTCATTTGGCATGTAAATGTTTGCGGTGATCCTCATACCAGCGCACCATTTCCTGGCCGATGCTTTCCTGACGGGCGTTGAGATAGTGATAGCCCAGCGCAGCGATGATCGCAATAATCAAGCCCCCACCCGTTGCAAACAGGGCTTCAGAGATGCCGCCTGAGAGCGAGGCCAAAGGGTCTTTGATATCGCCACCAGAAACCACGCCAAAGATCCGGATCATACCTGAGACCGTACCAATCAACCCCAGCATCGGTGCGACAGCCGCCATCGTGCTTAACCAGTGAATACGGCGTTCAAAATGGCTGTAGATCATTTCCATATCGCGCTTTTGCACTGCTTCAGAAGCTTGCAAATTAAGGCTCAGGCTTTGCACCATGCGTGAAATCATATCCATGCCGCCCAGACTTTTCCAGGCAACAGGATCGAGCATCAGGCGGCGAATACGCCGACCAGAAAGCAGGCTATACCAATACTGCTCCAAAAACAAAGCCGCCGTTAGTACCGACGCGACAAAGAGGGGGATAATAAAACCGCCGCTATCTTTGACCAGCTTCATAATCGCCAGGAGAGCTGTTGCAATGTCCACTGAGTGTTCTGCCTTTAAGAGATTGATAGACACTATTTTACCCTGTTTACCCCTGTGCTGCTATGGTTTTGCCCCCGAAAGCCCAAGCGCTTGCATCACGTAGACACTAAACGAAGCCGCTCTGGAGGTGACGTATAGTCCTTGATAGCGCCGACTTAAGCGCTCCTCAGCCGGCCCTGGCGTGCTGCGCTCGATCAGACGCAAAGGGAACTTTATTGCCCAAAAGCAATTCTTATATAGAAGGGCTATCGCTATAAAGCGGGGGAGTGATCGCTCTGGGACCGTCAAGTAGTGCAACTGATATACTTAAGTAAAACTAAAGGAATCGCTCATGAAAACATTCATTTCAGCCTGTCTTGCCATCGGTTTTCTGGGGGGCGTTCCTCTGATCGCCAGTGCTCAAAAAAATGAGATTGGCAAACAATTTATCTTGCCCGGCTCACTAAAATGGGAATTTCAGGTCGGTCGCCAGATCTATTCCAGCCCGGCGATTGGGCCTGACCAAAAAATATATTTTGGCAGCAACGAAGGCATCTTGTATGCCCTTAGCCCCAGCGGTAAAAAGCTCTGGACCTATGATGTCGGTGGTTTTATTGCTTCTTCGCCCACTGTTGGTGCCAATGGTGTGATCTACTTTGGTTCCTATGACAATCATATTTATGCTCTCAGCCCCAATGGCGTCCTGCTCTGGAAATACAAAACAGGGGGCTTTATTTCGGGTAGCCCGGCTCTGGCTGCTGATGGCACCGTCTATGTGGGCTCCTGGGATGGCAAAGTCTATGCCTTTGATATCCGGGGCAATCTCAAATGGAGTTTTACCACCGAAGAGCAAATTTCAGCGAGTGTGGCGATTGCCAAAGATGGCACCGTCTATGTCCCCAGTCAGGACACCCGTCTTTATGCCCTGAGCCCGGCCGGTAAAGTCAAATGGGTCTTTAATACCGTTGGGCGCATCAGTAGTAGCCCGGCCCTGGACAGCGATGGCACAATTTATGTTGGCTCTGAAGACGGCAATCTCTATGCCGTGAATCCCGATGGCAGCCGCCAGTGGTTTTTGCGCATACGCAATCCGATCTGGGGCTCACCGATTGTGGGGCCAGACAAAATGGTTTATGTCGGTGATGGGCAGGGCTATGTCTATGCCGTCAAGAAAGGCCTGGTGAGCTGGCAGTTCAGTACCAATCGCGCGATTGGTACGGCACCCTTACTCGGCAAAAACAATATTTTGTATGTGGCCTCTTATGATGGCAATCTCTATGCCCTCGATAGCCAGGGGCGCAATCTCTGGTTTTACCCGACAGGTGATGAGATCGGTTCAAGTCCGGCGCTGATGGCCGATGGCACCTTGATCTTTGGCGGTGGCAAAAACAAGCTCTATGCGGTTTATACCAATAGCATGGGCTTGGCAGATTCAGCCTGGCCTAAATTTGGTCACAATAACCAAAATACCCAGCGCTAAACTTAGTCTGAGCTTTTGACGAGTGGCGGCTTGCGCACTTGCGAGAGATCGCGGCCAATTTGCGCGCGCTGCTGGCTCTGACAAAAACGAGCGAAGTTTTCACGCACACTGGATTTTGGCGGCATTTCACGCCAGGGTTTTAGCCAGCGAGAGAGCCAGTGACTTTTGATTTTAGCCAGAAAATAGGCTTCGTGCTCCCATTCCAGCTCGGCCATTTCTAGCAAGGCTGGAATCATGGGCTGATGCCCGCTCTGCCAGGCGTATTCTGCGGCGGTGACATATTCATCGACATTATTGGCTTCTAAGCGCCCGGCCCCATACATCGGGATAAACCAGCCTCCCAGTCGGCAGAGCCAGGAGATGTTTTTGCCGATTAGACTCATTTTGATCTCTAGCCAGAGCCGGGGCTCCGCATGCAATTGACGCAAGAGCTCGCCCACAGCCTGGCGGTGGTGCCATTCTTCTTGCTCGATCTGTTGGAGCTGCTGACGCTCGGTACTGTCTTTCAGAGATTTCCAGTGGCCCTGATAAGCATAAGCGGCCGCCCGCTCACCAGAATAGGCGCATTGCAGCAGATCGATCAATTGCTTTTCGCTCTCACTCTGCTTGACCGCTTGAATCGGCATCTATTTCTCTCTTTTGGTTTGATTTTAGCGCACAGGTATTTTATTTTTGCTTAGTCTGAGGACTTCAGCTGGCACAAAGCCAGTAAATCAGCATCGCTTTTGATGCGCTGGGCGATTTCGGAGCTGGGGGCAGCACCCGTGATTTTAGGGAAAGCGATATCCGCTCCTTGTGCTAACATGGCCCGGTTGGCGCTGGCCTGACTGGAGTAGGCTATCAGACAGGGGCGTTGGACAGCATCTTTAAAATAGTCGATCACCTCATGGCCATAGCGTGGTCCGATATAAAAATCGACAAAGAGAATCTCAGGCCAGTCTCTGGAGTCCAGCGCTTCAAAGAGCTCTTCTACCCGCTCAAAACTCTCAAAGGAGTGATTTTGCTGGAGTTCTGGCCCAAAACTTTGATGCCAGGCTGAGCGATTTTGAGGGAGATCGTCTACAAACCAGATATTCATGGGAGCACTCGTTTCTGTTGGCTATAGCTGTATTGTAACAAGATTGCCGTTTGACTGAGTCCGTGTTCGGCAGATTCAATGATTAAGAGACGCATTGTCTCTTGACAAGTCGATACTGGCTCCCAGATAATTTAAGAATTATCAGCGCTTATTTAGCGTGTGATCAAATCAGGGGAGCATCAGATTGACTTGGGAACGGGCGCGCAGTGATCAGCAAATTGAGTTTCGCATTCAAGAAATAGTGGCCGCAACCGCTGGGCTCTATCAGAGCCAACGTTATGAGGAGATCACCCTTGCGATGATCGGCAAAGCAGCTAAATTCACGCGTTCCAATCTCTATCGCTATTTCAATAACAAAGAAGATATCTTTCTGCAATTACTCCAGCAAGATATTAGCCAGTGGCAAAACGATTTAGTGCATGCGATCGCCTCAGAATATCACACGGCGGCAGCGGCAGCTGAGATCTGGGTTGCCATTCTGCTTAAGCACCAGCGCATGATCAATTTGTTTACGATCCTCTACACTTTAATCGAACCGCATGCCACTCAAGCCTGTTTAAATGGCTTTAAGCAGCACACCCTGCAGGCCATGCTTGTCGTGGGGCAGCACCTGCAGCGATTTTTTCCGTTTCAGACAGCAGAGCAGGCCCAGGCCTTTTTGATGGCGCAAACCTCATTGGCGATTGGGCTCTACCCTTTGTTGAACCTGAGTGATAAACAGATCATCGCGATGCAGCATGTCGAGATGCCTTGTGAGCCAGGGCATTATCTTGGGCTACTCTTACAATCTACAGAGTCTCTGATTCAAGGTCTGATCTAGCGACAACAAATTACCACTTGGATTTTGACTTGAGTGAACGCAGAAAGGTTTTGCTGCGTACAGAGCTGGGAATCGTAGACGGGGTTAAATGAATCAATTGTTCCATGGGCTTATAACGTTGAATCAGTTTGGGTAAATCTTTGTCGAGTTTAAAATACTTGCGCTTCAACACCGCTTTAAAGACTTCAACACTTTGTTCTGGATATTTTTTGGCCATGCGTCTAAAGGGCAGCGAAGAAATATGATTGTCGTCCAAATAGCCGATGATTAATTGACGGTAATTTTTAATCCGTTTAAAGTCTTCCCGCTGGAAAATGTCTATAAAACGGCCGTATTTTAGGAGTAAGACCAGACCTTCGGTGGCGTCATAGATCACGCCGATATCTTTTTCTTGCTCCAGGTTGTCGATAAAGTCAAATTGCGGCGGCAAAGGGGATTGATGGTAACGATCCTGGAAGGTTTTGGCAATTGAATTGCCATTGTCCTGCTTTTTTTGAAAGAAGCGATAATGATAAAATTCTTTCATTTTGGCTTCGAGCTCAGAGCCGTTCAGTAAAATTTCATCACTGCCAAAGAAAGTAATAAAGTCTTCGCGCTCTTCTTTTTGAATCTGATAGGCCATTTCAATCCGATCCAGATTGTCGATAAAGGCCATTTTGGGATCCGTCAATTGAATTTCAGAAACCAATTCATAGATTTCATTTTTTTTGCGGGTGGCTAAGCGATCGATTACCCCTGAAAACAAATGGTAATCCTGATGGGGAATCAAGCGGGCCAGAATATATTCACCTTTTTCAAGGTTTAATTCATCTTCAGGCTTACCTGCGACCGTGTAGGCCACATCATTGACCAGGTTCATCAACTCAAAGTGATTATTGCCTAAAATTTGGCGTACATGGAAAACACCATGTAAGACAATGCCCCATTGTTGGGCGATAACAATCTCGGTTTCGAGTCGGCTTTCTTCGATAAAATGCGATAAAATCGTGCGGTGATCGGGCAAAACATATTCGAGTGCAAACCAATCTTGTAAGGCCAGACGCTCAAGTTCTGTGGGCGTCTCCGGGTAGATTTCGGTTTCGAGTTGGGTATAGATTTCTGAACAGTGCTCCAGAGCATATGTAATCAATTGTTGCTTAATTTGGTAGGCGGTTTTTAATAATGAGACGGGCATAGTATTCCTCTTATAACAATTCCTGGGCAATTTGACGGTCATCAAAATCAAATTTTTGAGTTCCGATGATTTGATAGTTTTCGTGGCCTTTGCCTGCGATTACCAGTACATCTCCAGCTTCAGCCAGGGCAATGGCCTGGACTATCGCCGCTTTGCGGTCGATCTGAGTGTTGATCTGAGTCTGGGTGGCTGACGGCGTCACAATCCCTTGCAGTATATCCTGAATGATCGCTGCTGGATCCTCTGTGCGCGGATTATCTGAGCTAATGATCACGCAGTCGGCCAATTGCTGGGCAATTTGAGCCATCAGTGGGCGCTTGCCCCGGTCGCGATCGCCACCACAGCCAAAGAGCACGATTAAGCGGCCTGAAGTAAAGACCCGTGCGCTTTCCAGTACATTTTTAAGGCTGTCAGGCGTATGGGCGTAATCGACATAAACCGAAAAGGGATGCTGATCGGGACTGACTCTTTCCAGGCGACCGGGAACCCCTTTCAAAAAGGGGACTTGCGCTAAGATGGTTTTGAGCTCAAAGCCCAGAGCCTGTACAGCACAGAGGGCAGCCATCAGATTCAAAACATTAAACTGTCCGCTCAAGGGACTATTAATGACCTGGCTGAGTGCAGGCGTTTTTAAGTGAAAGCGGGTCCCTTCGGCACTGAGTTTAATCTCTGAGGCTTGCCAGTCGGCCTTTGGGCCACAACCGTAGCGAAGTACTGGGGCTCGGCTCTGCTGAGCAAAAAAGTCTGCATAGGGGTCATCCGATTGAATAATGGCCTGGCCGGTGGACTTGAGCAAGCGTTGGAAGAGGATCGCTTTGGCTTCGGCATAAGCTTGCATATCCGCGTGGTAATCCAGGTGATCCTGAGTGAGATTGCTAAAAATGGCGACTTCAAAGGGGATCGCATCCAAACGCGATTGGTCTAGTGCATGAGAAGAGCATTCCATCACGACATTTTGTGCGCCGGCTTCAGCCATGGTTTGTAAGCGCTGATGCAGTTCAGGGGGGAAGGGGGTTGTGTACTGGCCCGGGTAGCGTGTCTGGCCCAGTCCGGCGCCCAAAGTGCCAATCCAGCCACAGGCGCTTTGCAATCGATCTAGCAATTGCGAGATCAAATAAGAAATCGTGGTTTTGCCATTGGTGCCTGTGACACCGATCATCTGCAGGCTCTGGGCGGGTTGGTGATAAAACTGGGCCGAGAGTGCTGCCAGGGCCTGGCGTGTGTTGGCTACGGCAATCAGGGGCGGACTATTTTCGATTGGCGAAACTGTTGCTGCAGTATAGGCGCCGCTTTGATAGATCACGGCAGCGGCTCCGGCGCTAATGGCGGCAGGGATAAAGTCGTGACCATCAAAATGTAGGCCCGGTTGGGCTATATAGAGACTGCCAGCTCTGACCTGGCGAGAGTCATAGACCAGGCTGCTAATTTCTGGATTGCTGGCGGGCAGCTCTAGAGCTGGCAGACTGGCTAATAAATCATGAAGAAACATGGGGCTTACCTTTATTTTATGTGCTAGATGCAATCTAGCATAATTGCGAATCAAGGCAGCAGAGGCTCTGCAAATAAATTAACCAAAAACGATAAAAGCCCGGCAATCCTGCCGGGCTTTTGATTATATTTGATTAGTGCGGTAAAACAATAGCTTCTGCTTTTTCAGCTTTAACAGTGACTCGGCAGATATTGGCGCCCAGTTCACTTAAGCGAACTTCGAAATCTTCATAACCGCGATCGAGGTGATGCAGGTTAGAGACCGAGGTTTCGCCTACAGCAACCAGTCCAGCCAGCACCAGAGCGGCAGATGCACGCAGGTCTGTGCTTCGAACTGGAGCCCCTGATAATTTAGGCTGGCCTGTAATGGTGGCCGTTTTGCCTTCAGCGCGGACCAGAGCTCCCATACGATGCAGTTCATCTACATACATAAAGCGGTTTTCGAAGACTGTTTCGGTTACGGTGCTGGTGCCCTGAGCGATGGCCATCATGGCTGCAAACTGCGCTTGTATATCTGTCGGGAATCCAGGGTAAGGCATGGTGCGGGTATTGACGGGTAAAATCGGGTAGCGACCTTGTACACGCAGGGTTCTATTGTCGATAATATCGATTTGTACATTGGCTTCACGCATGGCGGAAATCAATGAGCCGAGTGTTTCAACGGGCGCTTTTTCAATCACGACATTGCCACGTGTCATGGCGGCAGCAATCATAAAGGTACCGGCTTCGATACGATCAGGCATCACTGAGTAATAAACAGGTTGCTTGAGCTCTTTAACACCTTCGATCACAATCTGATCAGTGCCAGCTCCTGTGATTTTGGCGCCCATGGCGATTAAGAAATTAGCCAAATCAGCGATTTCAGGCTCACGTGCCACGTTGGTTAAGCGCGTAGTCCCTTTGGCCAGACAGGCAGCCATCATTAAGTTTTCAGTGGCTCCGACTGAAGGGAAGCTGAAGTGAATATCAGCACCGACCAACTCATCTACCTGAGCCAGTACATTGCCATGTTCGATTTCAATCTTGGCACCCATGGCTTCGAGGCCTTTTAAGTGTAAATCTACAGGGCGGGTACCAATGGCACAACCGCCGGGCAGAGCGACTTCTGCTTTACCCATACGAGATAGCAAGGGGCCCAGGACAAAGAAACTGGCGCGCATTTGGGTGACCAGTTCATAAGGAGCCTGGGTTTTGTTGATATTGCGGGGGTCAATCTCGAGGGTGTGTTTATCGGTGAAGGTTACGATTGCGCCCAGGCTGCGTAAGACGTCAGCCATGACTTCGATATCTGCCAGTCGTGGCATGTTTTCTAGCACAATAATATCTTGACGGCCTAAGACCGAAGCGGCCATTAAGACCAGTGCTGAATTTTTTGCGCCATTGATGCTGACATTGCCTTTGAGCGGGGTGCCGCCCTGGATGATTAAACGTTCGAGATTCATTTTAGGTTCTTTACTCATTTTCTATTCAAGTCTGTGTATTGCTATCATGCTGGAGTTTTGAATCTGGCTCAGTGACTTCGACCACACAGCCTCGGAATATTTTTGGAGAATGATGTTGTACTTCGTATATTCCTATTACAGCTGATCTGGGGGGCTGACAGCAACGGGTTAGTATTTAATAGTTCGCAGTATACCATAAAGGTTAAGTTAAACCTTGCTTTAATTAACCTTTTCTTAATAAATCTAAAGCTTAAATTTTGTTTTATTGTATCGATCACAAAGGCTCCTTGCTTGCTTTCAGTTCTAAAGAAAGGTGTGCTATAACAGGGTTTCACAATTGCGAGTAGGAGCCAAGACGTGAGTGGAGCCATCCCCCGAATCATTACCAATCAGCAGCAGCCGCATTCTGATTTGATAAACGCTTTAGAGCGGCATTTAGCGGTGCCTTATCAATATCCCTGGCGTGCAGAAATGCAAGCGATTTATCAAGATCTGTATCGACAATTCAGCGGGCAACCCGTCATTTTAGATGCTGGCTGTGGTCGCGGTCAGAGTACACGTTTGCTAGCAGAACAGTTTCCCGATCATCAGATTTTGGGGCTAGACAAATCCGCTCAACGTCTGGGGCATGCTAAAGAAGCACTGCCAGCTAATGCACAGCTGGTCCGCATCGAATTAATCGATTTTTGGCTATTGGCTGCAGCAGATCGTTGGCGTTTTGATAAAGTCTATTTGCTCTATCCAAACCCCTGGCCCAAGGCGCATCATTACAAGCGCCGCTGGCATGCTCACCCGATCTTTCCCTATTTAATGGCCTCCGCCGACAGCCTGGAACTGCGCACCAATTGGGGGATCTATGCCGAGGAGTTTCTCAGGGCCTTAGGGGTTTTGGGTTTAGCAGCTCAGATCGAGACTGACTTTCAGCCTGATCAGCCCCTGACGGCTTTTGAAAGCAAATATCTGGCCAGTCAGCAGCCAATTTATCGGCTGCAATTGGAAGCGATTGCTAGTGCCTGGCAGACAGATTTGGCTTGTTTTTCTGCAATAAAAAATAACTGATCATCAGCCAGAGCAAGAGATCTGCTAAGACGGTGCTCCAGGCGGCTCCAAACAGGCCAAATTGCGGAATCCAAAAACTATTCAAGCAAATATTGAAGGCCAGGCAGAGACCGGTGGAGATCGCGACGCGATGCTGGCGATTAAGTGCCGCCAGTAGATTAAAGCCAATTTGGTTCATAAAGACAAATGGGATCGAGAGGGACAGAATGGCCAGACTTTGGCCTGCAGCTAAGTATTCCTGTCCCAGTGTCCAAACCAGCACTTTGGGAGCCAGCAACCAGGCCAGCAGCCCCAGACTGGCAGCTACTCCAGCCAATTGGAGCCAACGCCTGGCTAGCAAAGCGCTTTTGGGGGGGCTCTGCTTAAACTTGGCGGCGATTAACGGGAACAAAGCCGCCGATACGAGATAGCCAGCCAGGGCAAATATTTCATAGCATCGTATCGCGGCCTGATACCAGCCCAATTCAACGAGGGGGCGACCCAGGCTGGGTAGCATCACCAAATCAATTTTGAGGTATAAGAGCCAGGCAATATTGGCCAGCCAAAAGCTCAGGCCTGCTTGAACCAGGTAGCGATAGCTAGGCGTGGGGAGTGCAGAGGTTTGGGGCAGATCTGAGGCTGTTGAAAGGGCCTTACGGGCCAGATACCAGCTTAGCAATACGGTGGCAATCTGTCCGCAGGCGGCTGCCCACAATAAGAGGCTGATTTGAGGCTTGAAGATCAGAACAGCTGCCTGGGGCAGTAATAAAAGCAGGCGTTGGAGAATTTTCAGTCGGGCTTCTATTCGAAACAGATGCTGGCTATTGAGCCCGGCCGCCAGGGTGTCGAGCCAGGCTTGACCCAGTACAAAGAGGGCGGCAGCGATTAACCAGTGCGTCGGTAGGCTGTGGCCTGAGAGCCAGCAAGTCAGCAAAAAACAGCTAAAAAACAAAGTGCTGGCAGCAAGTTTGAGCACCAAGACCCGTTGCAAAAAGGGGCGCCTGGCAAAATCTTGACGACCCAGGTCTCGAATCATTAACGCGTTTTGGCCCCAGTCCAGCAGCACGGCCCAGAGGGCGGCCAGGGCCAGGGGGTAGCTATAGCGACCGTATTGCTGATCTCCCAATTGGCGAGCGATCCAAATAAAGAACAAAAGCCCAATCAGGCGAGTGCCGACTTCAGCCAGGGTTTTCCAGCCCAGCTGGCTGATAAAGCGATTCAGCAGAGGGCTCAGGGGCTTCAAAGCAGTTTCCGACGTTGCATTTCTTTTTTGATTAAGCTCAGTTCACGGCTACTCTGGCCTTGCACAGACGTGTTTTCTTCGGCACGCCGAATCAAATAGGGAATCAGGTCAGGAATCGGTGCATAAGGAACATATTTGGCCGTATGATAGCCGGCCTGTGCCAGATTAAAGCTGATGTGGTCACTCATGCCTAGCAATTGCGCAAACCAAATGCGGGGTTCGCTGGGCTCAATGCCCAAAGCCTGCATGCGTTCGAGCATCAAATAATTGCTGGCTTCGTTGTGGCTGCCGACGCAAACGGACAGTTGCTTGAGGTGTGTCAAACAGGTTTCCAGTGCCTGATTATAAGCTTCGTCTGTGGCCGCTTTGCTGGGGTAGATGGGGCTGGGCAAGCCTTTTTGGGCAGCGTATTCTCGTTCTTTTTCCATATAGGCGCCGCGTACCAGTTTGATGCCCAATTGAAAACCTTCTTTGCTTGCCAGGCTCAGCAGATCATCGAGAGTCTTCAATCGATCTGAACGGTACATCTGCAAGGTGTTCCAGACCCAGGCTTGTTCACGGTTGTAGGTTTGCATCATTTCTAAAGCAATCTGATCTATGACGGGCTGAATCCAGCTTTCTTCCGCATCAATCAAGACCGGGGTTTGGCAATCCCGGGCACGCTCACAGATTTCTTGCACATAGCTTTTGAGTTGTGCAAGCTCCTGGGCTTCTTGAGGGCTTAGTTCTTGCCAACGGCTGGCTTTACTTAAGACCTCAGCCCGTGCCAGAGCCGAGAGCTTAAAAACCACAAAAGGGATACGATCGTCTCCAGCGGCTCTTTCAACGATTCGCAAGAGTTCTGCCTGGGTTTGGGCGAAAGCTCTGGCGTCGGTCTTGCCTTCAATCGAATAGTCCAGGATCGTGCCGATTTGGTACTGGGCCAGCGCCTGGATTGAGCGCTCACAGGCTTCGATGGTTTCACCGCCGACAAACTGCTCAAAAAGCGTATAGCGAAAAACCGGGCTGATCGGGAGTTTGAGACGAAAAGCGAAGGCGGTGCCCCATTTCCCGAGTTTGACCAATTGTGGGTAAGCCAGCATTTTAAAGAGCCAGTAGGCGCTAAATAGCTGGGTGTTGGATTGGTGGGCAAAGGCGATTTCTGTGTTTTCAAATGAAACACCGTTGACGCAAGTCATGCAAGCTCCTGTTACTCTCAGAATGGAGTTCCATTATACGCTGAGGCGAGTCGATGCTGCTATGAAACGGTGCTGAAACGAAGAGTCCTTAACTGTAAATTGCAAATAGGTCCAGTTCGTGATCTATGAGAGGGGCTTACAGCCCCATTTCACGTTGAATCAAATCGACCAATTGGTCAACACAGGCATGGATTTGTTCTGAGTCGCTGCCTTCAGCCATTACGCGTAATTTGGGTTCTGTGCCAGAAGCTCTAACCAATAAGCGCCCGGTTTGGCCCAATTGCTGCTCCACACTTTTCATGGCTGCTTGCAATTGCTGATGATCCATCCAGGTATTATGCCAGCGATCCTGGACCCTAACATTTTTGAGGACTTGTGGATAGGGGCTAAACTCAGCCAGTAAGTCGTTTACCGATTGACCACTGGCTTGCAATGCATTCAGGAGATTGATAGCCGTTAAGAGCCCATCTCCAGTGACTTGTTGATCTGAAAAAATGACGTGACCAGATTGCTCACCGCCCATGCGATGCTGGCCCTTTTCCATGGCTTCGAGTACATAACGATCTCCGACACCGGTTCGCAAGAGACGCTTACCCGATGCTTCGAGGGCTTTTTCAAGCCCTAAATTACTCATCACAGTGGCGACGACCGTGTCTTGATCGCGATAGGCGGGCAGGTATTGGCTGCACCAGTAAAGAATACGATCGCCATCGATTTCCTGGCCCTGGGGGCCGACAGCCAGACAGCGGTCGCCATCCCCATCAAATGCGATGCCGAGATCGAGACCCTGGCTTTGCACACAGGCTTTTAAGCTTTCTAAATGTGTGGAGCCACAATTGTCGTTGATATTCATGCCATCGGGTTGCGTATGCAAAAATTGGACCGGAATGCCCAGGCGCTTAAACAGTACTGGAGCCAGCTGAACCATGGCACCATGGCCGATGTCTACTGCTACCTTCAAGCTGCTGAGATCATGAGTCGATTGATTGGCGATGTGATTGAGATAGGGCTCCATTTCGCTGGCTTCACAATGATACTGGATACGCCCCACTTCAGCACCCGTGGCTCGCTTCCACTGGCGTAAGCGTATTGATTTCTCGAGCTTTATCTCTTGCTCATCACTCAGTTTGCTTCCACTTGCAGAGAAGAGTTTGATGCCATTGTCTGGGGCTGGATTATGGGATGCGGAAATCATTGCGCCCAGCATGGCTCCCTGTTGCTGAACCAGCCAGGCGACTGCTGGTGTAGGTGCTACACCCAGTAATTTAACCTGACAGCCAGCAGAAGTAAATCCGGCTGCCATGGCTGCTTCTAGCATATCTCCCGATTGGCGGGTGTCTTTGGCGATTAAGACCTGACGTCCCTTAGTCGTAGGTAAAACCGAGGCGGCGGCCATAGCAATCTCAAAGGCCAGTTCCGGGGTCAGTTTGTCATTGGCCAGACCGCGCACTCCGTCGGTGCCAAATAGCACGCGATCAGTCATTTTTTTGACCTTTCATGCGTTTAAGCTCACCGCTGATTTCGATATCTTCGAGCTTTTTTTTGAGTTCGGCTTCACGTACAGCGTCTTCGAGTTCTTCAGCTGTTTCTTTTATTTCTTTGCGGATTTTCTGGTGCTGGGCATCGAGTTTTTGTTGCTGGATCTCTGCCTGCTTTAGTCGTTCTTCTGCTTTTTTGAATTTAGTGCTAAAGGGATCCGAGTCGACATTGCCATGATCATCGACTGTAAATGTTTTGGGGGCGTTGGGGTCCTGGGTATGACCTTCTGGGTCGACGGTAAAGGTGCGCTGTTTGTCTGACTCAGTAGGGGGCCGCTGGGTCTGTTGGTGCGACTGACTCTGCGACTGACTCTGCGTCTGAGCAGGTTCTTGCTGGTCAAAGCCGTTAAAACTACTGCTGGCAGAGATTTTAATCGCGCCCAGTCGGGGGTAGTTTTCTTTTTTTAAGCGAATAAAGGAGACATCTGCCACATCAATTAAAATTTCTTCGTAAGGTGTCGACAAATGAAACAAATGGGGTTGGGATTCAATCTGATAATCCATCGCCCGTTGCATTAATTGCAGTGCGGCTTCTCGATCTTCCATCGGGACCAGGATCCCCTGTCCACTGGAGAACAGAATTTCTAATTCAACCATTTTGTATTCCTCACATTTCTATAAGTCGGGGGAAGCGATCTTCCCCCTTCCAGTCTATTGCTTGATCATGCTTTGGCTGGCGATCTTAACTAATCACAGCACCAACAGCCACTTCGTTCAAAGGAGTAACCAGGCTCAATTGATCTCCAGCTTTGGCAGCCAGTAACATGCCGCGTGATTCCACACCACGCAGTTTGACGGCTTTTAAATTAGCGACCATCACGACGCGTTTGCCGACCAGAGCCTCTGGCTCATAATAGGCAGCAATTCCTGCCACGACTTGACGTTGCTCGTCACCCAAAGAGACGATCACACGCATCAGTTTATCGGTCTTGGGGACCCGTTCTGCTTCGACAATTTCAGCGACCCGCAGCTCGACTTTGGCAAAGTCGCCAATTGTGATCAAATTGTCGGGTTCGGCTTCTGCGGCTGGAGCGGGGGGCGGGCTAACGACTGCTGTGGCACTTGCTTGTCCTTCTGCAATAGCAGATGCTTGTGCCTGAGTCACTGGGGGCAGGTTTGGGGTTTCGGTTTCGTTGGTCATATTCATTTCCTCTATGTATTCTTGTCTGGGGAAGAGCACTTGCGCTTCTCGGGTTTGGATCCCGGAGGGCAAAGCACCCCATTTGAGTTGTAAATCAGCTTGACTGAGTCCCAGTTGGTTCAGTAAATCGTCTATCTTGCCAGGAATAACTGGGCTCAGCAGTGTCGCTGAAAGCCGGAAAATCTCCAGGACCGTGTATAAAACGGTGCCTGTTCTCTCGAGATCTGTCTTGGCGGTTTTCCAGGGTTCGGTTTGCTCCAAATATTTATTGGCCCGGCGCACCAATTGCATTATTTCTTCCAGGGCAGTGTGTAGTTTATATTCATTGACCAATTTGGGCACTGTGATCAATGTGGCTTCTGCCAATTGCTGAACTTCAGTTTCTAAGTCACCATTTTGGCCAGGAGTGGGAATCACGCCTCCAAAATAACGCTTGAGTAGCTTCAGTGTGCGATTGAGTAGATTGCCGAAGTCATTGGCCAAATCACTATTGATGCGTTGGACCAGTGCCTGTTCGGAGTACTGACTGTCCTGGCCGAGGCTCATATCGCGTACTAAAAAGTAGCGAAAGGCGTCGACGCCATATTTATCCATCAGTTCTTGTGGTTTGACCACAGTGCCTTTGGACTTACTCATTTTGCCGCTATTGATCATCCACCAGCCGTGGGCCACAATCGATTTCGGGGGGGCCAGGCCTGCTGCTTTGAGCATGGTTGGCCAGTAGACGGCATGCGTCATTAAGATATCTTTGCCGATCAGATGCACGGCTTCAGGCCACCACTTTTGCAGTTCTGCCGGGCCGCCGTTATCGAGGTGAACCGAAATATAGTTCAAGAGGGCATCAAACCAGACATAAGTGACATAGTCTTTGTCAAAAGGTAATTCAACACCCCAACTCAGGCGTGTTTTCGGGCGTGAAATACAGAGGTCGCCTAAGGGTTGCTTCAGAAAACCCAAAATCTCGTTTTTACGGCTTTCAGGTTGCAAAAATTCAGGGTGGGTCTGGATATGATCGATCAACCAATCCTGATAAGCACTCATTTTGAAGAAATAGTTTTTCTCCTGAATACGGGTGACTTCAGGACTATCTGCGGTATAGCCCTTTTCTTCGAATTCTTTATCGGTTAAAAAGCGTTCTTCTGAGGTCTCATACCAGCCCTCATAAGTATCAGCATAGATTTCACCTTGATCCCAGATTTGCTGCAATATTTGTTGCACGACCTGGGTATGACGAGTCTGAGTGGTGCGAATGAAGTCTGAGTGGTCAATATTGAGTTGCTTCCAAAGGGTCTCAAAGCGAGGTGCTAATTCATCAGCATGCTGTTGAGGGGTGATCCCACGTTTTTCAGCGGCTTGCTCAACTTTCTGACCGTGCTCATCGGTACCTGTCAAAAAATAGGTCTCAGCACCAAACAGGCGCTGATAGCGCATCAAGACATCAGCCAGAGTGGTGGTATAGGCATGGCCCAAATGGGCATCGTCATTGACATAATAAATTGGAGTGGTGATGTAATAGTTTGGTTTGGACATTTGCTTGTGCTCCTGATGCGGGGAGAAATATTTATAGATTAATAGTCCGTATTATAACGGGTTTGCTATTGCAGCGGGGCAATTCAAGCCTTAATGCGCAGCCTCAATTTGAATCGGCTGTTGAAATGCGAAAGCCACCCGCTAGCTTAAGGGGTGGCTTTTGGAGCTAGTAAATGACAGGGGCTTGCTTAATCCAGTTTGATTTGTTCCCGAAAGCCCATGTACTCATAGCTTGCTAAACTCAGTGCTGGTCCTCCGAGCCAGTTTTCTAGCTCAGTTTGTGTTTGCACAAAATCTCGATAAGCTGTCAGCATATCAGCGGCCATCTGAAAATCATAGGCGTAGGCTTGCTGGGCAATTGCAGCTTTGATTTCAGGTACGATTTCCGCCAGTTTTGCGGCTTCGTCAGGTGAAAACTGCGTATAGAGTTGCACCTGACCGGGTCGATTGTCGGCCAGCAAATCAATCACCAGTCGAGCGCGTTCGATTCTGAGTTCCTGGCCCAGGAGCTCAGTACGCAGCCCCTGATCGAGTAGATATTCAAGTCGGGCATTTTCTGAAATAACTTGCATTAATTAATGCCCCCCGCCATGCGCCGTTGTGGGCGGGTGTTGCTGATGGTGCTGGCCTCCAGCCAAATGGAAGGCACGGGCATATTTGATTTCAAAGCCGCCTTCCACATAGACGCCCACACCCACTGGTGGGCCAAAATCACCTTCTAGTTCGAATTTGGCTTCAAAGCCAATTTCCATACCAAGACCATGTTGAGGACTGTACTCCAGAGCAAAAGTAACCCCAAATTCTTGCTTCATTTCAATCACACCCGCGTCAAACTCCGTTTCTGATTCAAAACCGGCGACGGTATCAAGTTTGGCGATCAGAATCGGATCGGCAGCCACGGAATTAAACAAAGCGGTCATCGAGTGCATCAATTCACTATCGCTGACTGAAGACAGAGCTGTATTTGCAACGCGCATTTCGGCCATCATACCGACCAAAAGGGGCTCAGGAATATTCGATAATGAACCTGCTTTTACAGCTGCCATCAGCATCTTTCCGGGTATTTTTGCTTCAACAACCACCCGACTTTGTTCTGAGCTGCCGTCAACTTTGAGCGGTTTGGTGTGCGCAGGATCTGAAAAAGACTCCGTCTTCTCAGCAAAGACTTCAAGGCCAAAGCCATGCACCTCGACTTCAGCAGTCCCGACCGTTGAATGCACATATTCGATGCCGCCACCAGGTAATTGAAATTCAGCATTGGTGGTTTTGTACTCAGCCCCAGCACCCATATGTAGTTTTTCGCTTTCTGCACTGGCTGCGACGCTATAGGAACTGGAATCATAAGAGTGCGTATTGGTCATATCAATAATGCGATCGACTAATGCGCCACTGCGTTCCATATCCCCTTCACCAAAAGCGGAAATACAATCTTGAAACAAGCCTAAGTATTCGGTGACTTCTTGCTCCGTACGGAAGCCGACGCCAGCCAGTGTTTTCTCCCAGCCTGCCTCGACTTTACCTTCAAACAAGCCCCAGAAATTAACGCTGGCTTCGGCTTTTAAACCCAGAATTGCATTGATATTATCTGGAATTCGCGTAACGTAAGCTTGGCTTTTTATTTCGCCACCGCTGCTAACATCTACGCATTGGTTATCACCTTCGCCATACTTGCGTCGAATTGAGAATTTAAGCAGGTTTCTAAATTGAGTAGTTTTCGATCCAAAGTCGATTTCAACTCCGACAATAAGATCGCCTGCGTTTCTGGCGACAAGCGGTCAATCGCGCGTGCCAGCGAGGCAAGATCTTGGCGCACGGTGTGCAGTTGATCAATCAGTGAAACGACGACATCCAGCGCTGCTTCATCGAGGTTTAGATCGTCGGTCAAATCACACAATAGTTCCAGCCTTGCGATATCAATC
>JBBKWI010000049.1:0-33642 GCA_037968875.1 Candidatus Sericytochromatia bacterium | reverse complement strand
ATAAGCAGCACCTGCTCGAGCATAAATTAGATGGTAGCGAGAAACAACACGACTTACCAAATCAGTTTCGCTATTACTCAAGTATAAGCTCACTGCAAGAGTGGGCCCTGATTAGAAATCATCAAGAACAAACAGGTGCTTTGAATCTTGAGACAGGCGCTCTGGAATGGGGCAATGGCACCCTGGAGTTTGTTCGAGTCAATGAGACTCACCTGACCTTAAAGTCCTATCACTATTCAATGCCCCGCTACCTTTATTTGGCCAAGACTCAGCTTAAAAAGCTGGATAGACTGACCCAGTTCAATGCACAAATTTTCCCAGACGGTGCCATTGTGATCGCCCCCGACGGCCATTACGCTGGCTGGGGTAATTATCAGCAATACTTGCACTTCAACGATACCCATGGAAAGATGGTCCCCTGGCCGGAAGCGGAGCGCCGTTGGCATAAGCCTCAGGTCATCCAAAAAAAGATTGAAAGTTTAACGGCAATGCCACTGAGCGAATAAAACTTCAAACCTGAAAAGCATCAGGGATCTGGCTCAACGCCACTTTGGTCTGATCATCCAAAACATCACCATGCTGCAAATAATGGGCCAGATGCCCTACTCGGTCATGCCCCCAGAAGATCTCGTCATCGATCACCATGCTGGGCACGCCAAAGACACCCCGTGCAATGGCTGCATCGGTCGCATTTTTGAGTTCTTCTTTGACTTCTGGCGTTTGGCAATCGCTTAGATCCAGAGTCACTCCGCCGATCTGCAAAGCCGTTTTGACTGCGTCCCAGTCGCTTAGATCCTGACCGCCCTGCCAGACCGCATTCAAAAGACTTTCACAACAACGTGTAAGCTGCTCAGGATCTGCCTGAGCCACCAATGTCAAAGCCCGCATTGCCAGCAAAGACGAAAAAGGATGCTGAGGAGGAAAGCGCATTTCCAGCCCCATCAGGCGGGCCGTGCGCATCACGTCACGGTAGACCCATTGGCGTTTGATTGGAATCTCTGCTGGCCCGAGGCTACCGACCGAGCGCAAGAGGCCACCCAGCAACACTGGCCGGGGCTGGATCTTGATCTCCCGCAAGGCCGGTAAATCGTGGAGCGTTTTCCAGGCCAAAAAGGCATAAGGTGAGATCACGTCAAAGTAAAAATCTATTTTAGCCATTATCAGTCCCTCTTCAATGAATTGCATTCAGGATAGCCTGAATGCAGATTCAAATCAAGAAAAGGCACGCAGCCTTCAATCAAGTCAACACTCCAAAACAGAGACGACTCAAAAATCATGGCCTGCTATAATAGGCAGGTTCAGCATAAGCTCGCCACCAAAGAATAGGAAACACCCAGCTCATGAAAAAGATCATTCTCTCATCTGTATTATTATTAATCACCGCTTGCCAGAGCAGCCCCAAAGACACCAAATTAACACCCAGCAACAAACAAGAAGTGATCCAGCAAGTCATGCCCGAAATGTCGCAAGAAGAAATGCAGACCCTGCTGGCCTTTACAATGCGCAAAAGCATGGAAAACGTCGGCGAGCAATTGTCTGCAGCCGTCGAAAATGGGGGCACCGCACCCGCCATACCCGGTATGAACGGCGACTGGGAAGTCCTGCCTGAAGGCAAGAGCATCAATGAGATCTTAAAAGACCAAAAAGAATTCGAGTCCGCCAGCCACTAAGCTGAAATACAGCTAAGTAAGTCAGCTTTAAAATCACAAGTTGTCCTTACTTAGCTATGAAGATGCGAGATCAGCAAAAGGCACAATTTTAGCTAATTCGTGCTTCAGTTTTTCAGCTGCAATCTCAGTATCATAAGCCACCTGGGCTCTAAGCCAATACCCATTGCTAAGTCCCCAAAAGCGACACAAACGGAGATCCGTATCCGCACTCACCGAACGTTTGTTGTTTACAATTTCATGGATACGTTGGGCTGGGACACCGATTGCTTTTGCCAATCGATATTGAGACAAACTCATGGGATCCAAGAACTCTTCTTTTAGTAATTCCCCAGGTGAAACTGGGTCTAACTTTTTCATAATAACCTCCTAATGATAGTCCACAATCTCAACATTTTCAGGGCCCATTGTTCCCCATTTAAAACAAATGCGAAACTGATTATTAATTCGGATACTATATTGCCCCAAACGATCACCTTGCAAAGCTTCCAAACGATTGCCTGGAGGGATTCTTAAATCATTTAAGGACTGAGAAATTTCTAATTGTCTTAGTTTCCTTCGGGCCACTTTTTCAAACGCGCTAAATTGCTTGACTGAATACCCATTAGCCAATCGCTTGGTTTTTTGACACCGAAAAGAATAAATCATACAAAGATTGTAGCACAAAGCATCACGCAAAACGTGACTAATCTAAGTCATCAGACTGTAAAAAAGAAACAGCGTGCAACCCATACAGAACAGAATCGCACAGAGCAAGAGCGTGTAGACCGGATGCCCCCTGTCAAAGCGTTTCCAGACCTTGTTACTGCCTTTGAAAAAGACTTCAATATATTGATTTTGCCAGGACTGCCACAAGATATAGCTCTGAAAAACCAGCACCGCCAGCATCAAAAGCGATGTCACAATAGGTGAGAAAGTGTTCATGCCTATTAAGCATACGCTTTGCCTGAGCTAAAGATCACCCGGTAGTACATTTCTGGTAGGCTGAAGACAATCTTACACTCCCCCAAAGGAAGACACGATGATTCAAGTCTTGTTTGTCTGTTTAGGAAATATTTGCCGCTCGCCGATGGCTGAAGCCATTTTTGCCCACCAAGTGGCCGCAGCCAGCCTGCACGATCAGATCCAAACCGATTCAGCAGGCACTTCCAATTATCATCCGGGTCAGCCGCCCGATCACCGTACCCTGTCAACCCTCAAACGCAATGGCATTGCGACCCAGCAACAAGCCCGCCAGATTTTGCACCAGGACTTTGATGACTTTGATTATATCGTCGCGATGGATCACCACAACCTCGAAAACCTGGGCCGGATTCAACGCCATCGCAAGCAAAGCCGAGCCAAACTGGTCTTGATGGGCGAGTATGAGACCGATATCAGCCAGGTCCGGGCCGTCCCCGACCCTTATTATGGCGATGCCAGTGATTTTGAGCTTGTCTATGAGATGCTCTACCCGGCTTGTGAAAATTTTTTGCGAGCAATCTGTGCAGATCACCACATCAGAAACTAATCCGATGGCAGTGATTAGCAACCGAGACAAACAGGTATGAAAGCAACGCTTTACTGGCACTGGTGGGGCTGGGGCCAGTGTGATATTCAACCCGAGCAAGCGCCCGCCTGGCAGATCGGCAAGCATTTTTTTGAACGCCAGCTGCCGATTTACAGTTCAAGCTTTCAAGGCTTAAGGCCGCGTGGACAGGTGATTCCTCGTGCTTTTAAGCATCGCTATCGACTAGAACTCGACAACGAACAGTATGAGCTCAAAACCGAACTGATGCGCCTGCAGAGATTCAGTCTGAACCATCAGCAACAGACCCTGTTACACATTAAACAACACCCCAGTAGTTTGCAAATCTATCGGCCTGACAATCAACTGATAGGAACAGCAATACCAGACACATTGACAGGCTATGCTGCCGTTTGGCATGCTGAAATTGATCACCCCATCGAGCAGGCCCTACCTCTGGAATTACTCTGTTTGGCTCTGATTCTGCGTGAACAACACTGGACCCATAACACTATCCCCCATTGATTTTCAGCAAGCGGCCAACTTGCTTTCTGTGCTTGAGAAAGGTATAACAATTAGCAATGGAATTAAAACCAACCCCACAGCCACACGAACGAGAAGCCAAACTCAAGCAGTATCTCAAACAATACTGGGGACCTGAATTTAGCTTGCGTTCTCATCAACCGCAGATTGTAGATGCCCTGAGCCAGGGGCGAGACGTACTTGCCCTGCTGCCGACTGGCGAGGGCAAATCTCTCTGTTATCAACTGGCAGGCTGTTATCTCGGGGGCGTCACACTGGTGATCTCGCCCCTGATTGCCCTGATGCAAGATCAGGTCCAAAGCCTCAAACAACGGGGACTACACGCTCAACAATTACATGGCGGCTTAGCAGCAGCGCAGCGGCGGCAGATCTTACAGCATAGCGCGAAGCAAACGGCTGCCTTTGTCTATTTATCGCCAGAGCAATTACAGGGTCAAGCCTTGCAAGAATGGTTTCAGCAGCACCCGCCCCGCCTGATCGTGATTGATGAAGCCCATTGTATTTCCCAGTGGGGACACGACTTTCGGCCTGCTTACCGCCAGATCCCTGACTTTATTGCTGGCCTGCCGGCCCGGCCGATCGTGGGGGCCTTTACCGCCACAGCCCCCCCCGCTGTAGCCGAAGATATCGCCACTTTGCTGCAATTGCAAGCCCCTGAGATCGCCAGAGGCATTCCACTGCAACCCCATATTCATTTGCAAGTCGATACTTTTTGGACCCCCGCAGGCAAATGGCGCAAGCTATTGCAAGAAATCAACGGCAAGACCCTGGTCTATGCAACGACCCGTGGCGCCGTCGAAGAGCTGGCCCAGAGACTCAATCAGCATTTACAGAAACAAGCCAGGGGCCGAGAAGCTTTGATTTACCATGCGGGTTGCAGCCCCCAACAGAGAGAGCAGGCCTTTGCCCGTTTTGGGCAGTCAGCAGATGCGTTGATGATCGCCACCAAAGCCTTTGGCATGGGCGTGGACATTCCCGATATTCGCCAGGTGATTCACTGGCAAACCCCAGAATCTCTGGCAGCCTATGTGCAAGAAGTCGGTCGGGCTGGACGCAATCGTGAGGGGATCGCTCAGGGGATTTTATTGCAATTGCGAGGTGAGAAATCAACACTGGGCAAGCCCTGGCCAGATCACGAGATTAGAGCTGTCCTCACAATATTGAAGCAGGTCAACTCTCAGGCTGAGTTATGCCGACGGCTGCAACTCTCTGACAATCATCTCAACTCAGTCTTGCTGCCGCTGGAGCGCCGGGGTTCGCTGACACGCGATCAGCGCAGCTTAAAGTATCAGGCTCAGGCCGATGACTTTAAGCAGGTCAAAGCTAGCATTCAGAGTTTGAAACACCAACGTCAGCAACAAGCCAAACAAATGCAAGTTTATCTGCGCAGCCGAGACTGCCGCCGACGGCAGCTCTACCAGGCCTTTGGGCTGACGCCCGATTTTGAAAACTGTGGAGCCTGCGATCGCTGTTTAAACTAGCGATCGCAAATTTAGAGATCAAGCGGCGTCTTGTAGATCCACCACATAGTCCGCTTCAGTAATCTCAGCGACTTCTTCAAGCGTAACGTCTGGCATCAGCTCAATCAGACGCAATTGGCCCGCAGCTTTGTCCACTTCAAAAACCGCTTTGTCAGTAATAATCAAATCAATGCAAGACTTGCCAGTCAGAGGCAGCTGGCAATCTTTGAGCAGTTTAGACGAACCGTTTTTATTGCAGTGGGTCATGACAGCCACGACCCGCTTGGCGCCAGCAACTAAGTCCATCGCACCCCCCATGCCTTTGACCATTTTCCCTGGCACCATCCAATTGGCGATGTCACCATTCTGAGAAACTTCGAGGGCACCCAGAATGGCCAGATCGATATGGCCTCCTCGGATCATGCCAAATGAAGTCGCCGAATCAAAAAAGCTGGCCCCAGTAATCGTAGTCACAGTCTGCTTGCCTGCGTTGATCAGATCAGCATCCACGTCTGATTCTTCAGGGAAGGGCCCAATGCCCAGCAAGCCATTTTCGGAATGCAAAATCACAGTCATCTCATCAGGCACATAATTGGCGACCAGGGTTGGGATGCCGATGCCCAGATTAACATAATACCCGTCCTGCAGCTCGCGGGCGGCTCGCTTAGCGAGTTGTTCTCTGCTCGATACGCTTTTCATAAGCCTGTCCTTCCAGAATACTATTCACAAAAATACTTGGGGTATGTACGTTATCAGGGTCAAACGCGCCAACCTCTACTAAATGCTCCACTTCAGCGATCGTATAGTCTGCTGCTGTGGCCATCGGTTGATTAAAATTGCGGGCTGTTTTACGATAAACCAGATTGCCATGGGTGTCACCTTTATAGGCTTTGATCAGGGCAATATCTCCCCGAATCGGTTTTTCGAGAATATACATTTTGCCATCAATCTCACGCGACTCTTTGCCTTCGGCAATTGGCGTACCGTAGCCCGTGGGCGTATAAAAACCGCCCAGGCCCGCGCCACCCGCACGAATACGCTCAGCCAGTGTGCCCTGGGGCGCAAACTCAAGCTCCAATTCGCCGCTCAGAAAAAGCTGTTCAAAGAGCTTGTTCTCGCCGACATAGCTCGAAACCATTTTTTTGATCTGACGGGTTTGCAAAAGCAGTCCCAAACCAAAATCGTCGACGCCGGCGTTATTGCTAACGACAGTTAAGCCACTCACGCCACTGTCGCGCAAGGCGATAATCAAATGCTCGGGAATACCACAGAGGCCAAAGCCACCCACCAGCAGAGTCATGCCATCGCGTAACCCCGCCTTTTCCAGCGCTTCAGCCGCTGTTTTTACGGATTTGTTCATTCTAATTCCTTATCTTTATGACGTTCAGGCCCTGCACATGCTCGCGACCTGAACGGACTTCGCTGCTAGCGTAACATAAGCTATAGGCCATTTCAAAAGGCCGAAGCAAGCAGATTTGAATTCTCGAATTTTTTTGTTAGATCGCCTCTACCCCGCTGAAGTGAAAGCAGTTTCATTTGAATGGCGGATTGGGGGTGCTAAAATGTAGGCAGCCTGGAAAGACTGTGAGTGATTGATGCGCATTTTTACTCAGACCCTAGATTCGCTATTAGAGCTCCCCGACAATTATCAAGAAATTTTTGAATTTC
This sequence comes from Candidatus Sericytochromatia bacterium, assembly GCA_037968875.1. Taxonomy (GTDB): domain Bacteria; phylum Cyanobacteriota; class Sericytochromatia; order UBA7694; family UBA7694; genus JBBKWI01. The sequence goes on along the minus strand of JBBKWI010000049.1, from coordinate 26,797 downwards.
TCGATCAACACTATGCTCAGAATAAAGATCCCTGGGGGCTCGACCATACGGTCATCAAGTCCAGTTTGAAAGTCGTTTGGCTGCTTTATCAGCACTATTTTCGCGTCCGGCTCTTTGGCGCCGAAAAAGTACAGGATCGCCCCTATATGATTGTGGCCAATCACACCGGGCAAATTGCTATGGATGGCATTCTGCTCTACTGTGCATTTCTGACCCAAATTCACCCGCCCAAGGTCTTGCGCGCGATGGTGGAGCGCTTGATTCCCACACTGCCTGTTTTGGGGAGTTTTTTTGCAAAAGGGGGCGCTATCCTGGGGGATCGACAAAATTGCAAATACCTGATGGAAAATGGCGAGTCCCTGATGGTCTTTCCAGAAGGTGTGCGAGGGATTGCCAAGAGCACCCAGAATTACTACCAGGTTCAGGCATTTAGCCGGGGCTTTTATCGCATGGCCTTAATGACCCATACGCCGATTATTCCCTGCGCCATTATTGGCTGCGAAGAAATGTATCCTTATGTCTATCACCCCAAAGCATTGGCTGCAAAAATAGGGCTGCCCGCTTTGCCTTTGAGTGCATCTTTGCTTTTGGGTCCCCTGGGGGTTCTGCCGCTGCCCAGCCCTGTCGATATTATTTTGGGTGACCCGATTGAGCTTCCTCACGACTTAACGGTGGATTCCCCCGATAAAGATATTGCACCCTATGTGACCCAGATTGAAGAGACCATCCAGGCCCTGATTCGCACAGGACTAAAGAATAGAAGACCCTTTAAAGAGTTGATTGGCCTACCCGACCAGAGGGATGTCTAATGGATATGCTAAAAGAAGAAAACGTGAAATCGATTCTGATCATTGGGGCAGCAGGGGGATTAGCCCAGATCCTGCTGAAACTCTTGCAGCAGAAATTTCCCGAGGCCCAGATTATTGGCGTTGATTCGAGGCCATTGGGGCAGCCCACGCATCCCAATCTGATCTTGCAAACCTTCTCCTATTCACGCGGCCATTTTGAAAAACTGTTCAGAGACTATACCTTCGATTTGGTGTATCACCTGGGACGGGTCAGTCACGCCAATGTGGGCAAGCAACTGAGCTTAGCAAAGCGAATGGACTTAAACATTGTCGGCACGGGTCGTATTTTAGATTTATGCCTGAAGTATGAAGTCAAAAAAATCGTGATGCTGTCGACGTTTCACGTCTATGGAGCACTCCCGGATAATTCGGCCTTTTTAGACGAGAATACCTTTCCGCGTGCCAGTATTGCTTATCCTGAATTGAGAGATGTGGTCGAGATGGATCAATTGGCGACGTCCTGGATGTGGCAACATCAAAATCAGATTGAGACGATTGTCTTCCGCCCCTGTAATATTATTGGTTCACAAATTAAAAACGCGATCAGTCGCTATCTCTTAAACAAGTGGACACCCACGCCAATCGATTATAATCCGATGTTTCAATTCATTCATGAGTACGATATGGCTCGCGTCTTGCAAGCATGCGTCGATCGGGTTCCCACAGGTATTTACAATGTCAGCCCCCATGAGTTTATCTCTTTAAAAGCAGCCCGGCAGACGATTGGTATTCCGGGCAAGCCGACTTCGCTATTTATTCTGGGACATCTGGTCGAGATCTTTAATAAACGCTTTAATTCAGAGCTTCCCCATTACCTGCTGGATTATTTGAAGTTCTCATGTCTGATTGACGCCCATGAACTCAGACAATATCTTGGCAAAGATTTTTACAAATTCACAATCAAAGAGACACTGGAATTGCTCAAGTCAAATGCTATACGGTGAGCCCTTTCAAAAAAGCGGGACAGGCAAATTTGAATTCTCAGATTTTTTGTTACATTGCCTTTATCCGTTCTAAGCTAAAGGAATTTTATTTATGCAATTCAAACGTTCATTGATCCGAGTTTTGGGTGCTGCTCTGATCTTGAGCAGTGCTCTGCCACTGCAAGCAAAAGAATATCCACCAGATGTTGATTACGACAGCATTTTACCTGCCCTATCTATCTGACGATAAAGAAGCAACCCTACCTTTTGTCTGGAATATTTCCAAATACCAAATTTTTGTACCTGGCCGAGATGTCAGAAGCAAAATTTCGATTGTCGACAACTCAGGTAAGGTACTCTCAACCCGGGAGTATATTTATGGTTACACGAGCCGGAAGTTCAACAGCTCGTGTATTCAAATGGAGCCTTATACCGGGTAAAATCGCACCTGAATCGAAGTATAACGGTGAGGTACAGAATCAATCTTGAACTGTGTTTTATAGCTTTTGAGTAGGCGCCGCACCAACTCCAGGCCCAGACCAATGCCTTGTTGCTCATGCGTTGTACGCTCAAATTGAATATAAGCTCCCACTTGCTCCAATTGCTGCTCAGAAAGCCCCCGACCGGCATCGGTGACTTCAAAGCAGAGCCCTTCGGGTTCAAGAGAAGTACTGAGCATGACCGGTTGACCTGCTTGTGAAAACTTAAAGGCATTGTCAATCAATTCACGTAAAATCGTGACCGCATGCTTTTCGAGCATCGAGACCGTTCCGCTTTCCAATTGAAACTGAAGATCTTCTTCTCGCTGATAATATTCGGCCCGTTCCTGAGCCAATGTCAGCACCAGGGGCGCTAAGTCCAGCGGCATCACATTTTCTAATGATGTGGGCAAAAGATCGTTTTCAAGCTCCATAAACAAGAGCTGATTATGCAATAAGTGGTTCAAACGGGAGCCATTGCGCAGCATCACCTCCGACAATTGCAACAAGCGGTGGGGAGCTAAATTGGCATGTTTTTGTTTGATCAACTGTGCCATTCCAACCAACGCATTGAGAGGGGTGAGCAATTCATGAGGAAAATGATGCATCAGAATATCGTGATGCAAAAACTGCGTGTTTTGCTGACTCTTGCGGATTAATTCTGCACGCTCCAGACGGATCTGGATCGCTTCTAGCAGATCCTGAGCGCGTACGGGCTTGACCAGATAGTCGTCTGCACCGAGCACCATGGCCTGCCGATGTTCGTAGACCGAAGACAAACCCGTCAAAAAAATAAAGGGGGTTAAAGCGTATTCAGGCTGGGCGCGCAAAGCTTTGAGAAAATCAATCCCGTTTTCGCCGGGCATCTTGACTCCACTCAAAATCAAATGCGGTTGGCAAACTGGCAAAAGCTCCCAGGCCTGCTCGCTATCATTGGCACAAAAAACAACAAAACGCTCATACAATAATAAATCTCGGATTTCTTCCTGCAGATCAAGATCATCTTCAATCACTAAAATTCTACTCATCGGGCCTCACGATAAGGCAAGCGCACTTCAAAGCGCACCCCAAGATCTTTTTGTATCACATCAATACTCCCCTGATGCAAATCGACAGCGCGGCGCACCAGCTCTAGCCCCAAACCACTCCCGCTGGTAAGCTCAGAGACCCGCTTAGAACGATAAAAAGGCTCAAAAATATGCGGGCGCTCTTCGACAGTAATACCAATGCCCCAATCTTCGATTTCAAAACAAAGCATCTCGCCTTGCAAGCGCAAGCGCAAGCAGACCTGATCATGCTCAAACGAGTATTTGACCGCATTTTGGAGCAAATTATACAAGAGCAAATGCACTAAATTGCAATCCAGACGGGCTTCTAGCTCAGGAACATCAAGCTGTATCTGGTGACTGCGATAGGTCGCTAAATGCACCTCTTCGGTGATTTGAAAACAAAGTTGCTGTAAATCACAGGGCTGGGGATGAAAACTCAAATGCCCTGCATCTAATTGAATCAAGAGCAAAATATCATGCACAATAAAATGCAATTGCTCCGCACGGGCTTTGATGCGCACAATCCGCTTACGAATCTGAGCCGGTTCCATTTCATCCCCATGGTTATAGAGCATATCCGTTGCCATCTGAATATAGGCCAGTGGGCCTCTAAACTCATGGGAAGCCAGGCCAGCAAAACGCTGGTTTAAGGCGGACACTTCTTCTTGTTTTTCCATTGATTGTCTGAGCCGCTGAGTCAATTGATGACGATCAAACAAAGCCGCTTCTAATTCACGGGTTTTCAACTGAACATCCCGCTTGAGAGACTCCTGATAATGCGCCAATACCGTAATATCCTGGGCCAGAAGCCAGACCCCAGCGGGCTCCTGTTCAGACAAGCGACGAGGGGTTAAACTGCATAAAATCCGGCGAGAGTGATGGGCTTCGGTCGTGCGCAAGTCTAGCTCCAGGCCAGCGACGGTTTCCCCTGCTAAAACAGAATTAAAAGACGCTTCAAATGTCCGATGGCTATTGCGCTCCAGCACCTGATAAATGAGTTGACGTTGGGTCGTCGAACGGGCCGCTAAACCGGTTAACTGCTCCGCTGCTGCGTTCCATTCTGAGATCACACCCTGATGGGTTAAGGCAATAATTGGCGTGCTGGCATTGTCGATCAACTGACGCAGATCCTGATGCAAATGTAGAAGTTCCTGGTGGCTGCGTTGCTGCTCGGCTTCGGCTTCACAGCGCAGATTATCATTGCGCCAGGCAGCGATAATATTGCCCGCGGTAATCAATAAAGGATTGAGCTCCATATGCAGAATATCTGAAAATTCGCGCGGCACATTACCCAGCCCTAACATACCGACCCGATCACCGCTCGAATATAAAGGCACACCCACAAAGTTTTTAAGCCATGGGAAAGGCAAGTCTTGATCCAACCAGATAAACTGATTGCTATCACTATCGAGAGCCGAGAAGAGCGGTGAAGCGTTTTGGTGGAGTTCGTTAAACTCGTTGGGAGCCGAATGCACAAAAGATTCCACCATATCCAGGTTCCAACGGGTATGGTTCAGCGCCAGCACATCAAGCTGCTCAGGCGCATCCAGGTCAAAGGCAATCAAACAGCCAAATTCAGCGTAAGTGATGCCCATCAAATGCTCTAAGATATGTAAAAACAGGGTATCGGGATCGATACTGCTAACAAACTGGGATTGCGCTGTCATAATCGCCCGTTGAAGGCGATAAGACCATTCTAAAGATTGCTCAACCTGCTTGATCTGGGTAATGTCTGAAAAGGCCAGCAGCAAAGCAGCAGAACCTTCAAAATCAATTTCCTGAACAAACACCCGCGACCAGGCCACGCTCTTGTCTGGGTTCCGCACCTGAACTTCACGAATCAGCGTGCCTTGCTGACGTCGGGTTTCGCTGGACAAAAATAGCCAGTCTGAGGCCCGCACAAAAAAGCTCATGATATTGACAGCTGTCAGGCTATTGACGGGCAAGCCGTACCAGTGTCCAAACTCTTCGTTACCTTGCAAAATTGCGCCATCACTACAGCGCACAATCGCCACCGGGACAGGCAAGATCTGGAGCAATCGGATATGCTGTTCCTGGCTATCTGACAGGGTCGACTCAAGCTGCTTTTCGCGTTGCACATCGTTACAAAGTAAGATCCACTTGAGCGCGTCACCAGGCACCCGATGCAAGTGGGCCTGTACGGGCACGGTCTCACTACTCTCGGTCTGAAGCAAAAGCTCAAAATAAGTACGCGCTGGTTTTTTTTGATTGATCGCACGCAACAAACGAGATTTCTCTTCATTGGCTGCCAGTAAATCGTTCAAATCGAGAGGATATTTTGGTGACAGACCCAACCAATCTTGCATACGCTGATTAAGCAAACTGACTTGTCCTTCAGCATCAAATAAGCACAAGCCTTCACGGCTTTGGCTTAATAGGACAGAAATTAAAGCTTGTTCAGAGACTTGAAGTTCGTCAGGTAAAGAGATCGATTTCGGCATATCTCTTATTGTAACAATACGCACGCACTTTATTCTCAGTTTCTGAATATTCTTTACGTTTACAGCAAACTGATACCCAAAGGATATCAACTTAAAGAGGCCCTGGCTCTCCAGCGACACCCGCGCAACCTGAGCCCAGAAGCGGTATAATATGGCCTATGTCAAATCGCTATTTGCCACTCAAACACAGCCTCGACTTTGTCTTCGGTCTGGCCTTGCTACTGGCTTTGTCGCCGATACTCGTGCTCAGCGCCTGCTTGATCAAGCTAGAAAGCCCAGGGCCCGCTCTTTTTAAACAAACCCGTGTCGGGCAGAATGAGATCCCTTTTCAGATTTATAAATTTCGCACGATGGTTGTCAATGCTGCTGAAATCGGACCAGTGCTGACCCAGGATAATGATCCCCGCATAACCAAACTGGGCGCCTTTTTGCGCCGCAGCAGCATCGATGAATTGCCACAAATATTGAATGTGCTCAAAGGCGAAATGAGTTTTATTGGCCCCCGCCCAGAAGTGCCATCAATCGTTGAAAGCTATACAGAGCAACAGCGGGGTGTTTTTGCCGTGCGCCCAGGCCTGAGCGGTTGGGCCCAGGTTAATGGCCGCGACGAATTAGATATCCCGCGCAAATTAGCGCTCGATCTAGCATATATCGACATGCTCTCGCCAGGCTTGGATCTGAAAATTTTTTGTTTGACTTTCCCGGCGCTGCTATCTAAACGTGGAGTCAATTAGATCACAGCAACCGGAGTCGAGTCGCTCTAAACAGAGACGGTTTTTTTAGCTAAATAGGCTTCAGTTTGGGCCAGTATATCATCAGGGATACTCGCGCCCACTTGCTGAATCACCGATTCCGCACAAAAGGTGGCTATTTGGCCGCATCCTTCGAGACTGAGCTCATTGAGCATACCGTAAATAAAACCACCAGCGTACATATCACCAGCAGCAGTGGTATCCACCACACTGACCTTATTACAGGCTACAAAGACTTGCTCTGTACTGGATTTGATCCAAGAACCTTTAGAACCACATTTCACAACGACAATTTCGGTCAGCTTCGCCAACTCAGCCAAGCTGCCTTCGGCATCTTTACCGGTCAACATCTGGGCTTCTTTGGCATTCGAGAAGACGATATCGACGTATTTCTCAATGATATTCAGAAATGTCTCCCGGTGGCGATCGACACAAAAAGGATCGGCCAGATCAAAAGCGATTTTGGTGCCGTTTTGTTTGGCAATCCGAATCGCATGGTTAATCGCCTCGATCTGATTGGCTGTGTCCCATTGATAACCGGTCACAATCAAATATTTGGAACGGGCAATGTCTACCTCGGGAATATCACTGGTGGTATAGCAGCGGCTCATGCCCAGACAGGTATTCATGGTGCGTTCACCATCGGGTGAAATCAGCACAATCGAGGTACCGGTACTGCCCACTGTGGCTTGTTTGATATTGCTCTTGATCCCCAACTCTTTGACACGCTCTAGATAGAGTTTGCCGTTTTCGTCATTGCCGACCATACCGGCCTGGCTGACATTGCGACCAAGTAGCGCCAGGGTGCGGATCATATTAGGGCCAGAGCCACCCATTTCCAAGATTTTTTCGCGCGCTTGAAATTTGTTTAAAATGATTTGCTGTTCTTCGGCAGATACCAAATGCATAATGCCCTTGGTGAGCTCCAGGGAAGCCAGTTCATCGTCACTGACTTGAATAATAATATCCTTGAGCACATTACAAATCGCCAAAACATCGAGTTCTTTGCTTAACATAAGACCTACAAGTAAAAAATTAATAATCTGGGTAGATACATTCTTGTGGAGTGCAGCTCTTGGCCGCTATTTTATTAAGATCAGGGTGTAGTGAATCGTCAATTGATGATCTTTAAAGCACGTATCTCCCTCAATATTTTACACCTTTATGCATCACTTTGCACAAATCAGGGATCTTTAATTGCTCTGCAGACACCCGTTTGTCTTTAATTTAGTCTGTTAGCGGTGGCGGCTGAACTGAGTCTGTATTTAAACGTTTGACCAGTCGCCGGAACTGTGAAAGCGCCAGACGCCTGGGAAACGCAGTTCAAGATCAGGTGGGCGGTCACCTAAGCGCCCACGCAGAGCCGCCTGGCCTAATTGTTTGTCTGCATCTAAATGCTGAAAATTCCAAATCTTGACTCCTGAGAGATCGGCTTCTACATAAGGGCCTTGTATAAAAGGAGAGAGACGACGGCCAATCGTATTGTGGTGCACGAAAGGAAGATGGGCGGTATGCGCTCGGAGCCGTTTGCCGGGATCCGCTGACACCGTCCCTGGCGATCAAAAGCAAATCCATGAAAAGGACAAACCAAGTGATCATTCACAATTTTTCCCTGACTCAAACTCGCTCCCATATGAGGGCAGCGATTAGCCTGCGTCTGTGCTCTAGCTGTCTGATCACGCCAAAAAACGAGATCCTGCCCCAGACGCTCCGCCTGTAAAGGACTGCCTTTGAGCTCTCGGCTTTCCAGGACCGGATACCAATGATCAACTAGCCACATCTTTTGAGTACTCCTGAATCCATTTTCGCTTAGCTTAGCAAGGATTCAAGCTCAAGAAATAGTGTATGGCAGTGACGCTTTAAGTCAATTTAGCCCATAGACAAATCAGCGGGATCTCAAAAAATAATCCCGACAAATCCAATCAGACAAAAGCCGCTCAGATCATCAATTTGTGCTAAAGTGAAGCAGAATTATTTTTGAAGGTGGATTCCCAATGAAGCTACATGAGTATCAGGCCAAAGAACTGTTTTCCAAACATGGCATGAAAATCCCCAATGGTATTCCGGCATTCAGCCCCGAAAAAGTAGCTGAAGCTGCTGAACGCTTACAAAGCGCCAATCCTGGATTGCAAAAAGTGGTCTTAAAAGCCCAGGTTCACGTCGGTGGCCGCGGCAAAGCTGGCGGTATTAAAGTCGTGACTTCCGGTGAAGCTATGGAAGTCTCAAAACAATTATTTGGCATGGACATCAAAGGTCTGCCTGTCAATAAATTATTGGTTGAAGAAGCCATCAATATTGAAAAAGAATATTATATCGGCCTGATCTTAGATCGTGCCGAGCGTAAAAGCGTCTTAATGGCCTCTTCAATGGGCGGCGTTGATATCGAGCAAGTGGCTGAAGAGCACCCCGAAGCGATCATCAAGGTTTGGATTGACCCATCCGTTGGTCTGACCCCTTTCCAGATCAATCAGGTGATCTTTGGTGCAAATTTACCCAAAGAATCTGCTGGTTTTATTAAAGCCCTGTGGGAAGTCTATAGCACCTATGATTGTAATATCGCTGAAATCAACCCCTTAATCGTCACCAAAGAAGGCGACGTCGTGGCAGCTGATGCCAAAGTCGATATCGACGACAATGCACTCTTTAAGCATTCTGAACTCATGGCCTACCAAGATCCTGCTGAAGTCGACCCCAATGAACTCGAAGCCAAAGCCGCTGGCTTGAGCTATGTTGAGCTCGATGGCGACATCGGTTGTATCGTCAATGGTGCCGGTCTGGCAATGGCAACAATGGATGCAGTCAAATACGGCGGTGGCAATCCGGCCAATTTCTTGGATATTGGTGGATCTTCGAACCCTGGCAAAGTGACTGCAGCTATGAATATTCTCAAACGCAAAAAAGTCAAAGGCGTGCTCTTTAATATTTTTGGTGGCATCACCCGTTGTGATGACGTTGCCAAAGGCATTATTGCAGCTGTCGAAAGCATGGGCGGTATCGATGTGCCATTGGTCATCCGCTTGACGGGTACCAACGAAAAAGAAGCCCGTGAGCTACTGACCTCCAAAGGTTACAAAGTTGGCTCTTCGATGCAGGATGCTGTCAAAGAGATTATTGAAGCCACCCGCTAAATTTTTTAAATTTTAGGCAAGACTCCAGGAGAGCAACTCTATAAGTTCTCTTGGAGTCTTTTAATTTAAAATTAAACTCACCATAACCAAATTCACTTTAGAAAACCATCTGGGAGTCTCTATGAAGTCTTTAAGTCGTCTGACCCTCGCTGCTGTCGCCATCTCAACACTGGCAGCCTGTAATACCGGTGCCCCCCTCAGCCGTGCGCCCATCGCAAACCCTGCTTTACGCCAACTCAACACCCCTGCCGCTAATAATGCAGCTATTGCTGGCAAATTGGTCGTCAAATACCGGGCCGGTTTAAGTAGCGCCCAGTCTATTTCGGCCTTTAGCCAAATGGGCATTCAACATATTCGCCCTCTCGGCAATGCTGAATCTCGCCTGGAAGTCGTTCAGGTTCCTGCCGGTCAAAACGCAGCAGCAGCTGCTCGCACCCTGGAACAGGATCCTGCAATTGAGTATGCCGAAGAAATTTTCACGATTCCCTTCCCTGAAATTCAGCGTGCAGCTGATGACGCCAAAGACCCGGTTTCTAATGCTTACCCCAATGACCCCATGTTTGGACGTCAATACTCACACAAAGTCAGCAATTCTCAAGCCGGATGGTCAATCACACGCGGCGATAAGCGCACCCTGATCGCGATTGTCGATTCAGGCGTCGATGTCACTCACCCTGATCTGCGCGGCAAAATTGTCGACACCTTTAATGGGGCTGACAATGTCAAAGAAGTCGTCGATGTGATCGGTCACGGCACCCACGTGGCAGGCATTGCTTCTGCTCTCACCAATAACGGTACCGGTGTCGCTGGTGTCGCTCCTGACTGCGGTATTTTGGCTGTCAAAGTCTCTTCAGGCACCTCATCTTCACCCAGCACCGATGGTATTGCCAACGGGATTATCTGGGCCGCTGACCACAATGCCGATGTCATCAACCTGAGCCTCGGCTCTAGCCGTCAATCAAAAGTCATTACCGACGCCGTCAATTATGCCCTCTCTAAAAACGTTGTGATTTTGGCCGCCACCGGCAACGACTCACGACGCACCCAAAGCTATCCAGCAGCAACCCCTGGCGTGATTGCCGTGGGCTCAACCGATTCTGGCGATAACCGTTCTAGCTTTTCTAATTATGGCCCCTGGGTCTCTGTCGTTGCTCCAGGCTCTGCCATTCTTTCAACCTTTCCTTTAAATGACAATTTAATTGGTCAAAAAGAATACGGTTCGATTAGCGGAACCTCTATGGCAACCCCATTTGCAACTGGTTTAGCTGGATTGATTCGCAGCAAGTACAAAAATATGCCTGTGGCAATGGTCAAACAGGTACTAGAAAGCTCTGCTGACGACAAAGGCGCTGCCGGTTTTGACGAAGAGTACGGCCACGGTCGTCTCAATGTTGCCCGTGCCTTAAGCCGTGCTGCTGAGCTCGATGCGCAGTTAAATAATCAGCGCTAAGCTCTCAACTTAAAGATCCTCAAAGCCTCCCTCAAGCAGGGGGGCTTTTTTGCGCTTTTGATTTGCCTGCCTTGCTTATGAGCAAAGAGTGACTTATGCTGAATGACGATCAAAATCAGGATAAAGGCGGGGAAATGCAGCAGGTTTGGCAAAGCCTATTTCAAAAAATCAATCATTCTCTGGGCATTCGCTCCCGGGATTGGCCCATTTTATCGCTGATGCTGTTTCACGTCTTTTTGACGCTTTCGATTACGATTTCCCTGCGCAGTATCAATAGTGGCTTGCTCTTGTCGGCTTTTCCACCAGAAGTTTATCCCTGGTATTTTTTAGCTGAGTCTGTGGTCGCCTTTGGGCTTTCGCTGGCCTATAGTCGATTTTTGAGCGGTCGAGTCAGTCTTTGGCATGAGAATATCGGTTTTCTGGGATTCTTTGCCGGGGTCTTGATGATCGGGCGTTTATTTTTATTTCTCAATCAGCAATGGATTTATTTTGCCCTGCCAGTCTTTTGTGATGCCCTGGCGGCCATTTTGCTCTTGCAAGCCTGGGGACTCTACTCAGATTGTATTGACTCGCGCAAAGCCCGCCGCTTGTTCCCTCTGGTGGGCCTGGGTGGCACCTGTGGCTCGATTTTTGGGGGCTGGCTGGCCTCAAGCCTCGCCAGACCCCTGGGGACCGCTAATTTGCTCTATCTGGAGCTATTTTTGCTGGCAGGCCTCTGTTTGGCTCTGACCTTATTACAAGAAAACCGTATCGAAGAACCCAGCAACCAGAGTGTCGCTCCGCAGGTCTTACCCGACACGCCCAACCTCGAACTGGCCGATTCTGATCGCGAAACCAGCATCTGGCAAGTGATGGCGCGTGCTGTCCGCCCCGTACTCGCCAATCGTTTGCTCTTGCTGGTACTACTGGTGATGCTCTGTGTGCGTATTTCATCAACGATCATGGACTATCAGTTGCAATTACAACTCAAAAGCTATTTTTCACAGAACGAAATCACCGCTTATATGGGTTCTTATTTTGCCCTGACCAGCCTGGTCACACTAGTCGTCCAGCTCTTTATTGAAAACCGGATTATTCAAAACCACGGTATTGTCTGGGGCATGGCAAGTACGCCGGTCTCGCTCAGTCTGGGCATGTTAGCCGTCCTGGCTTCCCCTTCTTTAGTGACCGTCACAATGACCAAATTCATTGAGCAGATCACCCGTTATTCACTCTTTAAAACAGCTGTTGAATTGGTCTATGTACCCTTTGACTCCACCTTGCGTCGCCGCTTACGCCTCTTAACCAATGGGATCCTCAGTTTAGCTACAGTGCCCCTGGTTTCAGTCACGATGCTGATTTTCGCCAATCAAACCCAGCTCTTAACCGGGATCGGGTTGGCTTTTGCGATGCTCGGCATTGGACTCAGTATTTGGCTACAGCGCCCCTATACGCGAAAACTACACGATGCTTTGCTGCAACGCAAACTGTTAGTCGATCAGGGCCCACAGGTGATCCAGATCCGCCCGGAAGCTCTGAGTGCTTACTTACAGCACGAAGACAGTGAATTGGTACAGTTTGTCTTGCGCCTGCTCAAAGGTAAACGGATCAATTTGCCAATCGAGCAACTGAAGCCCCTGGTTTTTCATGAACAGGATCAGATCCGTGAAGCAGCCTTGAATGTACTCGCTTATACAGGCAATAGCGATCAGCAAGATCTGGTTGTGGATATGCTCACACACGAAAAAAACCCGCGTATCCAACGGGCTTGTTTGATCGCACTCAGGCATCTGGGCAACGAAGAGCAGAATGAACTGGTACTTGGCTTTTTAGCTGCGACGGATCCTGAGATTCAAATGGAAAGTCTGGTATTTTTGTTTACCCGGGGTGGCATTGAAGGTATTTTGAGCGGAGCCGAAACCCTAAAGCAATGGTTACAAAGCAATAATCCAGAGCTATTGGCTCAGGCCGCTTACGTGATCGGAGAAATTGGGATTCGCTATTTTCGTCAGGACTTCCGACAGCTACTGGCCCATACGGAGTCTGAGGTTCAGCAAGCGGCACTGCTGGCCGCCATCCAGAGCTTACCCCCGGAGATGGCTGCGGACTTGTTGCCTTTAATGGCGAAACACCAACTCGCCACTCAAGTACGACAGGCTTTGCGTAAATTGCCCGCAGCAAAAATTGTACCTTTGGCCCTACAAACCCTGCACCAAAACAGGGGACAGCGCCCAATCATGCTCGAGCTGATTCGCTTGATCGGCAGCTATTCAGAAACCGTCGCACTAGAGGCTCTGATCGAAGTTTTTGCAGAGCCTGATATCTATCTCAAATACCAGGTCTTGCAAGAATTATCACTGCTGCGCCGAGCCCATGAATTGGATCTAAGCGCTTACCGTCCACGTGTTTTGACTCAATTACAGCGTGAGTTTCACTACGCTTATACCTATCATTATGTGCTCAAGCAAATGCACGCTGATAGCAGCAATCCCCGCCTGATTTTTGTGCAAGCAGAAATCCAGCATCGCCTGGATTTCTCTCATGAAATGCTCTTTAAACTACTGGGCCTGTTGCATCCCTCCCGTGAAATGGAGCAAGCCTGGCTGAATTTTAAAAGTAAAGAGTCACGTTACCGCTCTTTAAGCCTTGAGGTTTTGTCCTATACTTTGGATCAAGCCTACCTTGAGCCTGTCTTGAACTTGCTGGATGATGTATCCTATACTCAACGCGTGGCCATAGGACGTGAAGCGGGTTATCTTGATGAATCAATCGAAAACTGGTGGCAAAACCCGGTAATCGTTGAAGATCCCTGGCTGCAAAAATTAAGTCGCTGGAGTCTACAAGAGACCCTACCCGGAACGATGACGCGAAAGGAGTTGCAGGTGTTTCAGATCATTGACCGCATGTTTTTATTGAAGCAAACAGAGCTTTTCTCTAGTTTTTCAGCAGAAGAGCTCTACCCGGTTGCCCAAAGCGCCAATGAAATGTTTGTGCCTGCTCGCCGCGTGATCTTCAAACAAGATCAGCCTGGAGACGCCTTTTATATTATCCACAAAGGCCGTGTCAGCGTTGAGCGCAAGGGGTTTCAAGTCACCATTCTGGAAACCAAAGAAGGTTTTGGTGAATTAGAAATCCTGAATGCAGCCCCCCGCCTGGCTACCGTACGCACTCTGGCCGATTGTGAACTGCTCGTGATCTCGCGTGAAGACTTTATAGATCTGGTCGAAGAATACCGCGGCTTTGGACGCAGTCTTTTAGAAGTGATGTCCAGCCGTTTATCTCAACATGTGCTCAAACTGGGCGCTACCCAACCCCTGTCTCCCGAACAATTACCTGGGTAAAGGAAAACCGATGCTTATTCAATGTACCCAGTGCCACAAAGAATTTCTAGCCGAAGTCGGCCTGCGTGGGCCTTCTGGCAAGCCCTATTGTAGTCAGTATTGTCTCAAACAAGCCCAGTCATCTGAAAACGACCCGTCGGATTCATCAAGTCCTTCGCCAGCGGTTAAACAAGCCTTCCCAATCGGTCAGGTCATGCTTGTGATTTTGGCATTGTGTGGGGGCTTATACCTTTTAAAAGCCGTTTTTTCTGGCCCCGATACCGAGAGCACGATCGTGCAAAACAGCCAAACCCAGCAAAGTCTCTCACAACAAGAAATAGCCCAGCAGGTACAGCTACAGTCGGCTCCCCCTACCACAGAATCCACAGATCCAAATGTGCAACAAGCGCCAGATCTTTCTGGTGACACGTCCCAGACCGAAGGCAATCTCTCGCAAAACAAGTCACCAGAGCAATTAATCCAATCAGCAGAGCAACAGATGAAAACGGATCCACTGGCTGCACGTGCCAGTCTGGAACAAGTCCTTATGAGTACTCCCAGCGCCAAAGCTTATCATTTACTGGCCCAATTGCAAATGCAGGCCAATGAATTTGCACAGGCTAGCCGTTCTGCTGAACTCTGTCTGAATCAGGTGCGCACCACCGAAGAGAAAAAGTTGTGTCATGAATTATCTATTCAGGTTTTTCAACGGCAAGTAGAGACGGGTATCGATGAAGGCAGTAGCGCTAAGCAACGCAGTAAAACCGCAGCACAGCTGGCTAAAGCCCCGCAAAGCACTCAAACAAGCACGCCGGCATCAGCACTCCCCAGCCTGGCTCCTCAGGTCACCGATCGGGTCAAAGAAGAGCTAAAGCAAGAGCAATTACGGCATGCACAAGAGTTGATCGCTCTGGCTCCCAAAGAAGGCAAAGGCTATTGGCATAGAGGATCTGCCCAATGCCAATTGGCCGGCTCACCAGATGCAACAGCACAAGCCAATGCCAGTATTGCAGAGGCCTGCCATCTGGGGTATGCAGAGGCCTGCAAGCAACGCTGCCGGGATGGCAAAATGGGCCCATCTTAGAGGGATAGACGGGCCAGAGCGCTTTAGACGCTCATCACTTCTTCGACAGTTTCACCGAGTTCAGCGTAAAACTTACGCAGAATATTTTCAGCCAATTGAAAACGGTAATCCGCTGAGGCACGCACATCTGAAATCGGTGTGATTTCCTGGCGGGCCTGCTCACCTGCAGCTTGAAAAACATCAGCAGCCAGGGTTTTGCCCTGCAATAGCGCTTCGGTTTTGGGCAGACGGATCACATTGGGACCCACGCCACCATAAGCGACACTCGCAGACTGGATCTGTTGGCCATCCATCTTGAGGCGAATCGCAGCCGTAAAGGTTGAGATATCCAGATCTTTGCGATTGGAAACCTTGTACAAACGCATCAGCTCAGACTTGCCCGGAATGGGGATCCAGACCCGGCTGATTAGCTCGTCTTCGGCCATATCCATTTGTTTATAGCCCGTATAAAAGTCGTTAATATTGACCCGGCGCTCAACCCCATCAGAGTTGGTCAACTCAATCTCAGCTTCGGCCACAAACAAAAATGGCAAGGTATCAGCAATGGGCGAACCATTGGCAATATTACCCACCAAAGTCCCTTTGTTTTTGATCTGAGGCGAAGCAAAAATCCGCATCAAACGAGAGAACTCAGGGATGCGGCTGCGGCAAAAGTTTTCTAGATGGGTCAGGCTAATGCGTGCACCGACGACCACATGACCCTCTTGTTCTTTGACTTCGTGAGCTTCAGGTACGTGGCTGAGACTCGTCATGACGACCGGCTTGGCACGGCCTTTGTTGATCAAGACCCCCAGATCTGTCGCTGAAGAAAAGACACTACAATTGTCCTCACTGGCTTTAAAGGCTGCTGCCTGGGCAAAGCTAATCGGGGCATAAAAAATGCGGTTTTTCGACTGTAAATGCACGCCCATCTGCTGATGGTCATTGAGCTTGGCTAGCATTTCAGGCGTATCATAGCGCTGCTGTAAAGTGCTAAAGGCTTGCAGGTCAATCGCCTGACCGGCATTAATAATCGGCGCATAGCCTGTGCAACGACAAAGATTGCCTGTCAGGGCATTGCGCACTTGTTGCGCATCCAGGAATTGCTCTTCGGGAGCGCTGCCACGCTGACAAACCCGGTGATTGACATACTCAGTCATAGCACAGACAAAGCCAGGGGTGCAGAAGCCACACTGGGTGCCATGATTCTCGACCATGGCTTGCTGGATCGGGTTGAGACTGCCGTTTTCACTGAGACCTTCGACGCTAATAATATGCGTGCAGTCCAGTAAGCTCATAAAGGTAATGCAGGAATTAATCGATTCGTAGTGCAATTGATCACTATCAGGGTTCAGGCTCCCGCGCAGAATCGTACAAGCACCACAATCGCCTTCTTCGCAAACCACTTTGGTACCGGTCAGTCCTTGATCATAGCGCAAGAAGTCGCTCAGGCGCATAAAGGCCTGATCACCTTTAAGTTGATGTTCTTTGCCATTGATATATACAAGCAGATAGTCGCGCATGCCGCCTCCAGAGGGTTCTTTGGCTATCAGTATAGCATTTTGCAAAGGTGCAATTGTCGCTGAACTCGCAATCAACAAGTCTAAGTCAACTTTAAGCGGAATCAAAACTCGAATCTATTTTTGAACAGAGCGCAGTCTGAATTTTCAGAATGCCTCCTTTCAAGATGGGCTGGCTTTATGCTCACTGTATCAAGATCAACAAAGGACCTCAATCATGCCTGATACAAAATCAATGCTTTCACTTCGCCGGCGCTTTGTGCTCGGCGCTCTCTGCAGTCTTTTTGTTGCGATTAGCCCCGCACTTACCGCCCTGCAGCAGGGCCAAACAAAGAGCTTGCAATTGCAAGCCACACAACAGCAGTTCAAACACAGCCAGCAGCGCTTGATACAAGTCGAACAGCATTTGTTCGCCCGGGCAACACAAGCTGGGGAGCAAGTTTATCTCCCGCTGACAAGTCTGGCTCGCTGGGCAAGATTTTAAAGGTTAAGGCGAGAACCCCTCAAAGGTTAACTTTTGAGACCCACTCTGTTAAATGGGTATTAAGCAACGTCGATTATCTACAAATACAATCGATACTTAAATTATCAAGTGTTAATCATGTCTTTAAGGGGTCTTTTTATGTCCATTCCTGCTGCTCGCTCTGGATTTCAAAGCACAACGCGCTTGCCTCGACCAGGTAAGCTCAGTGCTTTAGCCGTTTTAGCTCCGACTTTTCAGTCGCTCCCCCTGGTGCAACCGGGTGATCTCTTCCAAAAGCGCTCGGCTCCTCAGGGCAAAACACCTGCCCCCATCCGTTTTGTGGATACCCCCGCCTCAACAGAAGAAGCCGCTCCCAAAGGTCGCAGAGGCGGCTATCGCAATGCGCCTGAAATCAAAGACCTGGACGCTGGGCGTGCTGTCATGAGCCTTGGGCACGAAGGCTCAGCCGTGGCTGAAGTACAAAAACTGCTGACCCAGGCCGGCTACCCGGTCGCCCAAACAGCCAAGCTGGGCCCCACTACCGAGGGCTTAATCAAAGACTTTCAAAAAGATTATGGCATTAGCGTCAATGGTAAAATCGGACAGACAACACTGGGCTATTTGCGTGAAGCAGCCAACAACACGGCTCGCCCCACGGCAGCAGGTCGACGCTTGCTCGGCACAGCTCAGCAAGTGACCCGCGAAATGGGGACTGTTGGCTGGTGTCTGGCAGGTGTCAACAAAGCCACCGTGCGTCAGTTTGGCGTGACTCTCTGGGGCGCATCCGCTTATATGGTCGATGATGTCTTGCGCGGCAGTGACAAATTCAAAGAAATCAAAAACGTTAAAGTCTCTGAGCTCAAAAAAATGCCCGCAGGCACGATCGTGGTCTGGGATCGCAGCCCGAGCTTAGCTAATCGCAATTTGGGCGGTGGCTGGAAGCACGGGCATATCGCGATTTTGGATGGCAAAGGCAACGAATACAGCGATCACAAACGCCAGATGTTTGCCCCGCACTATGCTGGCGGCGGTATTTTAGGCGTCTTTGTCCCTAAAGACTAAGCAAGATCAGCCCGAACTGATCTCTGTAAGCTAAAAGTTAAAGCGTTTTCAGCAAATAGATCTGTTCTGGACCCGGTTTATCACTGCGCTCAAACGCATAATCCAATTGATTATTCTGGCGATGACGCTTAATCAAACGGACATAATGGGCAGCTGCCTGGGTGCCATCTTGCTTGATTAAGACCCAGCCATACAGCAGAGAATAGTCATGTAAAACCCAGCTCTTGCTACTGGACTCATATTGCCAACGGGTGGTGCGCTCCCAGGGCGTATTGAGTTGCATCCGAATAATGGCGTCTTTGGGATATTTTGCTTTCCATTTACTGCTCAGAAAGGCTTTTAATTGAGGGGCATCTGCCCCCTGATACTGATCCTTTGGAAAGCGATTGGCGGCAATAATCTCAGCAGCCAAACTCTGACGCGCTTTGGCCTGACTGGATTTAATTTTTTGGACTTGTGCTTCGACCGCAGCTTGAGTTGAGGGCTGAATCACCTTGAGGATTTCTCCGGCGACTTGCACCCGACGGACCAGGCGAGAAGCCTCACTGGTCGTATCACTCAAATTGCGAAAACGTTTTGTTTTGACAGCATCTGCCAGAGCCGTTTCGGCACTGTTGACTAGTGGGGGTAAAATACTGGCACCTTGTTGGCGAAGTTTGTCGATCAAAGCCTGACCACGCTGACGATCTTCTCGTGAGGTCTTCGCTGTATCGTGTTTGACACCCAGTTTGTCTCGTTTGAGTATCAAGGCTTGTAAATCCTCTTCAGCCTTGATCCAGTCCTGGGCAAAGCTTGTTGCCAAAGCAATATCTCGATCCAAATGATGCATCTGGTGCTGAGACACACTCAGATCAAAGGTCACATAATCAGAAAATGTCTGCTCGGCCCGTTCGAGTACATTGCGATCTTCTTCACCGTCGTCTGATTGATAATAGGTAGCCGTCGCTTGCTTTGTGTCTTCGATCGATTGATCCGTTGCTTCTGCTAATTTGAGTAGAACTTCGCTTTGGGCTTTGAGCTTGAGATACTCGGCGATTAAAGGCCCTAACTCAGTATTGTCGGCAGGCAATAGTTTGATTTTCTGATCAATCTCAAGCGTTTTTCGCTCGATGCTTTTGTAGAGTGTTTTATAATTGCGGCGCGCATTCAGATTGCTCTTTATTTGCTCTGGCGTATATTTTGCCAAATCTTTCACAAGCAGCTTTTCTAAACTTTCGATCCGGCTCAGCGCTCTTTTTTGTTGTTTGTCTAAATCCGCGAGGGCCGGCAAACTCAAACTCATGGCAATTACGAATCCCAAAACAAAACAGCGCCTTTGCATAAACAGAACCTCATTCAATGGATTAAGTTATCAGTATATTCAGAAATGACGACATACCAAAGAAGCTGACTCACAGCTCTGGTGTGAGAGTTCTCACACCAGAGTCGTCATTCGCGATAAGCACTCTATCAAACTTTATCTTTCGGGGTCTCAAGTTTTGCGGCCAGCGCTTTTCGCCCCAGAATATAGGGCATCAGCCGGACCATATTACGCACGTCATCAATGCCACGATGATGGGTGCCGATTAGCTCCATACCGGCCATTTGTAAAGCCTGGTCCATGCCATATTTTTTGGGCAAGTGCTGCGCCAGTGAAAACTGCTTTTTGAGATTGAGGTGGGGAGCGCTAATCGGAAAGGGCAAATGGTGATAATCACTGTCACGCTGCAATTGGGTTTTATCGTAATCCCCCCAGGAACAAAAGACAAAGTCAGCGTAGCTAGAGAGCCAGTTTTTAAAAGTACTGATCACCTCAGGGTAAAGTGAGGCTGTTTCAACTTGTGCTTGAGTAATACTGGTCAATTGGCTACAAAAATATGTCAATTGCGGGTGGCGCACGGGACGTACAAAAGAGCAAAATTCTTCAAGGCTCTCTAAGCTTTCAGCTGCCAGCATCACCGCCCCGATCTCGATTGTCTCCATCTGCTCGCGTGGCACTGCTCCCTGATTACAACAGGTGGCTTCCAGATCGACGATCAAATAATAGCGATATTTATTAGGTTCAAGCTTCATCTTTTGTCTTCCCTTTCGAGGAGTGCTGAGTTAAACAGCTTTTTTCGATCCGAGTTTATGTTATCCTGATTGAGACACTGCGACCTTACTTGTTTTTTTTTATAACTATGATAAACTATATCTAGGGTTTTCGCTGTAGTTTAAGGTTGCAATTTCACTCGTTTTTCTTAATTTTATGTAGCAGCTATCTTAATTTGGTCAATCGGCATCATAACAACCCCCTGTTAACAGATCCATTCATTTTACGAGTAGAAAACTTTGATCTCTAAAAAGAAGAGCTTTGTGGAAAACAAAAAAATGCAGCCTTTTATTCATCTTTTGTTGGTTGATGATGATGATGAAGATTATGTGATTACAGAACATCATCTCAGTCGTGTAAAACATTCCAACTATCATTTGCACGGGTGCGATGATTTAGCTTCTGCCCTGAGCTATTTACAAAACGAAACCGTGGATCTGGTTCTAGTCGACTATTATTTGGCTAGCCAAACCGGAGTCGAATTGATTCAGGCTGCCCATCAGGCCGGTTTGAACTTACCTTTCATTGTTTTAACTGGACAAGATAATTACGAAAGCGACAGAGAAGCTCTCAGCTCTGGCGCAGCGGATTACCTCAATAAAAATCATTTGAATCCGCAAACACTTGATCGATCTATCCGTTACGCCCTGAGAGAACATCAGAATCTGCAACGGATTTCTCAAAGTGAGCAGCAATTGCGTGAACTCACCTATGAATTGGAAAAGCGCGTTGAAGAACGCACCCACGAACTGGATAAAGCGCGTCAAAAGGCAGAAAGCGCTAATTTAGCCAAAAGTATTTTTCTGGCCAATATGAGTCACGAAATCCGTACTCCTTTGAATGCTATTTTGGGGTTTTCTCAATTACTGCAACGAGATCAACATTTAGAACCCAAACACCAGCAGCAACTGGGTGTGATTATGCAGAGTGGGGAACACCTACTGGCCCTGATCAATGACATCTTAGAAATGTCCAAGATAGAAGCTGGGCGAACCCAGTTAAACCCTCAGCCGGGCAATATTCATGATTTGCTCGAAGAACTCAGTTCTGTCTTTGAAGTCAGAGCCAAAGAAAAGAAGATCCAATTTTTGATTGAAAGTCCCTCCCTTCCGACGCTGATCTTTGATCTGCAAAAACTACGTCAGGTTTTATTGAACCTGGTCTCTAATGCCATTAAATTTACAGAGCAAGGCACCGTGCAGGTTCAGGTTCAGCAATTAGAACACCAGCAGGACAGCTGCCATCTCCGTTTTTCAGTCAAAGACACAGGCCTGGGTATCGATGCATCTGAAGCGCACCAGGTCTTTCAGCCTTTTGAACAAACCCAGAGTGGTCAGAACAAAAGTATGGGCACGGGGTTAGGCTTAGCCATCAGTCAGCAATTCATCAAATTAATGGACAGTGAAATCCACTTTGAAAGCCAGCTCGGTCAGGGTTGCCATTTCCATTTCGACTTGCGTCTGCCCAATTATAGCGGCGATGTCATTAAACCTGAGAATCTGAACGCGCCAAAATTGTCCGACTTTAAGCCCTGCTCGGTTTTGATTGTAGATGATCAAGAAATCAACCGCAATCTACTCCAAGAAATGCTGCAGATCCATGGCTTTGAGACCCGTGAGGCAGAAAGCGGCATGATCGCACTCGAGCTTTTCAAGCAAGCCCCCAGCGAGATTATTTTTATGGATATTAGAATGCCTGAAATGGACGGCATTCACTGCGTGAAAAAAATACGTGAGCTCCCGACAGGCAAAGACGTACGCATCATCATGTGTTCAGCACAAGTATTTGAAGATGATCAAGAAGAAGCTTTTCAGGCAGGGGCAGATGATTTTTTAGCCAAGCCCTTTCGCGTATCAGATCTATGCACTCTTTTGCAAAAGTACCTGCCCCTAAATACGGTTATTTTTGAAACAAAACAAGAAGAGTCCCCTGTCAGCCCCCCACCACTAGCCTCTGTTCATGTAGCCATCCCTGCCGACTTGCTGCATAAAATGTCTGAAGCTCTGGTCTGCGGCGATCAAGAGCAGGTTTTAATCTATCTTGAGCAAGTGCGTAGCTCTCACCCCTATCAAGTAGAAGTCTGGCAGAAAATGGCACAGGATTATGCTTATGAAGAACTAATCGCCGAACTTGAGGCACACCAAGTCAAAGACAACGATCAAGCCAGCAGGTCTTAAATAGCTGACGAGAAAATCTCCGCCTGAAAAGCCAGCCGGGCCGCACCCTATACTCCTCTAGTATAGGCTCAATAAGGAAACAATCGCTTGGCTAAGCTGAAGTAAAAGTGAGTTCCCTGACCCGGTTCGGAGCTCAGCTCTATCTCGCCTTGCAAGCGTTCAACGATTTTTCGACAAATCGCAAGCCCTATGCCAATGGTATCAAGGTCCCGATATTTATCAATTTGTTGGAATATCTCAAAAATCCGATTGAAGTAAGGTTGGGCAATCCCGATACCATTGTCTTGGACCCCAATTTGCCAGGTCGACTCTAGCTCCTGGATTACAATCTGGACTTGCAGCGGGCGCTCAGGTGAACGATAGCGAATCGCGTTATCCAGCAGGTGGCCAAACAATAGTTTCAAATGTTCTGGACTACTTTGCACACAAAATGAGCCCTGTAAGCTTAATTCGGCGTCGCTGAGGTCATGTTGTGATAAGCAGGATGCCCAGCTGGCCTCAATTAGAGGGGCTAGCTCCAGTGATTTGATCGGCAATTCACCTGTGCTGGCAGATAAATAGCTCAGCAGACTTTGCACCTGTTGCTGCATACGCTGGCTATTGGTTGCCATAAAATCCAAATAACGCTGGCCTTTTTCGCCTAATTGCTGTTCAAAACGTCGTCCCAACAGTTCGGAATAATTCAGGATCAGACGCAAGGGTTCTTGCAGATCATGGGCGGTCACCATTGCGATCTTCTCCAATTCCGTTTTAGAAGACTCCAATTGCTTCAGCGCCACTTGCAACTCCAGGGCCATCGAGGCTTTGGCCTCTGCAGCTTCCTGAGCTTTGCGAGCGTGCTGAGCCTCCATTTCCCGGGATTGAATCATTTCTTGTAACAAGCGCTGGTTTTCATCTTGAGATAGTTTGCGCCGCAAAAGCGCCCGCACACGCCCCTTAATGACGGTCATATCACTTGACTTGCCCACAAAATCATCGGCCCCTGCTTCCAGGGCCCGTGCCAGTTCATCCGGCTGATCACGGGCCGTGAGCATCAGTACCAGTATCGGGCTCAGCTCCTGATTATTGCGTTGACTCAGCTCCTGACAGACAGCGATGCCATCCATTTCAGGCATGATCAAATCCACCAGCACACAGTCCACTTGATGCTGCTCCAATACCGCCAGACCCTCCGCACCATTGGTAGCAGTCAAAACCTGATAACCATCTTGCTCCAGTTCACTGGTTAAAAAAGCGAGATAAGTCGCAGAATCATCGATCGCTAAAATTTTGGCCTGATGAAAGGAACTGTGTGGCTGATTCAGATAACTTTGCTTTTTTTTCAGCAGGGTTTGCAGACGCAATAATAAAACATCCTTGCCCACTGATTTGGGCAAGAAATCGTCTGCGCCACTGTCGAGCAACTGCACCTGTGCATCATCGGATTCGGCGGCCGTCAGCATTAAGATCGGAATCGCACGGGTGGCAGCCATTAGCCGAACCTGACGACAGAAGGCATCCCCTTGCATGCCGGGCAGAAAAAAATCAACCACGATCAAATCGGGAATTTCTTGACTCAAGAACTGAAGGCCCTCTGTGGCAGTCGCAGCCCAGGAAACTTCCCAGCCTTGCTCTTCTAAGAACATCATCAGTTTCAGAGCCTGGGTTTCAGAGTCTTCTACGATTAATATATGCCGAACTTGCTCACTCATGGTTTCACCTCTTGACTTAAAACACGTAATAGATGGGGACCGATCTCAGCTAAGGGCAGTAAGTAACGGGCCGCTCCGAGCTGGGCTGCGACCCCGGGCATGCCATAGACGATCGCGCTGGATTCGGCCTCAGCACAAGTATAGCCTCCGGCCTTTGATAAGGCCAAAAGCCCTTGTGCGCCATCATTGCCCATTCCAGTTAAAACAACGCCAATGCTACGCCGAGCCGCTCCCAGCGCCAGAGATTCTAGCAAAACCGTAGCAGACGGACATTGAAACGACACAGCAGGGCCTGCTGCCAATTGAATCCGGCCCTCAAAATAGCGCATATGCTGATGGGGCGGGGCCAGGTAAACAGAGCCCGGCTGGATACTGGCCCCGTGCTCAGCTTTGTATACCGCTTGCGGGATCATGGTATCCAACCAACTGACAAAACTATCGAAAAAACTATCCGTCATATGCTGCACCACCAGGGCAGCCAGCGGAAAGTCTGGCCCCAGGGCATTAAATAAAGTCACCAGCGCCTTGGGACCGCCAGTCGAAGCCGCTACCCCCAGTATCTCGTAGGGGCTAGTATTAATGACCTTGATGCCCTCGACTGACGATTTAAGGATCAGGGGAGCGCGTGGACGTTGACGCACCACCCGAATCTCACTCATGATTCTAAGTTGTGTGCACAATTGCATCACCTGCTGCTGATGCCCAGCATGGCCAGGCCCCTGGGGTTTAGGCACCACTGTCAAGGCCCCGGCACGCAAGGCTTGAAAACTGAGCTCGAGATCTTGCTCGGAGGTCACCACCACAATCGGTGTGGGCCAGGTCTCCATAATTCGCCGGGTGGTCTCTAAGCCATTGATGCCGGGTAAATGAAGATCCATAGAAATCACCTGAGGGTTAATTTTCTCAATTTGTAACAAGGCCTCTTCACCTGAGTTGAAAGCTGCACAAACCATTAACTCAGGGCAGGATTGAATCAGATCGGTTAAAAATAGACGTTGGGTTGGAGAGTCGTCCACTAACATGACCTGAATCGCTGATTTATTTATATTAATTGCCCGATCACCTCTAGTAATTCCTGCTGCGTAAAATCTTGCTTGACCAAATAAGCATCAGCCCCCAATTCCAGGCCTTGTTGCCGTTCCTGGGGTTGGTTCAATGAGGTCACCACAATCACGGGTAAGTGACTCAAGTGGGGGGCCAAACGAATTTTGCTCAAGAGTTCAAGCCCATTCATACGCGGCATCTGCACATCGGTGATCACCAGGTCTACTGCTGTATGTTGCAATTTTTCGAAAGCTTCTATACCATCAACAGCCAAGAAAACCTGAAAGCCCTGGCTTTCCAGAATACTTTTTTCGAGGGTACGGGTGGTGATAGAGTCATCGACAACCAGAATTCGCACACTGACTTGCTCAGCAAGCTGAAAAGTCTGAAGCGATTGTTCTTGCTTCAGGCCTTGCTGGATCAGGTAATGGGGATCCAAGACCGGAATCGGTCGGCCTGAAGGGCTGACAATGGCCCCCAAGAAACACGCTAAGTCCGCTGCTGGTCCTGTCAGGGGCTTCAACACCGCATTCTGTTCTTCAAGGACTTGTTCCACATGCAATGCCAGGCGCTGACGCCCCGATTTCAGCATTAAAATCATCAGATGCTCAGGTAATTCAGACTCAGCTATTTGCAATAGCTGGCTCAGGCTTAACAAAGGAACCGGCTGGTCCTGATAATTTATGACTGGCTGGTCCTGGTGGGTTTGAATCTGACCAGGTGGGAGTCGTAAAACTTGCTCGATACTCGCTACCGGCAATGCCATCAATCGATCTTGCTGCTGGAGAATCACCAATCGGGTACTGACGATCTGCAGCGGCACATCCAATCTAAACTGGAGACCCGGACCCGAATGTGAAACCAATTGACAACTGCCCTGTAAACGCGCCAGGGTTTCGGAAACCACTGACAAGCCCATGCCACGCCCACTCAGTGAACTGACCTGCTCAGCCGTAGAAAATCCCGCCTGAAAGATCATCAGCTCAGCATCGGCTGGTTCCAGCTGTTCGGGAAAACTGTCCGTATGCAAGCCCTGACCATCATCGCGGATATCGATCTGCAAGCGCTGGCCCTGAAGACTCAGTTGGCAGCTGATCTGTCCCTGGCGAGCTTTGCCCAGGGACAGCCGCTGTTCAGGTTTTTCAATCCCATGGGCAACGGCATTGCGTAAAATATGCATCACCGGGTCTTTAATGGCCTGTAACACAGCACGATCCACTTCCAGCTCTAAGCCACTAAACTGACTGCTTATTTCTTTACCCATTTCAGCAGCCAACTTGCGCAACATACTGGGAAATATGTCAAACAAAGTACGG
>JBBKWI010000048.1:0-13780 GCA_037968875.1 Candidatus Sericytochromatia bacterium | reverse complement strand
CGCTCACTTGATTTGGATAATAACTCGGTCATATTGAACTCCTGAGATAAGCATATTATTCACTATACCGCATTGATTACACCACAAGAGCTCAAGCCCAATTGAAGCCGCTGACAGGCAGACTCTAGAAGCCATCCGCTCAAGCCGCTTTCAGCTAGGTTTGAACGGCCATCTGCAGCTCAACTTCTTTGAGATACGACTCAAACTCAGATCTGAATTTTTTCATATATGAGCGTGTGGGCATCGTTGCGGCCGCCGCCAATGGGCAAACCGTTTTCATTTCCATATTGTCAGCAATATCTTCGATTTTAGCCAACTCACCTGATTCGCCTAAGCCATTGAGTAGGTTTTTCATGGTCTTATAGAGCCAGCCTGTGCCTTCACGACAGGGCGAGCATTGCCCACAGGACTCATGGGCATAAAAGCGCAGTAAATTAACCAGTACTTTGACCATATCCGTGTCTTCATCCAAAACGATCACACCGGCTGAACCCAGCATCGAGCCAGCACCTGCCACACCTTCATAGCAGAGCGTCAGATCCTGACACTCCTCAGGGGTCAAGACAGGGGTTGATGACCCACCGGGGATCACGGCCTTCAGTTTTTTGCCATTGCGCATGCCACCGGCCCGTTCGATCAGTTCCATCACAGGGACGCCGAGTTCTTCTTCATAGACGCCCGGTTTGTTGACATGACCCGAAACGCCATATAAACGGGTGCCGGGGCTTTTCTCGGTGCCAAATTGCTTATATGCTTCGCCGCCATTGGCTAAAATCCAGGGGATATTGGCAATACTCTCGACATTATTAATAATCGTCGGGCAACCAAAGAGGCCTTCGACCGCCGGGAAAGGTGGCTTCAAGCGAGGATAGCCCCGTTTGCCTTCCAGAGACTCCAGCAATGCGGTTTCTTCGCCACAAATATAAGCGCCAGCGCCGCGATGGATCACCAGGTCTAGCTTATAACCTGTGCCCAGGCAATTATCGCCGAGCACGCCTTTTTCATAGCACTCTTCAACGGCGCGCGAGAGATTGATTTCAGGCAAATGAAACTCACCCCGAATATAGACAAAAGCAGTCTGTACACCCAAAGCAAACGAAGAAATGATGATGCCCTCGATCATTAGATGGGGGTCCCATTCCATGATCAGACAATCTTTAAAGGTGCCCGGTTCAGATTCATCGGCATTGACACATAAATAGCGGGGGATGCCTTCAGGTTTGGCCAAAAACCCCCATTTCATACCGGTGGGGAAACCCGCGCCGCCCCGGCCACGTAGGCCCGAAGCTTTAACCTCTGCAGTGACTGCATCCGGTTCCATTTCGGTCATGACCTTTTTGGCAGTTTCATACCCCCCATGACCGACATAAAAATCATAGGTAAAGGCCTGGTCAACATAGAAATAATTCGATAAGATCTTGGTTTTAAGTTCAGGCATTCGCGACCTCCTGGGCACCCGACTGCAGATCCGCTAATAATTGTGCGGTCTTGTCGGCATTTAAATTCACAAAATAACTGCGGTTGATTTGACACATCGGAGCTTCACCACAAGCCGCCAGACATTCAACCCGTGTCAGGCTAAACTGCCCGTCTTCAGTGGTTTCACCGGGTTTGATACCCAGCGTACTCTGGATCGTTTCAATCACCGCTTCGGAGCCCGCAAGCTCACACGATAGGGTATGGCAAACCTGGATATGAAACTTGCCCTTGGGCTGAGTCAGATACATGCTGTAGAAGCCCACCACCGTATAGACATGACTGGTGGGTATCTCTAAAAGCAGAGCGATATATTTCATCGCTTCTAAGCTAATATAACTATCGATTTCCTGAGCAATCCAGAGACAAGTCAACAAAGCAGCTTTTTTATGCGGATATTTAGCGACAGTGCTGGCAAAGCGCTCTTGCTGCTCAGCTGTATACGCTTTGGGACTCACTTTTGTCGTCATCTTTCCAATTCTCCAGCAATGATATTAATACTCCCCAGGGTAGCGACGGCATCAGCAATTAAGCTGCCTTCGATCATATCGGGGTAAGCTGAGAAAATCGTAAAGCAGGGGGGACGACAACGCACCCGATACGGGGTCCCTGTGCCATCAGAAACAATAAAGAAACCCAATTCACCATTGGCTGCTTCTGTGCAATCATAGTACTCACCTGGTTCGACTTTGACGCCTTCATAAATATGCTTAAAGTGATTGATCAGGCCTTCGATATTGAGATACGATTCTGATTTTGGTGGCAACGATACCCGTTTGTCATCAGAGTTAACCGGACCTCCGGGCAGGGTTTTTAAGGCCTGGCGTACGATCCGAATACTTTGCTTGATCTCTTCAAAGCGCACCATAATGCGGTCATAAGTATCGCCGTTTTCACCAACAGGGATCTCAAAGTCAAAGGTATCGTAAAAATAATAAGGGGATTCTTTGCGCACATCATAGGGTACGCCACTGCCACGCAAACAAGGCCCGGTGAAACCATAAGAGATCGCGTCTTCAGCAGAGATTATCCCCACATCAACAGTCCGGTTTAAGAAAATTTTATTGCGTTTGCACAGTTTGCTGACGTCTAGAACAGCGATTTCAAACTCTTTGAGCACGCTTTTGATATCGTCTTCAAAGCCATCATAGGCATCCCGAGCGAGCCCACCAATGCGGGTAAAAGAATTGGTCAGACGAGCGCCGGTCAATTTGTCTAAAATATCGTAAAAGATTTCGCGCTTATTAAATAAATACCAGAAATTGGTCAGGGCTCCGATGTCGACTAAATTGGCGCCAATACAGACCAAATGATCAACGATCCGCATCATTTCAGAGATAATCACGCGCAAATACTGGCAGCGGGGCGGAACTTCCACCCCGATCAGGGCTTCAACAGCTTTAGAGAAGCCGACATTATTCATGATTGAAGAGACGTAGTTTAAGCGATCCGTATAGGGAATAACCTGGTCATAGGTGCGATGCTCAACGGTTTTCTCAAAACCACGGTGCAGATAACCGATTTCTAGCACAGCCGCCATGATCGTTTCTCCATCCAGAGCCACAAACGAGCGCAAAGTCCCGTGGGAAGCCGGATGAGAAGGGCCCATATTCAAAAACATCAGATCTGTGTGTAGATCTTTATAAAACTCAGGCTCAAAATCTTGAGCTACCGGGTGCATTTGTCCGACGCGTTGCATTATTTTAGCCCCTTTTCAATCAGACGTTTTTCCATTTCATCCATCAACGAATCGTTAATCGTTAAGACCTGGCGGCGTTCAATCGGATAATCTTTACGCAGCGGGTGTCCTTCAAATTCAATATGGGTCAAGATCCGTTTTAAGTTGGGATGCTGCTTAAAATCGATGCCGTACATATCATAGACTTCACGCTCTAACCAATTGGCGGTTTTCCAGAGCGGAGAGATCGAATCCACGCTTAAATCGGCAATACCAAGATAAGCTTTGAGCCGGAAACGGTGGCCGTGATCAAGGGAATGCAAAAGATAGACCATTGCAAAGCGTTGCTTTTGTTTGATGGGGTATTTTAAATAATCGACGGCGGTGATATCTGTGAGCAGATTGCAGTCAAAGGCAGCGTCATCACGCATAAATTTTAAGATCTCAAAAAGCGACTCTTTATTGCAGACAATCACCGGCATATCGCGGGCAATTTCACTTTCCAAGATCGCGTCACCGAAGCGATCGCTTAATTGAGTCAGAAGGGCTTGGGTCATGGGTTTAATTTATCCTGAGTTTGTCCTGAGTGTATCAGTTTTTTCTGGCTAGATTTCATTTCAGGTATTTTAACACCAAGACAAGCCAAGTGCCATGAATAGACTGAATTGTTAAGCAGCTTTTGCTATAATGTCAGGCGGTATGATGACTTCACCTGGTAGCCTTTGAAAGGCCGCTTTATTCAAACTATCCTGAGCATGCAATTGCTTATTTAAAAAGGAAATTAAAAGCTAGCATACATGACCAAACGCAATCAATTGACCCCTTTTCAGCGTGAAATACTGGCACCTCTGATTGGTAAAATCGTGACCGGAATCCGCTATGAAAAAAGTCCCGATTCAAAGCTCTTTTCAGATAAGCTCTCATTGCGCATGCGCCCGCTTGAGCAACTTGATTCTGAGCTGACCCTGGGTATCTACTATAAATTGTATTTACCTGAAAACCCTGAGCCAGCGCTGAGCCTGAGTATTAATCTTTTAACCACTGAAGAAATAGAGTACTTGCCCCCCTTACTGGGTTTTCAATCAGCTGAGTTTGAGATCTTGCAACAGTTTTTAAGACAGCCGGTTAACGGCTTTCACTTATTACCGAATCAATCGATTGTCGTTATTTTTGCACAACAGTCCTTGATCTTTGAGTTGGATCAAGATCAATCGGGTGACTTGCATCTGGGTTGGGCTCTCGATTAAGTTGATTTCAATTTAGCCTGGCCCGTTTCATCCCTTATACTAATGATAGATAAGGAGCCATTTGATGCATGTAAGCAGTGGTTTTGAATTACGCAGTCCAGGCCCTCCTAACCCCCAGGTAATTACGGGACAGGTCGAACGTCTGATCAGGCAAACGGGCTATAAATCTGCTCAGACGACAGTTTTTCTACCGGGTTCAGGTGCGGGTTTGTTTACGGTTGACTGTCCTGGAGGGGATTTAAAGCAGGCCGATCTGCTGGTGCAATCCTGGCTAAAACTCTCAACTGAACCCAATCTATTATCGGCAATGATGGGCAATCATTTGATCCTGCCCGTCGTACGCGCACAAATGGTCCGCTCAACCTGGCAAGAGTTTTTCCTGATTGATTTTTCTGAGCAGCCCCGCTGGCATCAGGTCACCGTCTTGATCCAGGAGCTAACGACTTGAACGCCTTTTTGGAATGGCAAAACAATGATTATTATGCCTTGCTGGGTGTCACGCGCATGGATGACGAAGACAGTATACGCAAAGCTTTTCGCAAGCAGGCACTCGCCGATCACCCCGATCGCTTTCAAGAACCCGAGCAGCGCGCAGCAGCTGAGGCCCGGTTTTTGCTTTTGACAGAAGCCCGTGACACCTTACTTGACCCCTTGCGTCGAGAGGCCTATGATCGAGAACAAGATTTATTACAGCAAGTCTATCTGGACGCCATGGCCGTTCAATATAAAACCCAGCTGCCCCTGAATCCGCCACCCAAAAAAAAGAATTTTCGTGAGACTTTATTTGAAGTCTATGAAAACAATCAAACCCTGGACCCCAGTACGGATTTTATCGTGGGAGATCAGGGGCCGCGTCACTTCGATGATCAAACTGACGATGAGCATGACAATTCAAAGGGGATCCCTGAACACAGCAAAAAGAATTCTGCTGCCTTTTATTACTCCCAGGGACTGCGTTATGCAGCCAGAGGCGAGTACCGACGAGCCTGGTATGCAATCTCAAATGCCAAAATGCTAGATCCTGAAATGGATATCCCCCCCCATGTGATCAATAAAATTCGAATTTACGCCTATTACACACGGCGCTAAAGCCAAATAGCGCTACTGAAACAAGCAGAATCAAACAATTCGACTCTGAACCGGTATAATGGCGGGTATGCAAGAAACAAACTCTCAAATTCTAGCCCAAAAAATCACTCAAAAACAGGCACGGATCGCCGTGATCGGCCTGGGTTATGTCGGCTTACCCCTGGTCAATGTCTTTTATCAAGCTGGTTATGCGATCAGCGGCCTGGATGCCAATCCACAAAAAATTGCGAACTTACAAGCGGGTATCTGCGATATCCCAGATGTCAATCCAGCAGAATTTGCAGCATTAGCGTCTGATCCACTATCCACTTTTTCAGCCGAACCTGCCATTTTAAAGACTGCCGATGTGATTTTGATCTGCGTTCCGACACCCTTGAGCCCTTCTAAAGAACCTGATTTGTCTTATATTTTGTCAGCAGCTAATGCGATTCAAGTCCATGCACGCCCCGGACAATTGATTATCTTAGAGAGCACAACCTATCCTGGCACCACCGATGAAGTCTTATTACCGATCCTTGAATCTAACGGATTAAAACTGGATCACGATTTTTTTGTGGCCTTTTCACCTGAGCGCATTGATCCGGGCAATCAGCAATTCCCGGTCTCCAAAATCCCCAAAGTGGTCGGCGGCTTAAGTCCTGACTCAGGTGATCTGGCAGAGTTACTCTATAGCCAAATCATAGAGCAGGTTCATCGGGTCTCTAGTGCACGGGTTGCAGAAACTGCTAAGATCTTAGAAAACACCTTTCGCTCTGTCAATATTGCCCTGGTCAATGAATTCGCCGGTATTTGCCGGACCCTCGGTGTTGATGTTTGGGAAGTGATTGATGCTGCTGCTACCAAGCCCTTTGGCTTTATGAAGTTTTCGCCCGGCCCGGGGATTGGCGGGCATTGTATTCCCCTGGATCCCCATTATTTAATCTGGAAAACCCGCATGATGGGCTATGAACCTCGTTTTATCAGCCTCGCAGATCAAATCAATAGCAAAATGCCAGAGCAAATTGTTTTATTGGTGATGGACACCCTCAATCAAGTCAGCAAACCGCTCAAGGGCGCTAAAGTTTTATTGATCGGCGTGGCTTACAAGCCCAATATCAATGACTCGCGTGAATCCCCCGCTCAGCCTTTGATTCAACTCCTGTTGGCTCGCGGTGCAGAGGTCAATTACCACGATCCCTTTGTGCCTCAATTTGGCAGCAATCAGCCCCAATTGAACTCTCAAGCATTGTCAGCTGAATATTTACAAAAGCAGGATCTGATTTTGATTATCACTGCCCATCAAACGATTGATTATGCACTAATAGCCCAACATAGCCTCTTGATCATTGATACCCGCAATGTCATGAGACCCTACGACAATCAAACTGGCCAGGTCGTTTATCTGTGAAACTCTCCGATTGCCTGGTCGGCCCATTACAAGATCAGGAGCTAGACCGTTGCTTAAAATCAGGGTTTCCAGATCTGCATTTTTTTGAGGGAAATGACTCGCTTGAAGCTCTGATTGAGCAACTAAAACCACAAGCGATTCTGGTTTTAGAGCCCTTACAGCGCCTGATTCCTATTGGCGTCTGGCAAAGCAATTTGCCTCTGATTGGCCTGGGTTCAAAAGCTGCTGTTTTTTGGCCTGAGCTGTATCAACGCGTCTTGCGTGCATTCCAGGCCTATATTTGCTTAGACGATGCCATACGAGCACTGTTACCGCCTGAACTACCTGTTGCAGCCACCACAGTACTGCCATTTCTAATCCCCCCCCAAGCAACTCAGCATCAACCCAGAGCTCGTTTATTTAAGCAAGCCCTGGTTTTAGATCGCCCCTGGTCAGCTGGTCTAGCTCGCCTAACAGCCGAGCCTTTTGCCTTTTTTATTCATACCTCTGAGCAACGCTTGCCCTTTTATTTAGAACACGCTCAGGCCGTCTATTTATCTCCGCTTTATTTGAATAAGCTACCTTTTAAAGCGGCCTTAGCCGGAGCTGAAGTCTTTCTCAATTACAATGCCTCGACTGAGAACAGCGCCTTTGACGACCTAATTGAACTTGGCAACGCTTCAGCTAAACCAGCTCAATCGCTTCAATTTAACAAACTCAAACCCCTGAGCGAACTGGGCGCCTGGGATCTGCGCCAAAGCTTACCCCAGGCATTGCTAGAGCTAGAAAGCCTTGGACTCAAACCAGCGATAGAAACCGCCCTCATTTGTCAGTACCAGCAAGCCCTTTTCGCCGATCAGCCCAATGGCCTGGTTCAGTTACAATCGGCCCGACAAAATAAGCAATTAGAGCATCACCCAGAAATCCGAATGGCTTTGTTCTTGCGATTGTCTCAACATCCTCAAATACAAGTCAATCAAGAGCAGTTACGACTCCAAACACAAGATACACTTTCAAATATGGCCGCGGGCTTACTGAAACAAGTCTTTGAGCTTCAATTAATGCTCTGGGAGCAGTCATGGCAAGCAGCTCTGGATTTAACTGCTGCGCTTCTGCAAACCGATCTGAACCGGCTTGTAGAAGCGGTGCTATTGCCCTGGATCTATGACCCTATTTTTATTGAAATTGCCGAGGTCTATCCTTTAGAGCGGGTGGCAACAATTTGGCTCAAGTTTCAGCAGATCTATTGTTGGGTACATTTGTCAGCTTTTGCTGAGGCCCAAACCCACATCAATGATTTGATTCAGACACATTATTTCCCTGCAATCTCTAGCTTGCTCTTAAGTCTGGAGCCGCATTACCCCCAAATCAATCAGCAAATCATCGCCGCTTTTGAGCATGATCCACTCAATATGCCTTTAGCGCAGCAAGCTTTAAAATATCGGGGGCAAATTGCTCAAACTCAGGCCGAAAAGCAAACCCTATTAGATCACTGTCGACACTACCAAAAGCTTGCTCGCCAGCATATGACCCAAAGCCACGAATTAGCAGGTTTTATGGCTCTGGAAAGAGAGCTCTGCTGTATTGAAGTGAATCCAAATCAGCCCCCGTATATCTTATGGGAAGGAGCTCTGCAATCTTTCTCCAGTTTGGCTCAGATCAATCGACACTGGTGCCAGCATTTGTCTCAAGATACATATCGTTTGACAAATATCCCCTATCATCCACCGGAAATTGAGCCCGACCCCCTGAGTCTGGAGCTGCAAACGATCTATTTACAAAGTCCTGACATAGTGATCTCACATCGTTGGCCCCCCCGTCTCGAGGCGCCCGTTGCTGGCAAATGGGCCGCCATCATTCCCTGGGAAATGGGCAGCATCCCAGTGCAGTGGGTCGAACAAATCAATCGAGTCATGGATCAGGTCTGGGTACCCTCTGAGTTTGTCGCGCGCAGTTTTTATCAGTCGGGGGTGCAAACAAAAAAAGTAAGGGTGCTCCCCAATGGCGTCGACTGCCAATTGTTTCAGCCTGAAGGCGAACGCTATCCACTGGAAACAAACAAATCCTTTCGCTTTTTATTTGTGGGGGGCACCGTCTATCGCAAAGGCGTCGATCTTTTGTTAAAAGCCTTTCGTGAAAGCTTCACTGCAGATGATGATGTTGTGCTGGTGATCAAGAGCTTTGGTAGTAAAAGCCATTATGCCAATCAATCTAATTTGGAAACAATTCAAACAGAACATGAGCCCGAAATCTTAATCATCGAAGATGATTTGACTCCTGAGCAACTGGCCAGCCTCTATCGCAGCTGTGATGTCTATGTACACCCTTATCGGGGTGAAGGCTTTGGAATGCCTATTTTAGAAGCCATGGCTTCTGGTTTGCCCGTGATCATACCTGACTCAGGTCCAGCCCCTGAGTTTTGCCCCCTGGCTTGTTCCTGGCAAGTTCCTGGGCGGGTCGTTTTTCAGTCAGCCGCTGATATGAATCCATTGGGACAGTTTAAGTTCCAGCCCTATTTATTTGAGATCGACTCTGATGCCCTT
Organism: Candidatus Sericytochromatia bacterium; assembly: GCA_037968875.1. Taxonomy (GTDB): domain Bacteria; phylum Cyanobacteriota; class Sericytochromatia; order UBA7694; family UBA7694; genus JBBKWI01. Next base: position 4,381 of record JBBKWI010000048.1, on the reverse strand, counting down.
TGTCAACGCTTAGTTGAAGCCAAAAACAATCAGACAGAACGACTCTTCAAAGCGGCTCAGGCTAGAAAGCTATCTTTGGCATATGACTGGCATGCTCTCTACCCGATTTTACGTCAGCAGGTTCAGTCTCTTATCTCGCAGCCTTTGACTTTTCGTCAGAATCCACAGACCTTTGAGTCAGTAAATCAAATGGTTAAGGCCATTCAGCAAAAGCCGACCATTCAAGAGATTCCCTGGCTAGACTGGTTACAGCAAACAACTGATCTAGATCCTTTTTATCAGGTCGCAGCTCAGCATTCGGCAGCTTCAGATCGACAGCTGATCTGGAGACTGGCACTGGTTGCTGGATTAACTTTGAAGCTAGCAAAACACGAATACACTCGCTTGTATCAGCGACAAGTCAACTTACCCTTGCGCGTGCAATGGCACTTGGATCCGATCATTGACTTACCTATAGCTGAGAAAAGCCCCTACTTTATCCGTCAAACTCAGGCTGAATTTGCCGATTTGGTAATCAGCACGGATGCAGCAAATACGGATATTATCTACCTCTTGCACGGCTCAATCCAGGCATCCGATTTACCGACGTTCCCAAGCAAAAACCCAGCTCAATTGCCTCTAATCTGGGCTCAAACAGATACTCAGGTTCAGGCTCTGCATCAGCTGGGTTGGCCCGAAACGGCAGTGCTCTGCTTGCCGCTGGGTTTAGATTTCACTCATTATGGCCCCCATATTCGCCCAAAAATTTTGGACGAATCAATTGATCGCTTTTCTTTCCTGGCTATTCTGGACTGGGCCGATCGCTCAGCCTGGCAAGATTTGTTATGGGCCTATGCTGACGCTTTTGGCAGCGAAGACAGGGTCAATTTAGTACTCAAAATTTGTGATCAACCCCTCGACGCCGTACTGCCCGAATTGATGCAATGGTTAGAAACACAAGGTTTGGACCCGGAGGGTTTCCCAGAAATGACTTTACTGCAAGAAGACTTAGCAATAGAGTTACTCCCAGGCTTGTTTCGGGGGGTTCAGGTTTATCTGGATAGCTCAAGGCGTGGCAGTGGACTGTGGCCATTAATCGCTCAGGCCAGTGAAATCCCGGTCATCTCTTGCAGTCCTTTGCCCCATGTACAATCGCCCTATGCCAGCCGTTATCAGACCCGCCAACAATTGAGTGGGTATCTGCAGTATTTAAAACAAAATCAAAAGCTGATCGATACACCGCTGATCAAAAATGAGCTGGCTCAGAACTATGATCAGGCTCAATGGCAGTCTCGCTTCAGTGATCAATTGCTCAGAAGCTATCTACTGTTACAAACGTCTGAGTCCGCGCTCTGTTAAACTAGATTGTCCCAAAAATAAATTTATTTTAGAGGTCGCTAAGATGTCACGTCTAAGTCCTGAGACAAAATTAGCTATCCAACAAGCGCTAGAGCAGGCCAATCGCGGGCAAATTGAAGCGGCACTGCAAATCATTGAAAAAGCATTAATACATGCGCCTCAGGATTTGCACCTCTGGGGGCATCGCTTGTTTTATCTGCTGGCAGACCCCAATCAAACCCAGGCAAGTGTTTCAGAAGCTTTTTTGGCCTATGGAAAGACTCTCAAGCCCTTAGAACAGCTCGTCTTGAACCCCGATAAAAACCCCAATCGCCGTTTAAAAATCGCCTATCTTTCCGGGCATTTTTGTCAACACGCCCTGGCGCGAGTCACCAGTTCTCTGTTTCGCTTTCACGATCCTCAGCATTTTGAGATCACAATATATGCCAATCAAGCTAATCGGGACCCCATGACAGACTGGTTTGAAGCCCATTGTGATCATTTTGTCGAGGTCTCACAGTTCAGTGATCAGGCCTTAGCAAATCGCATTCGTCAGGACAAGATCGATATCTTAGTCGATTTGGCCGGGCATAGTGACCGGCATCGCTTACGCGTTTTCACAGCCAAACCGGCCCCGGTCCAGATCACAGCGGGCCTGGGACTGGTCTCGACGACTGGCTTAGAAGCCATTGATTATCGCCTGGCGGACAGAGCTTTGATTCCCAACGCTGCCAGCACTCCTCAGGCCGAAACGACACTCTACCTGTCTCATCTCTTACATTGGGATCCACTGCCAGTTCTGCAAGCCTTGCCATTGCAGCCTCCTCCATTTCTGGAGCAAGGGTTTATCACTTTTGGCTCTTCCAATCGGACCTATAAGCTAAATCAAACCGTATTAACGACCTGGGCTGAGATTTTAAAACAAGTCCCCGGCTCAAAGCTATCTTTAAAATGCATGCATTTTGACAATTCAGATATCAAACAGAGCTTCATTGAACGCTTTGCCCAACTGGGAATCACAGCTGAAAGACTGATTTTTACTGGCCAAACCCATACCCCGGCCCATGTCGCTCATTTCTCTACATATGATATTGCTTTAGACACATTCCCCTATCAGGGGGGCTTAACCACCTTTGAAGCCCTGCACATGGGTGTACCTGTCATTGCGCTGGATTTAGCCCATGGCTCACGGGCCAGTCTGAGTATTTTGCAGGCATTAGGAGCCCAGGATTTTATTGCACAGTCAACGAGTGAATACATTGCCAAAGCCGTACAATTGGCCCAGGAACCCCAGATCTTGATCAACTGGCGTCAGCAATTACGCCAGTCCCTATTTAAGTCTGGTTTATTTCATGGCTTGCATTTCACACGCGAAGTCGAGAATGCCTATCGCTGGGTCTGGCAGGAATATTGTCAGGACCATAAACCAGAGAGTCCAGCATGCACACCAGATCCTCTGGCTCAGGCTCAGGTCGCTACTGGCCTTTCAGAATGGCCAGAGCACTATCAGGCAGAATGCCTTGAACAAGCCCGACTGGATTTTGAAATGGGTCGTTTTAGCCACTGTGAAGATATCTGTAATCAATTACTCAACCAGGCAAATCCCCAGGCAGAGGTCTTTCATTTCAAAGGCTTGCTCGCTTTTCAATTCAATCACTTTGAGGCGGCTCAGCATTTAATGCTGCAAGCCATCTCGCTTCAGCCTGAGGACAGTACCTTTTACGTCAATCTCGGGCATGTCTATCGAGAAGCTGGCCAGGCAGAACTTGCACAAAAATACTATCAAGAAGCATTGCGGCGCAATCCTGATCTAAGCAGTCATTTTCAAGAACTCGAAATTGAGGTCTCGCTTTAATGGCCAAACCAACACAGGTCCTGGGGCTGGATATTGGCAATGCCAAAGTCAAACTTTGCTGGATAGCCCAAGCCCAACCATTAGAACAGGCCACCATTCGCTGGGATTCTTTGCCACTCCCCAATACAAACAATCGGGCCCAGGATTTCAAACAGGCGCTGCCCCTACAAATTTTAAAATTCTTAGACCACTGTGATTTGGGACTGAGTGAGCTCGATGCTGTGGTTATCTGCTGCAGTCATTCGCTTTCATTTACGACTTTCGCTGAGTCAATCTATCATCTGGCTGGTGTGCTCTCAGGCTTATTCAAACACAGCCCGGCTTATTTATTGCGTGCCGATGGCGCTTTAACGCCACTCAGTGCAATCCCAGACTTAAGCGCAGCCGAAACCACCGCTTATACCTTTACTAATTTTTATGGTTCGGCTTTTTTGGGCTCACGCCTGATTCGCAATGGTCTGTCGCTCGATCTGGGCACCACCACCCTCGACGTGATTCCGATTATTGATGGGCAGATTGATCCCGCGGGTTTGGGAACAGACGCTCAGGCTACTGATTACTTGCGTTTTCGTTATCGTCAGAGCCGCATCCACTGGCTAGGCTTAACAGCAACTTCATTAACGGCACTGGCGCAGCGGGTTCCCCTTGGGGACGATTGGTTTGAAATCGTCCCTCGCCATTACAAAAGCGACCTTTTGCTGGCTTTGATGCATCAAGAGATTTCTGAGCACGAGCGTACCCTCTTAGAACGTCACGCTTATGGTCGCAAGTTCCCGGATCAAACACGCGCTCAGGCCCAATTGGCACAGTTTATCGGATTGGATGCGACGCTTTTAAGTCAGGCTGAACTGCAAGAGATTCAAAGCTATTTGTGGGAAGCCTGGATCGATCGACTGAGCCAGGCGATCCAGGCTGTCGCTCAGGAATGCTTTGCCAGTCACGACACCATTGAAATCGCCAGCTTTGCCCTCGGTGAGCAAATCTTACTCCAACCCGCCTTGAAACGGGCCGGTATAGATCTTCGTCAGGTCAAAACGCTTAATCTACAACGCGATCAAGCGCTCTGGAGTGCGTCTTCAGTCTTTGCGATGGCTGTTTTGGCAGCAGAGCAAGTCTTACAGACTCAGCTCAAATTTGACTAAAGAGTTCCCGTTAAGAGTGATTAAAAGCAGGCAAAGACAGAGCAATGAGTAAAGCCAGAACGAGAAT
>JBBKWI010000047.1:0-6993 GCA_037968875.1 Candidatus Sericytochromatia bacterium | reverse complement strand
AGAGGATCCCCCTGTTTATTACTTTTAATCTGACCCGTAGCAAAATCCAGGCTTTGCCCCTGGGCCTGAATCTTGATCTGATACTCAAGACCAGCCGGGATCCCTGGAAAGGAGTATTGGCCATCACTCCCGGTAGTAACGGTAGCGATATAAGCAAATCCGTCTCGTTGAAGGTTGATCGAAATCAGGGCATCGGCCACAGCTGCTCCCTGAGCATCCGTGAGTTGACCGTGTAGCTCGGATCTGTCAACGATTCCCAGATCACAGTTATGCTTTGAGTCGTAATAGCTAAAGCTTTGGGATTGAAAGGCATATGCATCTTCTGCTGCGTGGGGTAAATAATGGAAAACACGTCTTAATTGACCATTAAAAGGATAGATTTGCTCTGAACCCGCGTAATCCACACTGATTTCCAGATCGATCCCGGTCGGCACTGAAAGCGTGGCGTTGGATGTACCTGCAGCCAGGGTTTCTTGATAAGGAACATCTGAAATTTGACTGCGAATCTCAATCGGAATGGTGCTAAGCGCCCCATCAAATTCAAGGCTCAGATCATGAAATACAGGAGTGAAACCGATGGTATCAACAGGCATTTCAAATTGACGCAATACAATATAATCGACGATCTTGTCAGTCGACAGCATTTGGCCTAAAGTATCTAAAGCTTTGGCTTGCTTGACTTCCAAGATTTGGATCCCGGCTTCAGTACTGTCAGCACCAGTCTCAGCTGAGGTTTTAAAGCGCAGGACAGGATTTTCTCGGTTGGGGTAACTTACAACGAACTCATATTCTGTATCCGCGTATAAATCATTCAAAGTGATTGGGCCACAAGCGGGGCTTTGCTGAGTTGACGCAAAGGGCCGCTCTGGATCGAGGCTACGTAGGCTATAGCTTAAAGCTGGATAGTAACGCCCGAGACTGCTTGCTAATGTCATCCGAACCGGACTTGAGAGCGTGGGAATTGCAGGGGTGGGGACGGTTGTACTCAAAGGAGTCGGAGTCGTTTGAGGCGTCTCAAGAACCGGTGGTGATGCAGTGGGTAACGATGTCGGTGATACCGACGGAGTCTCTGCGGTCGGTGAAGCGATGATCGCCTGGTTGGTCAGGGGTACAGACTGCCCCACCTGGCAAGCACTGAGACAGAGAAGGGCGATAAGCGATGCTGAATATTTCATATAAATGAGGTCCTTGATAAATACTGGGATGACTTTTCGAAAGACGTTCGGGGCTCTGTGATTGTTCCGCAAGCTGATCTAAACGAGGTAGGCCACGACCGAAGTGGAGTTAGCCTACCTCAATCAATGTTTACTGAGACTTGACTTCGATATTGCCATTGCTGGTTTCGAGTTTAATACGCGCAGCACCCTGGCCGACCACAATCGTCTGCTGCTCAGGCTGATGCTCAAAGCTGGTTTTGACCTGACCGACTTTGGCCTGATAACGGATCCGAGCTGAGCTGGTGCTGGGCAAGCCCAAAATCAGATTGCCATTATTAGTACTCAGGCTATAATCTTCAGGACGATCTACGCCCAGTAAATCGGCTTCGATATTGCCATTGGTCGTACTGGCCTGCAAAGCGCCTGTGACTTGCTTAAAGGTCAGGCTGCCATTGCCGCTTTTGGCCGAATGCCTGGTGCCCGTGACCTGTTCAAAAATCAAATTGCCATTGCCGGTTTCAGCGTCCACATTGCCTGTGGTATTTTTAACTGTCAGGCTACCTTGTTGGGTATGCAATTTGAGACTGGCAGCCAGATTATCACTGCTGATATTGCCGTTGCCGGTCGTGAGTTCCAGCGCCAATTGCTTGGGTACCGTCAGATTGAAATGGGTACTTAAGCTCTCGTCAGCCAGTAAGCTCGGTTGATTGACACGTAAACCTAATGAATTGGCCGCAGGCACGGTTTTGAGTTGAATTTCAGGACTCAACTCCCCTTTGCGCTTGCTTTTGAGCACATAATGCGCCCGCACGATAATTGTGTTTTCTGCATGGGTATTAACCTCAATATTGCCATTATTGATCTCAGTATTCAATAGCTGAAACTGCTCCAGCGGAATCGTTTGATCCTGATCCCATTCATGCATTTCACCGCCACACGCGTTCAAGCTCAAAACCAACAGACCGGCTCCCAATAAACGTTTCATTCTGACGTACCTCGTTTTAGACTCTGGGCGAATTATACCTTTACCTGTGGGAGTTCCCCAAGTTAAACTGAGCCCATGCATACTTTGAAAATCTTAAGCTGGGCTCTGCTGCTGGGCTTGAAAATAGCACTTAGCTCGGCCCAGGCTGCGGCTCCAAAGCCGCCTTATTGGCAGCTGCTCGTGATTCTCGTTTCGCCTGGGTCTTGGCCCATCAAACAGGGACTCTGGGTGCCGTCTCCGTGCAAGATGCCCCTCTCGAAAGCCTGGAGCAAATCACCCGTATGTTCCCCCACTGGTTTACGCCCAGTTTACGGTAGTACGCACATCAGCCCGCTAGTTTAGCAGTGCGGCAGCATCAACTATTGGCCTCGATCGCACCTCGGCCCGTCTTGTTTTCTGAAGGACTCTGGGATCTCTGGGCCAGCCCCCCTCTGTCCTTACACACAGCTCAGGCGGCTCAGGCTAGCTATGGAAAGTCGACCCAGGTTTTGACCTATATTATGCCGAATCACCAGACCCAACACGTTTACAAGGCCCACTGGCCCATGCCATTAGCTTTCAAGATCATGGTCTGGAAGCCAAGAATTGGCCTGTATTTTTAGATTTTTTAGCGGCCCAGGGATTTTTGCCTGGTGATCGTTAAGGGCACTGCCCCTCCACTGGCTCAATTTGCGCGACCGCAAAGGGAATCATCTATCGGTTTTACGCATTAATTATCTGAAATCAGCATCTGTTTTTGCTCACCAGAAGCTGGTCGTGCACGGGTTTGGGCCCATTGGCGCAAGGCGTCGATCGATTCGCGCATCGTATGTGAGAGCGGGACCGACTCACGCAAGGTTGCGATCAAGTCCTGGTTAGAGACTTCGCGCTCCTCGTCAAAGCTATCGTAGAGGGCCGAGATCACGACCTGCTCAATTTCAGAGCCCGAAAACCCCTGAGAGAGCTCGCCTAGCAATTGGACATCAAAATTAGCCGGGTCGCGATTGCGCTTGCTGAGATGAATATTAAAAATATCCATCCGCTCAGGTTTACTGGGCAGATCGACAAAGAAAATTTCATCAAAACGGCCTTTGCGCAAAAGCTCTGGCGGCAAAGCTGAAATATCGTTGGCGGTGGCAATTAAAAACACCGGAGACGTTTTCTCTTGCATCCAGGTCAAAAAGCTTGAAAGCACACGGGCAGTGGTGCCGCCATCAGAAAAGTTAGAGCTCTGGCTACCGCTTAGACCTTTGTCTAACTCATCTATCCACAGCAAGCAGGGCGCCACCGATTCAGCGGTTTTGATCACCGAGCGAATATTCGACTCTGAAGAACCCACTAAGCCTGAGAAGACCGAGCCAATATCCAGGCGCAGCAAAGGCAAATTCCAGAGCGAGGCCACGGCTTTGGCGACCAGGCTTTTGCCTGAGCCCGAGACACCAATTAACAATACGCCCTTGGGATGAGGCAGGCCATAGTCACGGGCTTTCTCGGAAAATGCCTGGCCGCGTTTGCGCATCCAGTCTTTGAGATGATCCAGCCCACCGACGTCGTCCAGGTTCTCTCGGGGTGAAAAATACTCCAGGATGCCACCTTTTTTAATAATCTGTTTTTTCTCAGCCAAAATCACAGGAATATCCTGCGGATCAATCCGACCTTTGGCGACAATCGCCTTGGCAAAGACATTTTCAGCCTCAACCAGAGTCAGGCCCTGAGCCGCTTGCAAAATGCGTTCTTTGTCGCCGCTTTGTAAATTAATCTGCACATTGCGGTTATTTTTGACCGAATTAATAATATAGTCCAGCTGTTTTTCAAGATCCAACAGCGTCGGCAGGGGGAAGTCAATCACGGAGATGTCTTTTTCGAGTTCTTCGGGTACGCGTAAAATGGGCGAGACCAGCACAACGGTCTTATAGGAGGTTTTGAGAGCTATTGTGAGATCACGCAAGCGACGTACGACACGCGCATCGTTCATATAAGGGTGAAAGTCTTTCAGAATAAAGAGGGCCGCTTTTTGGTATTTTTCGATATAGTCCAGGGCGGCCACCGGATCACGGGTATTGTCGAGAATACGCTTGGCGGCGGTGCCGGCCTCTAAGTTTTGAATCCCCTGGGTAATCGTCCAGGCAAAGATCCCTTTGTTGCGCGATTTGGCCACTTCAGCCAGCAATGACTCTATCCGACGCTCTTCCCAGGAAACCAGATAGATCAGGGCGTAACGGGCACGGATCAGAATGCGGATTTCTTCAAGTAGCTCGTGGTTCTCTTCGGTATCCATGATTTGTGTCCTTGGGCTTTTACCTATTGTACTACGAGAGTCTGAGCCTGCGGCATGGCCCATTGTGAGATCTTTGTTTGTATTATCAAGCATAGCCTTCCCAAAGCACCCCGTCTCAGCCAGCGCATCTGGTATAGTATGAGCAAAAATGAGCACTAGCCCTTGAGGAGCCACCCCCATGTTTCAACGTCCTCGCCGCCTGCGGCAACACACACATCTGCGCGACCTGGTGCGCGAACACCGTCTACATCTGGATGATTTTGTTTACCCGATGTTTGTCGATCAAACCCTTTCCAGTGGATCCAAACCGATCAGTGCCATGCCCGGTATTGATCGCTTTTCGATACCGGCACTCCTAAAAGAATTAGAAACCCTGGCTGCGCTGGGCGTGAATAAGTTGCTGCTGTTTGGGATCCCCAGCCACAAAGACGCTGAAGGTACCCAGGGCTATGCCAGTGACGGCATTGTGCAGCAGGCACTGCAAGCGATCCGTAAAAACTTTGGCCAGCAATTTTACCTGATCACCGATGTTTGCAATTGTGAGTATACCGACCACGGCCATTGCGGGATTTTAGATGGTGAAACTGTGCACAATGACAAGACCTTGCCGCTGTTGCAGCAAGCAGCCCTCTCTCATGCCCAGGCCGGAGCCGATATGGTGGCACCTTCAGATATGATGGATGGTCGGGTCGCCGCCATTCGCGAAGCCCTCGATAGCGCAGGCTACGAGCAGACCCCGATCATGGCTTATTCGGCCAAGTTTGCCTCTAGCTATTATGGCCCCTTTCGGGAAGCCGCTGACTCAACGCCCCAATTTGGCGATCGGCGCGCTTATCAAATGGACCCAGCCAATGGCCGCGAGGCTCTCAAAGAAACACTGATCGATCTCGAAGAAGGCGCTGATTTGGTGATCGTTAAACCGGCCCTGGCTTATCTGGATCTGGTCTGGCAAATCAAGCAGAGCGTCGATGTACCCGTCGCTGTTTATAATGTCTCTGGCGAATACAGCATGATCAAAGCCGCTGCCGACAAAGGCTGGATCGACGGCAAAAAGGTCACTTTAGAAACCCTGACCAGCTTCAAACGCGCCGGTGCCGATATTATTATTTCTTACCATACGCCTGAGTTAGCCCGATGGCTACAAGAAACCTAATCTCTACACGGATCGCCCTGATCGGTCTGCCCCGCAGCGGCAAAAGCACGCTTGGACCCTTGCTTGCGGAGCAATTGGGTTATGTCTGGCTAGACAGCGATCAGGGGATTAGCGAAAGTAGCGGACGTAGCCCGGCTGAATGGATCGCTGAATCGGGTATGTCCACTTTTCGGGAAGTGGAAGCCCAATGGTTGCATAAGACTGAGTTCCCGGAGCGTCTGGTGCTGAGTACGGGAGGCGGTCTGCCTTGCTATGGCGAGAATATGGACTATTTGCTTACGCATTTTTGCACTGTGCATTTGAATCTCGACCTCCAGAGTTGGCTAGATCGGATGCATACCGTCCCCGCTCACACTTTGTGTCAGCACTTTCGCCATGACGAGCTTGAAGCCCTGTATCAGCAGCGACAATCTGTCTACGCCCGCACGAACTTGGCACTTCCTCCTTTAAAAACGCCAGCCCGAAGCCTAAGCGCTTTGCAGGCGCTTTTAGGCAAGCACTTTCGAGCACAGCATTGACAGAATCATGAAATTAAATTTTGTTAGATCACTGGTTTGCTTGAGTCCTTTTGTAAAATGGCCATCTATCGTTCCTGAGTTTCGACTGGCCTGAAAGGTTAAGATCTCAGGACCCAAACTATTATTGGCAGGCATCCCACTACTAATCCCTAACAAACTCAAAACACCCGTATTTTCTCATCAGCAATCTACCAAACGCTTTAGACTGAGTATTAGCTTCACTTTACAGAACTAGCATAAACGTAGTATTGTTTAAAGTAACCCGTCCCTTTAAAATCTCTATTTTTGATGATGAATGAAAAGAAGGTTTCGCATGCAAGTTCAAGCACCAGCTAGCGTGAATGTCAATTCACCACTTACAAAATCCGCTCCTCCCAAAGCAGCCCCTGCGAATATTTTGGAAGCAGATTCTAAAGTAGCGAAGATTTCCTTGGATTCATTGACGACCACAAAAAGAAAACCCTCTCCAAATTTAACGATTGAAGGCCTGTTTGGCGGTGGTCTGGCCGGTGCAGCAGTTGCAGTCTTTCCTGCTAGCGGCGTCTATTTAGCCGGACTGGTCATGAAAAGCCCCAGTCTGAATACCTTGAGCACAACGGTGGTGGGCGCCGGTGCCGCTTCAGGTCTGGCAGCAGGCCTGACCAGCGCTTTTGGAACCAGCATGGGGCAAAGCCAGACCATCGGCACATTAACCGGCCTGGGTGTTGGCGCCGCCATGGGTTACATGAATGGCGGGAACACAGGCGCTGTGATCAGCGGACTGGTCGGCATCGCCGCCGGTTATATGGGCAGCTCAATCGCAGCCAGTATTCATGTTGAGCATTCCCCTAAGATCCAGCAGTCTGAGTTTTATTTAAGTGAGCATTAGCAACGCTCTCATTTGGCTTTAGCGACTTCTCTGAAACAACAGCATAGCCGTTGCT
>JBBKWI010000046.1:0-17705 GCA_037968875.1 Candidatus Sericytochromatia bacterium | reverse complement strand
ATAGCCATACACTTTACCGTCTATATCGATGCCATTATTTTTCCAATCATTGGCCGGATTCGGATCAGTCTTCACGGCTGAATAATTGGTAGACAACCGGTATTTACCCGTGCGGTAATTACGATGATTGAGACGAAAGGAGGTTTCGCTATAAGGCAGGCACATCGCTTTATAAGCGGGCGCACAACCAGGGCTGCCATCTTGTTTTTCGTTACCCACCTTATCTATTGTCAGATCAAAATAATTACCCGAGCGATTACGCACCTGAACCCCGACAGTATCTGGGTCAAGTTGGCCAAAATAATTCTCACGCGCTTCAGGCGGTGGAACAAACATATTGGTCATGCGCAAAGGCTTATATCCACGTTGGCGTAATTGTGGCACTGATACATTCAGCAATTTGGCCATAGGAACATCATCTAACTTAACCAGGCTCTCCCAATAACTACTGCCTGTTTGAAAATAACCCAGTTCAAAGGTGTAGCCGCCGTCATAAATTAAGTTTTCACTACTGGAGTTCACTGCAATTGTGCCAAAGCCATGTTGCCCAAAGCCTTTTTCAGGTTGAAAAGTAAAACGCTCCTGATTGCAGCGCTTAGGTGTGGTGATACGGAAAGCAAAATTTTTGTCTTGAGTAAATCGCTGAATCTGCTTATCAATCGTAGTTTTATTTGCAATGTATTGCTGATTGTAATAGGGGTGACTTTTCAATAGGCCTGTTAGCCACTGTTCAGGCGTTAAATTATCACTATCAGGAAAATCAATAATCGAAGAAATATCGCTTAACTTATCTATCTGAAGATGAACTTGCCCCTGTCTCAAGCGCTCAACCTTCGTTTGGCCTGGAATAAACTCATTGATCCAATCTCTTGCCGTTGCCTGAAGGCGATCAAACTGATTTCTGTACGAAGGGTTTTCTCTGAGACGCTCTGGCAAATCTGCCGGATCTATATCCAAGTAATCTTTAACAGTTGATTTCAAATGTGCATTCTCAACACTTTGTCCGTTAGAAGAGTTTTGGAGTATATCGCGAGCGTATTTCATTTGCTGATTCATCGAATAAAAAATATTACCCACTGCGATATCACATTTTTGTACGATCTCATCCCCGTTTTTAGCTTCGTATAATTGGTTAATATCTTTAACTGCATTCAAATTTTCCCGCAATTTATGACAATCATGTTGTTTAATTGCGCTCACATCAATCTCAATGGGGAAGCCGTTATCATTCGCGCCATCAATAATATCGCTAATAAAAATAGGAACACTAAAAGACCCCATATCACCCAATTCTTCCAAGCTTGCATACTTATTCAAGAACTTAAGCGTATCAACCATCATCTGGTTGCGCGTTTCTATCTTGATTTCTCCAGGTGTAGAAATCACAAGTTGTTTGGATTCAGGCTCCAGTACAATCGGTTGTTCCAAAGGGTCAGTTGAAATAGTTTTAGTTGTAACACCAACCGTTTCAGTCATGTCGTCAGCAACAACTTGAGTAAACAAAGTAGGCGTAGGGACGGGAGTGGGTGAAGGGTCACGAAAAACGAACAGATGATTGAGATTTCCTTTTAAGTCTTGGGTAAAATTATCAATTTGCTGAGCAACCTCATTGGTATATTGGTCCCCTAAGCTGACACTCAATATTCCTTTAGCTATGGCGTTTCCAATATTGATTCCCGCTTCAACAAAACAACCAAAAAGAAAACAACCCTGTGCCTTAAAATCGGGGTCTTCACTATATTTTTTCTGTACATACAGAAGCAATTGGGACTGCTCTTGTGCAAATGCATCACGTGCGGCCAACTGCTGATTTTTAAAAATAGTTTCACGCTTTTTTCGCGCTGTTTCATAGCCTGTAGTAAGCTGTTGGTAAGCAGCAGAACTAGGATCTAACAAGGCAAGTTGTTTTTGATAATCAGACTGCGATTTGGCTTTGGCTTCGTGCTGTGCTTTGAGAAGGACCTCCCAGATCTTCATCGAATACAGTCGATAAGACTCAGTAATACTTGCGGTTATACGTTGCAATTCAGCCTGAGCAGCCTGATCCGTTAAGCCACCCTGAGTAAACTTTTGCAAGCGCGTGGGTGTGAATTGATTCCCCTCAAACTCCATTTGCATATTAATCGGATAATCACGCTCGGTACGAATCTCAAAGGCCTCATTATGACTTTGCGCCATAATTTCAAATTGATGATAAGGATCAGGGCCTACAGGGAGTTGATCAATCGCCTCATTCAAAAAACTCTTGGTTTTGAATCCATTGGTTGAATCCAGATTGGGTTGATTCGGCTGAGTTCTAGATTGCGTCTGGCTCTGCGGGGGCAAACAAGAACTCAACACAAAACAAAGAGTCAAGCCGCACACAATTGCCCGTTGCAAAAAATAATTCTGTCGCAAATTTCTGATACTCATTCGACAAGCCTACAATTTGAATTGTCTACATCTCGAAACTGAGCATACGGAACCTTTTGGCTGACTGATTCTATCGAGAAGTCTCCGTCAGAGGGATTAAACATAAATTGAGCCTCATCTGTTTGGTGCTCAGATTGACAAGAGACAGGAATCTTATTTTTAAAGAGTAGCCTTCCCCCTGGGCATTTAACACAACTTAAACTCACAGAACCACCGGCACTCGTGCTTTGATGACAAAACTCACCGGAATCCCCATCTCCCCCAGGTGGGGGGCTGGGTTCAGGTTGACAAGCATCTTCAGGAATATTGGTTTCATCACCCCAAAAGACCATTTTTTGGTCGACAGAATCATAGACTGAGCCCCCAACATCTCTCTTATAGCGATGTAAGAGGTGCAAATAATACCAACCATGAGGTAACGTTGTTAAGCCATGACCTGGGTCCAACTCATACCCCCCATTATCTCTATAAAACCCCACGGGTAATGTCCCGTCCCAAGTAAACGTATAATTACCGATGCCAGCTTCAGGCAACGACCCCAGGTAATTCCAATCTGGAAAAGAATAAATATCCACACGAGTCTCCACAGCCGTTGGATTCAGTGCGTGTATGTTGGGATGCCGAACCGCTTGATACTTTACTTCTCTAGGACACCGCGAGTGATTTGCCGAAAAATAGCGCGGACCAATTAATTTACCATCAATGTAAACATCGCTTCGCTGAATGGGAATGATCTCGTTAAGGTAAATTGATTTTCTTGAACCCATGGTTTGAGTTCCAGCCGTTACGGGTTTAACAATAAAGATTTCAGTGTAATAAATGTTAGGTGACAGATTATGCTTCTCAACCAAATCTATGGGAGGCGAACCGCTATCTAATCTCCCAGCCGCCACGATACTCACACCAGAGCTGCTGTATAATCGAATTCTATAATGAAGCTGCCCATCAATATCTAAAGCCTGTTGGGCATCAGGTGAACTCGAAATAAATAACTTGCCATCTTTCCTAACATCAGTGTATTTATCAAAAGCGTAAGTTTCGGTGTAAGTATAGAAATACGTAGTATCAAATTTAAAAAATTCGTTACTTATTTCAGACCCATCTGAATACTCCAGAGCAGTCTCAAAATTAACAACAATATCTTCTTGTGAGTGATCAAGGATTTGACGCATCGCGTTCACACGCCAAAAATTCTGTGAATTTAAAGTCTCTTGCTCAGTAGCGCTCACAGAAAAGGGTTTTGAAATGAGATAGGTTTCATTGTAAACGTAAGGATCATCCAAATACTTAACAGATGTTTGGTATTTCTCAACACGCTTCAGTTCGAACCCACCCGACGGACTACGAAAAGGGACTTTCTTTTCTCGGATATTTTTAAGTTTGGCTTCTCTATTGCTTACATATTTTTGCCGTTGAACAGCAAGTTGTTCTGAGGTGTATTGAATTGGCTGATCTACTTTGAAGCTTTTCACAGTCGTCGGCGTTTGCGTACAGGCTATGATTAGCAGAATAAAACCAATAAAACATAAAACATATTTCTTCATAAACAACCCAACTTTATGGCAACCCAGAACTGTTAATTTATTAAACCATCAAATATGTAATTTGTCCAACAACCTTAAAGCTTAGACTGCACACAGAAACGAGCATAGCTTGTAATCTTTTCGGCTTTCCTATAAAATACGATCACCTTACATAATACGGTTTTTACAGAATGAAGTCTAATTTAGCAGCCCTATTTTGTCTGAGCAGTACATTGCTCTTGAGCGGGTGTTTTTCAAATTCCGCCCCCAACACCCAAATAGCTCCCCCCTCAAGCCAGACAGCATTTCCAATCATTCTCTTACCTGAACTCTCTCCCAGCTCAGACTTATCAAACCGTAAACCACCTAACTTACAGCCGTCACCTCTTCCAAACCCAATTTCGGTACCATCTGCACCAAGCCCTGCTGGGAAGCAAACGATCATTGTAGAACAATTGAAAATTGTTGATTTAAATATTGTGATGCAAAAAGATCAAAGCCGACTTCTGATTGTTCAGGCAAAAGATCAAAACGGAAATGCGATTAATCGTTCAGACTTACAGCTTAGCTGGTCAGTAGATCGACCGGATTTGTTCCTCATTGATCAGACGGGCTTGATAAAAGTGCTCAGCAGTTCAGGTAGTGCCATTGTTCGCGTCAGCGCAGAAAATGGACCGTCAGCAATTGCCCAGGTGATTATCGACAACCCCCGATCCAGTGGAGGTGGCGGATCTACTGCTGGCGGCGGAACAGCAACGTCTCCTATAACACTTCCAGCTGAAACCTATTGCTTTGATAATAATAGCTGCCAAGTTTCTATACTGGCAGGCACCGGAGACGCTGGCAGTAATGGCAATTTTGGACCTGCAATAGATGCGCAATTGGACGACCCACATGGCATAATCGCTGACGCCACGAACAACTTTTTCATTGCCGACTCCTTTAATCATGTCATTCGACAAATTAAACCTGATGGCACCATCTCGACAATTGCTGGCTTGGGTATCTCAGGTTTTAATAGCGACAATGACGAAGCTCATTTAGTGAGACTTATTTATCCAGTTAGCCTGGTTGCGAAAGACAACCAGCTCTATTTTTCAGATAAAGTCAATAATCGTATCCGACAAATGAATCTCAATACAGGCAATCTTAAAACGATTGCCGGAGGTGGCAATGAGATTGAAGGTAATAATGCCTTAACCAGCGCCCTCAACTTCCCCCTGGGGATCGCAATTTACCAAAACGCGATCTATATCGCTGACTCTCTTTACCACCGGATTCAAAAACTAAATATTGACACTGGCATGATTGAAACGATTGTCGGTCAAGTGGGTTTTGGAAGTGGGGGAGACGGCGGTCAAGCAGCGCAAGCTGAGTTGCATACGCCTCACGACTTAGTTGTAGATGCAAGCGGTAATATATACATCGCGGATACCTTTAACCATAAAATCCGCAAAATCGATAAGGTGTCGCAGGCAATAACAACAATAGCAGGCACAGGGCAGGCCGGTTATTCAGGAGATGGAAGTGCCGCAGTCTCAGCACAATTGGATACGCCAACTGGCATCGCACTAAGTGCCCAAGGAAGCTACTTGTTCATTGCTGACTCTCAAAACAAAGTGATTCGAGCGATCAATCTGTACAATAGCAAAATCAAGACCATTGCTGGAGGAGGTACACAAGCTCAAGGAAGTGCCTTAAATGTTTCATTAGCCATGCCATACGACGTCATGGTTCAAGCAAATGGCGATCTCTATATTGTTGATTCACTAAATAACCAGATCAAGAAAGTCAAACGCTAAGACTTGAATCATCTGACCTAACACGAAAAAAGCCCACCGCTCAGCAGTGGGCCTTAGAAATTGAATCGTGTACTTAGAGCGTACTTAAATAAGCCACCAGATTGGTGAACTCTTCGTCACTCATATTGCCACGCAGAGGGGTCATCGCAGGTGCGAAATCTTTAACCACAAAGGCATTGGGCTCTTCAATCGATTGTTTGATATAATCAACCGCTGACATGCCCGGTACGCGGGTCGCAGCAACTTTGCTCAGGCCATCTAGCTTAGGACCAATCGTACCGACAGCACCGTCAAGCGAAGACACCGTATGGCAAACCATACAGGTTTTAGCTTTGAAAACTTCTTTGCCTTTTTCGATATCGCCACCAACAGCAGCGACTTTGGCAGTCTCAGCTTCAACATGGGTACTATGGGCTTTGTCATCTTCTTTGGTTTCGGTGCTGGCCGTTTTATCGGTAGCATGCGTCATTTCTTTGGGCTCATGGCTATCTGTGGTAGCAGAGGTTTCATGCTCAGTCGTGGCAGTGCCATGGGTATCTTTGTTTTCGCTGTTCGTGCTACTGGCATGGGTCTCTTCACCCTGCTCAGCACCATGTTCGCCACCATGTGAAGCCACGGCCTGAGTGGTCATGATGGAAACCATGGTAATAACACCTATCATTACCACAATCGAGAAAAATGACAGAGCAATAACCTTAATCTGATCTCCCGGTTTCATTCTAAAACCCTTTCTTTAAATCACAATATTGTATACAGTATCTCATGTTTGTGCGGCAGATGGCCGCTGTTGTGCTAAGCGCACACGCTCTTCGCGCTCATCTTTCTCGCGTTCAGTCTTATACCAGTCCATAAAAACGCCCAAAAATGCGGCAAATAAGACCAGCATCCCCACAATTTTCATAATCACACCCCCCAGTTGCTGATCAGCCAGAGGGCTTAAGCCCGTTAAGCGCGGAGCCAAAGCATAGGTCGGGTACAAGACCTGCTTTGAAAAGGTCACATAGGCAAAAACAGGCAATTGGGCAATGGCAACACTTACCAAGTAGAGCAATTGCAAAGGCGGCAGAAGGCGCTGCTCACGAACGGGGCCCCACAGGGGTAGCCAGAGCACCAGCGAGGTGAAAATCATCGTCAAATGCTCGAAATTATGCACCATGCGATCTTGCAAAGCCCAGTCATAGAGAAAGGGAATATGCCAGAGTGTGAAGCTTAAGTTAAACAGGAGACAGGCCGTGATTGGATGCCGCAAATAGCGATAAGTACCTCTGCCAAAGCCGCCCACACGGTCTAAAGCCGCTTGAAACAACCAGGCCGGAATCCCAGCCAATAAAAGCCAGGCTGTCAGGTACATAAACAAATTGTGCTGCACCATATGCACACTGAAGAGGTACTCTTCGCCAATACGATCAATTGGAGAGGCAGCTGCGACATAAATAGAGGCCAAGCCACCCCAAAACAGCAAGGGAGATTTCCACTGCCAGCTTTGCGATTCAGCTTGTGCCATCTGCTTTAAAAAGCGGAAATAAAGCGCACCTATAAAAGCCAATAAACAAAACAAAACCCACTCGGTTCGCCATTGCCACCACAAAGAAGCAGAGAGCTCCAGAGAGACAATTTCGCCAGGGTGAGCCCAGGCAGGCGGACAGAGTAGGTTCAGTAATGCGTTCATAGGGTCTCTAAATAAGCTATCAGATCCTTGTATTCGTCAGCTGACATTGAGGCCTTCAGGTTGGCAGGCATTAAACCAGCGGCAAACCCGTCAACCACAAATTCGTTTGGCTTCTCAATCGACTCGCGAATGTAAGCCACGGCTTCTTTACCAGGAATACGTTCCCCAGCACGCTGTCCCAAGCCAGTCAGTGCAGGCCCAACAGCACCCACAGCACCGTCTAGGCCTTCGATTGCATGGCAAGCAGCGCAGCCTTTAGACATAAAGACTGCTGAACCATTTTCAGGGTTGCCTGCATTTAACTTGGCCAGTTCGACTGAGGTTTTGACGTAATGCGAGGTTTTCGTCGGCTGATAATTAATCAGCGCGACCATCGCCATCATGGTTGCCAAAGCAATCGTGAAACCACCAAAAAAGATGCCCGTCAGAATTTTATTGTCGTATTTCAAGTGCATAAACATCGCGACAACGTAACCAAACTTTAAAGCAGCCAGGCCATAGAGCCCGAAATACATTAAAGCACTGGGTATCGGCAGATAAAGAATCGCCACTTCGATTGCCGTGACTACAGAGAGTAGAACGGCAAGCTTGATATAAGTTGGAACATGATCATGATGTTCCTGTGTATGATCACTCATTATTATGCTGCTCCTGTTCCAACGAATTCGGCCAGATAGATCACGGTGAAGATCACGATCCAGACAATGTCAACAAAGTGCCAGTACAAACCAGCAACTTCAATATCTGTGGCTTTGTCTTTCATGTTCCCAAAGAAGGAATAGATAAACCAGGCAATTAGCCAGAGCACACCCAAAAAGACGTGCAGGCCGTGAGTACCGGTCATGGTAAAGAAAGTCGAACCAAAAAGATTGGTTTGTATCCTCAGACCTGCATGGTAAAACTCCGTGAATTCAAACGATTGAAAACCCAGAAAAATCAGGCCAAAGACAGAAGTCAGGAAAATCCAGAGCCGGAATTTAAAAATATCCTGGCGATTGATGGCCGCTACCGTGAGCGCCATCAACAGAGAAGACATCAGCAGTACAAATGAACTGGCTGTTGTAATCGGAATATTCAGAATACCGGGATCCGTTGGATAAGGCCCGACAAGACTTTTGCCGTTATAGATAATATAAGTTGAGATCAAAGTACCGAAGAACATACAGTCAGAAGCCAAGAAAGCCCACATCAGGATTTTCTTGCTGGGCACTCCCGTATAGGAGTGCTCTTCATGATGGTGTTCGTCGTGATGATCGGCGGCGAGTGCTGCGCTACTCATCAGTTGTATCCCCCACTTTCTTTTCTGGGATCAAGGTAATATCCACCGGGGGTTTCTAAGGCCCAGCCGAAAATACCAAACAATAAAATCAGGAAGCCACCTGAGGTGACGACAGTAGCTAACATAATTGCATCACGCATATAGACAGAACCCATACCCATGATAAACATGCCAACACCGGTGATCAGTGGATAATACGAAGCTCCCGGCATATGAATCAAATGACCATCAAATTCAGGCATGGCCTGACCGGTTTGTTTTTTATGCCAGAAATCATCCAGATGGGTCACCTGCGGTGTGGCCGCAAAGTTGTAAACAGGAACCGGAGAAGGAATACTCCACTCCAGAGTGCGTCCATCCCAGGGATCATCGCCTGCGATTTTACCGTGTTTGTATGAGTAATACATATTGATAAAGAACAAGAGGAAACTAAAGGCCAGCACAAAGGCCATGCCGGTCACAAAATGGTTCCAGAAATTGAAGCCCATATTGGCATCATAGGTATAAATACGACGTGGCATTCCGTTTAAGCCCAAAATATGCATCGGGTAAAAGGTGCCATTGAAACCCACAAAGAAGGTCCAAAAGGCAGCCAGTCCCAGTTTCTCATTGAGAATGCGACCGGTGATTTTGGGGAACCAATAAGACAAGCCCGCAAGCAAGCCCGCTATTGAGCCACCTACCAATACATAGTGAAAGTGAGCCACGATAAAATAGGTATCGTGCTGCTGATAATCAGCTGCTGCCGCTGAGTGCATAATACCGCTGAAACCACCAATTGAGAACATTGCGATAAAAGCGAGAGCATACAGCATTGGGGTTTCCATCCGTAAATTGCCCCCCCACATGGTGCCGACCCAGTTAAAGATCTTAACCCCAGTCGGTACCGCGATAATCGAAGTCGTGACCGAAAAGGCCAGGACAGCAACCACACCCATACCGGTGGTGAACATATGGTGAGACCAGACCGCAAAACCCATAAAACCAATAAAGGCACCTGAGAAAACAATCAAAGGATAGCCAAACAAAGGCTTACGTGAAAAGGTTGGCAGGATCTCAGAGATAATGCCCATGGGAGGCAGGATCAAAATATAGACCTCTGGATGACCAAAGACCCAGAACCAATGCTGCCACATAATCGGCATGCCGCCCTGACTATAGTCAAAGAACAGCGCACCAAAACTGCGATCCATCATCAATTGTATTAAGGCAATCGTGATCGGAGGGAAGGCCAGCAGAATCAAAACGTTGGTGATCAAGGTCATCCAAACGAAAACAGGCATACGCATCAGGCTCATGCCTGGCGCACGCATATTGATAATCGTGGTGAAAAAATTAAGTGAAGCAGCGACCGAAGCCACCCCTAAAATAATAAGTCCCATTAACCAGTAATCTGAGTTATGGCCAGGATTGAAAGAAGTAGAAGTAATCGGTGGATAACCCACCCAGGCGCCGTTAGGGGCTTCGCCTACTAACCAACTCACATTAATTAAGACAGCCCCGGCCACAAAGACCCAGAGACTAAACGAGTTTAAACGTGGGAAGGCAACGTCACGGGCGCCAATTTGCAGAGGCACAACGTAATTAAAAAAGGCTGCTGTTAAGGGCATCACGCCCAGAAAGATCATGGTCGTGCCATGCATCGTAAACATCTGGTTAAAGGCATCGCCTACCAGAAAATCGTTATTGGGAACTGACAATTGAATCCGCATCATCAGCGCTTCAATCCCACCCACCACAATAAAGAACAAGGCAAAGAGTCCGTACATAATGCCAATGCGCTTGTGGTCAATGGTTGTCAGCCAACTCCAAATACCTGTCTGGGACTGCGGACGCGGTCCCAACATGCCAGCTTCAACGGCCTCGTGTTCGGGAAGCAAATCTGGCGCGCTGACGACATCGGTATGTGTGGCCATAGTTTTTCTTTCCTTTTATTTCAAACTTTGAAGATAGGCAACCAGGTCTTTAATATCGGTGTTGCTTAACACCATATTGACCTGTTCGAGATTCATTTTGTTACCAGGCTTGACACCCTGGGGATCTTTGAGCCAATCAACCAAGTGTTTTGTATCGTTCGGGAAGATCGCGGATCCCAAAGAGGTCCGGCTTCCGAAATGCGTTAAATTGGGACCTACAACGCCCATAGAATCAGTTCCAGTGAGAGCATGGCAAGAATTACAGCCCTGCATAAAGACCCGTTGACCGTTGATTTGCTCAACGCTATCAGGAGCCACTGCATCGCTGGTTTCATGTTTGACCCATTTATCAAAGTCAGCTTGCTCGTCTGCCATCACGAAAAAGCGCATATTGGCATGAGAATCACCACAGTACTCGGTACAATGGCCATAATACTTACCGACTTCGTCAGCTTGGAACCACATAGTATTGTGTTGCCCTGGAATGGCGTCGATTTTGCCTGCCAAACGAGGAACCCAAAAACTGTGGAGAGAGTCGACAGAACGAACTTCGATATCGACGGGTTTACCCACCGGAATATGCATCTCGTTGGCTGTCGTAATGCCTAAATCAGGATATTGAAATTCCCACCACCACTGGTGACCGATCGCGATCACTTTGACGGCTTCTTCTTTGCGATCTTGTGGAACTTCACTGACATAAAAAAGCGCTTTGGCATTGGGAATTGCAATCACGAGCAAAAGCACACATGAAGCGGCAATCAAGCCGACTTCAACAGCAGCACTGCCGTGAGTTTGTTCAGGAACGTTAAAATCCTGTCCTGGCTTGGCGCGAAAGCGGAAAATAGCGTATAAAAACACCCCGCCGACGGTAACCATCAAAAACGCAGATACCCAGATGGTATACCAAAAAACGCGTTTTTGTTCTGCAGCGACAGGGCCATTGGCAATCATGTAAGATAGCGCACCATCTAGGCTGCCAGGCACCAGCAAAGAGAGCAAATAAATGCTTATACAAAAAATGCTGACGAGTCCAATCGTTATTATGCGACCTGCATTCACGTTTGTTTTTTCCTTAAGATTGATGTTTTCATTATTAATAGTTTAAATAAATATTACAAGTACGAGGGTACAAATACCCCTACAATGTAACATATTGCCCCTATCAGTCGGGTAAGTTAGATAAGTCAAGATCGCCCTATTTAATGATAATGCTGTCTTGCGAGCATTCCCTTGATTCAAATCAATTCAGAAAAAAGATTGACTCCAAAGCCACAAGAACGATTTTAGGGTTTTAAAGCTCGGCTTAACCACTTTTCAAAGGCGTAAAGCGTTTGTTTTTGGCGGGAAAGTTCTTTCGTCACGGGTGCCACCAGGCAGGTTTTCATGCCCATACGGGCACCGCCCAGAATATCTGTCAAAATACGGTCTCCCACAACCACAACCTGCTCAGGGGGTAGATCCAATTCTTTTAGGGCCCAACGAAAGCCATTGGAGCGCGGCTTGCGTGCCCGAGCAATCGCCGGAATGCCCAGCCGCTTTGAAACATGCTCAATATGCTCAGGGTAACGATTATTAGAGACAATGATGCAGGCAAAACCCTGCTGTTCGGTTCGCTGAAGCCAATCTAAGACCGCTGCCGCCACGCACGGTGAATCCTTGGTCGTCAAAGTATCATCCACATCCAGAATCACACCTCGAACGCCAGCTTGATACCAGCGCTCCAGATCGATATCCTCAACCCGAGCTTCCATATAATCCGGGATTAAAAACCGGCCCCATTGCGAGCGTAGTCCCACGACATTTTCCTCTGTATCTTTAGCTTGACTTAACGCATGTCATCTTAGGGTTAAGCTCGGTTCGAGTGCAAGTCCTTCCAGGCCTTTTGTGCGCTTGTCAGTGCGTAATGGTTTAATAGTCCCCTATAGATCGCAAGCGCTAATTTAGGATATTTTGACTCAAGCCTCTGGCTATAATCACGCAATGTTGCTTCTGGCAATAAGCACTGTTGCAAACGATCGAGCCACGTATGCAACGGGGTTAACTGAGTCATCAAGCGAACTTCCCAGTGAGGGTGTTTTTTCAAAAACAAAGCAGCACCTTGCCCACGCCGCTCTTCTTTCGCTTGATCCGCTGGCCAATTTCGAGTCAGAGGCTCGTAGTGCCAGGCAATCGCTGGCCTGAGCAGACTTGAGCGATAGCCCGCTTGTTTTAAACGGAAACCCAACTCCAAATCTTCCCAGCCATATTCAGCAAAATTCTCATCAAAGCGATGCGCCTGCACAGCAGCTCCGGCAATAGACACATTACCAGTTGCAAAAAAAGCCTGTGAGGCGTCAGTCCAGAGACTCTCCATTGCTTTTAATGCAGGGTCAGGGGTGCCGATCACTTTCCCCTGTGCAATCCAACCAGGGCCTCGCTCTTGATGAAAGCGCCAATGCTGAGCAATAAAGTCTGTTCCCACCTGCATATCTGCATCCAGAAAAATCAGAACCTCACCCGTTGATTGCAGAATTCCTTGATTGCGAGCATGGGCTCGACCTTTATTGGACGGCAAGCGCAGCTGTTGAAAACGTGGGGATAAGTGCTTCCACCAGAGCAAGTCAGTAAGTGCCGTTTCGCTGCCATCATCGATTACCCAGACCTGATAATCATAGAAGCTCTGATTTTGAAGACTGATTAAGCAACGCTTTAATAAAGAAGCACTATTATATACAGGGACAATCACAGAAACCTGAGGCATGACTTATATTCTCACCGTCATCAAAAATAGCTAGACCGAGATTCCATTTGGCGCAAAGGTCTCAATCAGGTGATAATAAAAGAAATCTAGCAAACGAATTGAAGCCATGAAGATCATTAGCCACCATCCTGCTTATCTTATTTACCCACTCTTGCTCTGCCTCTGCACGCTCTTTAGCTTACCAGCCTGGAGCCAAATCCAGCTGCAAGAAGCCTTAAGTCGCGCCCAGCCACAGGTCGGTTTCACACGGACGCCCGCTCAAGATGCACCGGTTAACCTTCCAGAAAGCAACTACCCCCTGGGACCTGGAGATCAAGTTGTAATCAGTCTCTGGAATGATCGGGTCAACCTGAGTTATGATCTGGCCGTAAATCCACAGGGAGAAATTCAAATTCCACGGGTTGGCATATTTCAGGTCAGTGGAGAAAAACTAGAGAGCCTTGAAATAGCAATTAAAAAACGAACCTTACAACTTCAAAAAGACCAATTGCAGGTCAGCGTTTTTTTAAAGCAAATTCGTCGCGTGCAGGTATTGGTCACGGGCTATGTCAATCGCCCAGGCTATTATCAGGTCTACTGGGGCTCTCCACTCTTAGAAGCCCTGCGCTTTGCTGGGGGCGTCAAAGACAATGGTTCTGTCAGGCAGATCCGTTTAAGTCAATCCAAGCAAAAATCAGAAAGCATTGATCTCTTCGCCTTTCATTTTGGCGGCAAGCCAACGGCCAACCCACTGCTTTACGGCGGCGAGCAGATTCATGTACCCGCCATTGAGCAAAAAGTAGCTGTCCTGGGCGAAGTGCAACAGCCAGGGCTTTATGAAGTCTTGCCTGGTGAATCTATCGAACAGGTTCTGGTCTGGGCCGGGGGCTCAAAAGCGACAGCTGATCCCAGACAAACCCAGGTTTGGGTCGATGGTCTGAATCAAAACGGAGAATTCAAGCCCACACCCGCTCTGGCTAGCTCCCAGATTCAGAATGGCGATTTGATTTATTTGCCCCCTCGTAAACTAACCGGTATCAATCAAAGTATTTTAATTCAGGGACTTGTACGTCAAACCGGTCCCCAGACCTGGCAACAAGGGATGCGCCTGCTAGACGCAATTGAACAAGCTGGCGGCAGCTTGACCAATGCCAATCTTTCAGATATCAAGATCAGTCGTCAAAGCAATCAAAACAGACAGAGTCTCACTATCAACTTAGAAACGTATTTAAAAGGCGAAAACCCAGACGGCAACCCGGAACTACAGCCCGATGATTTGATTCAGATCCCGGAGCAATTCTTTAATATCCGCAATGTCACCGAGTTAACGACCCTGATTTTAAGCACCCTTGGGATTGTTTCCGTGGTCGTCAACTTAAGCCGGCCCAATCCATGAATCAGCGCGGTCATTCCGACCGTTTTTACTATTTAAGACTCTTACAGCACTATGCATGGTTAATCTTGAGCACCTGCCTACTGGGATTGGGGCTGGCGATTTGGATGATCTTTTTTGTCTTAACCCCGGTCTATCAGGCCCAATCAAGTCTGCTGGTTTTAGAAGCCCAACAAGGGGGGTTGAGCACGTTGGTTTCGCGTTTAGAGTCTCAACTCGATGTGATCGGTCCCTTGCGCAATTTGGGCTTACCCGGCAGCAGCGGCTCCTCAATTGATGACTTAATTAGCATTTTAAAAAGCCGAAGCCTGGCTGAAAACGTAGCTCAAAAAACAGACCTTAAAAGTTTGCCTGAAGTCCAACGTCTCTTAGCAGATGCTCCCGACTCTTATCAAGACCGCATTCTGGTTCAGTATTTGCAAGCCCAAACCGAAGTGCTGCCACCTGATAGCCGCAACCACACCTTACGCATTCAAACGGAGCTCAGCGACTCGGAACTCAGCGCAGAGCTCGCCAATCAATATGTAGCCGCTTTAAAAGCGTATGTCAGCACCCTGATCGATAAAGAGCAAAACCGCCAATTGGATTATCTCAACCAGCAAGTCAAAGTCCTTGAAAACGAATTGAAAACCAGTGAAGAAGGGCTTTTGAGCTTTCAAAAACTCCACCGAACAGTTTCATTAGACAATGAAGTTGAGCAATTGATTAAGACCCTGGCCGGGCTCGAAGCTCAGGAACTCACCGCACAGGCAGCCTTGCAAGAAGCCCACGCCCGCCGCAATAGCTATGACGAGCATGCTATTGAACTGGCTCCTGAAAGCGCATCCACACGCAATAGCTTAGAACTTGAAGTCGCCGGCTTGAATGAACGCAAGGCAGCTCTCAAACAGGCCAAAGTCAAATACCAACGTAGTCTGCTGGGCTTGCCAGCCCAGGCCCTGAGTCTAGCCCGCTTGCAACGACAGGTCAGCTTAAAATCACAACTCTATTTATTGCTACAGCAACAGGTTCAGGCAGCGCGACTAGATGCTCGCCGTGAAATAGAACTTTTTCGGGTATTAGACCCGGCTCTCCCCCCCTTGGAACCCATCAAGCCAGTCAAGGGCCTCTGGCTTGCTATTTCTGGTATCCTATCTATAGGGTTGGGAATCTCAATGGCCATGGGTCATAATTTTCTAAGTCAGATGAAAAAGGAGCCTGAACTGCATGAAATTAGCGTGGATTAGTCTGGTTTTATTCTGTTTATTGGGCTGCTCCAACGGCCCGGGCTTATCAGTTCAAGAGAAAACCTATTATCAGGAAATGCAAAGCGCATCACTGCGCTTAAAAACCCTGGAAAACATGACCAAAACAACCAGCTTTGCCAAAGCGCGTTATCAGATAGCGGTCAATGAAATGTTACCTGAAACCCAAAAAACACTCAAAAAGCACAAGACTGCCTATGAGAATCGCGAAAGCTATCAGTCTTTATTTAAGTCTTTCGAAAGCTATATTGTTGCTGAACGCATGTGGACTCAAGACAAAGGTCTAAATCTCGTCAATAAGCGTTTGGGCGAAGGCTCTAAGTGGCTTGAGCAGTTTCAACGCGATGTGAATACAGAAATGAATCCAACAGAGGCACAATAAAGATGTCGCCAACACAAGTTAAAATCGTTGAAGTCGGCCCCCGCGACGGACTTCAAAACGAAAAGCAGATTTTGCCGACCCAGGACAAAATCAAAATGATCAATCAATTGGCTGAAAGCGGTGTCAGCTATATTGAGATCGGCTCATTTGTACGCCCGGATCGAATCCCGCCCCTGGCCGACACCGACCAGGTCGCAGCGGGTATTGAGCGAAAACCTGGAACCACTTATTCAGCTTTGGTGCCCAATCAGCGAGGTTTGCAACGCGCTCTAGAAGCCAAACTCGACGAGGTGGCTATTTTTATGTCAGCCACCAATGCCCACAGCCTTAAAAACATCAATCGCACCACGATGGAAGCCTTACAAATGTATCCCCCCCTGGTTGAAGAAGCACGCCAGTCAGGCTTACAAGTCCGTGCTTATTTATCGACAGTTTTTGGCTGCCCTTATGAAGGAGCGGTTAAGCCTGAACAAGTCAGGCCTCTGGTTGAAGCTTTATTTGAAATGGGCGTTTATCAGGTTTCATTAGGCGATACCATTGGGGTCACCCATCCGCTAGCGGTTCGCGAAATGATTGCTTATCTGACAGAAAAACTGCCGTTAGAGCAACTGGCCTTACATCTGCATGATACCCGTGGGACCGCCCTCGCTAATATCTTGGCCGGGTTAGAAATGGGTATTCAAACTTTTGACAGTTCCGTCGGCGGCCTGGGAGGTTGCCCTTATGCCCCGGGAGCCGCTGGAAATATGTCCACAGAAGACTTGGTTTATATGCTACAAAGTATGGGCATTCAAACGGGTATCGATTTAGAGCGTCTCGTTAGCGTCAATCACTATCTGGCAGAACGCTTTCAGCGTAATTTAATGAGCAAATACGCCCTGACACGCCCAGGTGCTGAAATTAATTAATATCTCTATTTGATGAAATTTTCTTGTAATTTTATTAACAGGAGCGTTAAAATAAATATTAAGCATCCGTTAATATATAAAGAGGGTAAGTGCAATGTCAACCGAAATTAAATTGAATGAGCTGCCCGATTTAAAATTAAATAAGCTTTTTAATCCCGCATCTCTTTCTGAAGCTGATATTCAGGGGATGGTTAGTACCCTCAAAAGCGGAAAAGTGATGGATCAGCTCGGCGCCCTCTTAGAAGAATTGCCTGAGCAAAGTCATTTTTTACTTGAAAATATCCAGTCAGATCCGCAATTTGAGAGCAATCCGACTATAAGTTCAGAACTCAAACCCGCTCCACAAGACTAGCAACTTTTCGAGAGATTCAGCTCTAAAATTAATTTTTCAAAGCCAAATCAGACGCTTCTCCCCCTATGAAACCAACGCTTTTGATGATATTCTATTAATAGTT
>JBBKWI010000045.1:0-46249 GCA_037968875.1 Candidatus Sericytochromatia bacterium | reverse complement strand
CTTTTACAACCGTCAAAGGCTTCATTCAAGCCTGGGCTATCTCAGCCCTGAGCAGTTTGAACAACAAAGTGTTGCTTAACAGTCTGTCCACTAAATCGGGTAGGTCAGTTTTAAGTTTTATTCTAATTTGGCTGCGGCTCTTCCGTAAACAGCACCACCGGCAAAAGAACCAATTCCGGCACCAATCACTGCACTGACTGCGGCTAATTTTAAGGAGTGACCAGATTTGAGACTGTATGCAAAACCTATACCACCACCGGTAAGACCGCTCATTAAGCGGGCTTCAGATTTAGAGTCAACCATACTGACAACAGCGCCATCAATAACTCCTAAAGCTGCACCGCCAGCGGCGCCTGTGGCAGCTCCAGCAATAATGCCACCGACAACTCCTACAGCAGTCCCGACCATGAGGAGTTCTGTGTGGTTATACAAAGGTCGGCCCATAGTAGTAGCGGCAGCTGCCACCAAACCCGTTAGACCGCCAGCAAGTCCGCCGGCAACAGCACCAACTTTAGCGTAACTTTTGGCTTCTAATTTAACAGCTGCTTTGACGGTGTCTTTTAATGAAGAGTGGTTATTGACTTTAAGGATGTCTTGTGAGTTTAAGGCTAAGGGAGCTGTCGCTTTATTTTCTGTTTGTGCTTGAGGGGAAGCTGGTTTAGTTGATTGAGCAACTTGGGCTAAAACGGGTTTTGAAGAGATACTTAAATTTGACATGATATTGATATTCCTACATCTACGTTTCTTACATTAGTTGTATAAGGGTTTTAGAAAAACTTTCTTATGGTTTGGAAGATTAAAGAGTAAGGGTTGTTTAAGAAAACATCATCTATTGTGGGGAGAGTCTTAATTTGAGCAAATAGAATCATTTAAAGTTGCTCATAAATTATTTTGAACTGATACCAAAGCGCAAAATTAAACTTCCACCTGAGTGTGACCTTCCCCGAAAAAGTGGACACCTGAGAATAAAGGATTGCACTTAAAAAGAGGGTGAAAAAATGCCGAACAGAAAGTACGATAGAGAATTTAAACTCGAAGCCTTAGAGCTGGCACGGCAAGTTGGCGGGGCGCAAGGGGCAAGAAGCCTGGGTATTCAGTCCAATGTAATTTACCGTTGGCGACAAGAGCAAAAGAACGACGGCGAGGAAGCTTTTCGGGGCAATGGCAACATGACTGCTCAAGAAGCCAAATTGGCAAGGCTTAGACGTGAAGTAGCTGGCCTCAAGGAGGATAAGGAAATCTGCGCTATGCGGTACCCATAGGGCATAAATCCTCGGTTGTAAGGCTCATAAACTCGCCAACAACCAAGGCAAAAAAGGCCTTAGAGATCTTCTCCCAAAAGAACCACAAATACGTATGAAGTGGATTTCAGACCATAGCGAGAAATTTAAGGTGCAGCGTTATAACAAAGTTGCTAGAAGTCAGTAAGAGTGGCTTTTACCGACACTTAAGACGTTTACCTGGCAAACGAACTCAGGAAAATTTGTTTTTACTCACCAAGGTAAGATAAATCTATGATCAAGGCCGTAAATGCTACGGCAGCCCTCGTTTTACGGCCAGTTTACGGTAGCAGGGCTATTCCGTGGGGCACAATCGAGTAGCCCGAATCATGAAGGAGAATCACCTCCGGGCTAAAATGAAGCGAAAGCGAGTTAGCGCATCAGACTCCCATCATTCACGGCCTGTTGCTGAAAATATTCTGAATCGTCAATTTAAGTATCGGAGCCAAATCGTGTTTGGGCCGAAGATATTACATAAATTTCCACCCGTGAAGGCTGGCTGTATTTGTCTGTGGTACTGGTACCCAAAGGGCATCAAAATTTGAACTCCCGTAAGGTCGTTGGCTGGAGTATGTCGCAAACGATGGCGGCGGGCTTGATTCACGGTGCTATGAATATGGCATTGCAACGTAGGGAGACCTCACCAGGACTGCTGTTTCATTCGGGTCACGGTTCCCAATATGCCTCTCAAGCTTTTCAAGATCAATTAAAAGGCTACGGGATGTCCCAAAGCATGAGTAGGAAAGGGAATTGCTGGGAGCTCTGCCCGTATGGGTGCAATGCTTGTTCAGGGTCGTTCTTTGGTACGTTAAAGTTGGAATGCTGTGATAAAGTATTTACAACACGCAAAGAGGCGTCTAGCGCTATCTTTGAATATATTGAGGTCTTATACAACCGTCAAAGACTTCATTCAAGCCTGGGCTATCTCAGCCCTGAGCAGTTTGAGCAACAAAGTGTTGCTTAACTGTCTGTCCACTAAATCGGGTGAAGGTTATCATGTGAATATTAACTTGTTATTAGAACAATATCTTCACTCCGGTGCTTTATATTACTATTTTAAAAATAAGGATAATATTTTAATCAAAGTAGTTAGCTATGGAACCCAAGATCCGTGTATAAATAAAATAGTAAAATGCTTAACTCTTAAATTTACAAAAGTTATTTATGTTCATAAAGACATAGATTTTGATAGTATAGAAGAGAAGAGTTTATTTGAAAAAAAACATATTTATATAGCAGCTATTATGGACATGTATTACAGGAAAGAAACACATCCTGAGGTTACGATACTTTGTGGAGGGGGAGAGTTAGTTATACAATCTAAAGTTGAGCCCACCTTGAAAAATGAACAATTTGCTCCTTGTTTAACTCCAGAACGCTTTGAAGAAGAACATATTATCGGAGAATCAAATTGAGGCCGTAGAGAATTCTCTACGATCTGCGCGTGAGCCTTGATTGTTGACGACGGAGGAGTCACTACAAGCACGGAGCTCTGCCCCCCCTCGTGGGTGCAGCATCGATGCGGTGGGCGGGAAGCGTAGCTGGTGCAAAAGCAAAACCTGAATCAGCAAAAACAAGAGTCTTGGCCAGGGGCAAAAACCCAGCACAAAACCAAACTGCATTGGCGCAGCTGAGGGCCAACGCGCGCACCTAAACGGGGTGGGGGATAGCTGCACGGATCAAGAGTGGCGACGCCTGGCACCAGCGGTAGCCGTTGCCCGCAGGGCTTATGGATGGTGACAGCACAAATCGCTCACTGATCTGATCGCCACCCGTGAAGCGTAAGGGCCGGTGGCAGTAGGGAGAACCAGGAATGAAAGCTTTAGCTGGGCAGGCCCTGCTCCCAGAGATCTGCTTCGGCATTGCGCCGACGTCTGAGACCGACTTCTACAGCCGTGCCTGGATTAACGTATAAGCAAAGGGCTGATCGCATTTGTGACCAGTCCTGGGTTTTCAATACGCGTGTAATGGTTTGAAAATGAGGCGCTCCATAAAACCCGGCTCCGAGATTATAAGCAAAGCATTGCAAAGCCCCGCGCATAGGGTCTGTCATCGATTCATAATGCGGAATCGCTAACAAAGCCGGGATCACCTGCTGAGTCAAGAAATGTCGCAATTCCTGCTCAGCCTGAGCTTCCGTGATCTGATCGCCCTGAGTGACCTGTTGGCCAGTAGCATAGCGGGTGGTGCCATAGCCAATGGTAGCAATCGCCCAGCCATGTAAGGGGTCGGGGTAAGCCTGTGCTCGAAAGCCTTCGAAGTGCTTGATGAGTTCCAGCCCCGCTAGGCTGGGTTGAATTGGGTTCACTGCAGTCTCCAGATCATATTTTGTGAGTCTACTACATTCTTAGCTTAAGTTCAGTTTACTGATTTAAGCTAAGATTCGTGCTTTAATAATTAAAATAAACTAGAAAATTCAGTATGAAAATATATCAAGGCGCACATTTCTCAGAGCTGCTGGAGCCGTTGGTTCAGGCCATCCAGGCACAGCCTCCCTTCACCAAAATAGGTCTGATTGTTCCCAATCAGCAGGTGCTGGCCTGGCTGGAATTGGCCTTGAGTCAGGCGCTAGATACTCATCTGGGAGTGACTCTGCTGAGTTTAGAGCAGCTTGACCCAACCAGGCGCTGTGCTTATTGGGTCTGGCCCATTCTCAACTATTTGGAGCAGATCAGCCCCCTGAGCAATCCGGCAGAAGCTGGGTTGATTGAAAGCACTCTAAAGCCAGATATGGACACAGAGGTTTTGAAAGCTTACCTCGACAGCCAAAATAGAACGACCCGTTGGCAAGTTGCTGAGCAAATCGCTAAATTATGGTTAGCTAGCGATTCACTTGCAGGGCTGCAAGCACAAAGCTGGCTTAAGCCGCTTTTCAGAGAGCTCGAGCAGCAGCCTCTGCCACCGCTGACACAGGCATTTGATACGACTTACTTGTGGGGCTTCAGGGAAATTCCTGGCTCTGCAGAGCGAGTGCTTGCCAAAGACCCCAAGCACAACCTGGCCTTTTTATTGACCCCTATCAACTTGTCAGAGCGAGGCTCTAAACTTGTTGCAGCTGAGCAAAGCACGATTTTAGAAAGTCATAGCTTTATCTCTTCACGTCATGAGATCGAGAGCTGTCGAGATTGGTTGCTCTGGCAGTTATCGCAGCAAGCTGATCTCAGCCTGGATCAGGTCGCGATCGTGGCTCCTGCTGCATATCACCCGTTGATTGCCAGTATCTTCGGGCAAGAATATAACCCACGTTTGCCACTGCATCAAAATAGCCGGGACGATCTCTTGCATTCGCCGTTACTACAAGCTTTGTTTGCCGTCTTTAGAATCTCACGCTCCAGACTGTATCGCAGTGAGATCGGTGATTTATTGTCGCAGGCCCCCCTGAGAGAACGCTTTGGGCTCAGTAATGAAGACAGTGAGAACTGCCTTTACTTATGGGAGAAAGCTCAAATTCGCTGGGGCCAAAATCCCCAGACGCGCTTTGCTCAGAGTGGCGCGGCTTTTGCTGAAAACGCCTGGCAACATGGACTGGAACGTTTAGTGCTGGGGTTTGCAATGCCAGAAGCAGGCGTCTATCAGGGGCGATCGCCGATGACTGTCATACAGGCCGCTGATTGGGGGCCACTCAGTAAAGGCATACATCTGCTTGAAACTCTGTTTGGTCGCTTTGAAGACTGGCAGCGACCGCGGACAGCGGCGCAATGGGCGCAACAATTAAGACAAGATCTACCCCGTTTTTTAGCTCTCAAAGGCCACGAAAACGCTTTGCGTCAGCTATTGGGCGTCTTGATAGAGCTCGAGAAAGTGCCCTTTCAGGCTGCGTTTTCGCTGGGCTGGGTTCAGGCCTGGTTAACTTTGCGACTGGCGCCAATCCGCCAGGGCTTTCATGGCTCTGCTCCTGCGGATCAAATCACTTTGATAGACAGCGATCAAATTATTGAAATCTCAGATATTCCATACCAGCTAATAGCAATCCTGGGTTATCGTACGGAGCAATTTCAGCCGGCTGCTAGCTGGTTGCAGGCATCTCTCAATACGGAGCCATTTTCAGTTATGCACAACTGGGTTTGGGGGCATTGCCAGCGAGTATCAACAGGCTTAAGTCCGGCTATCTGGCTCTCCTGGGCCGGAAGCTTAAGTGACGGGCAGCATCTGCCACCGGCTCCGGAATGGCTCAGCTTTTTTAATGCCCAGGGTCAGCCTAGGGTACAAGTGCCCTATACTGCCGATTATCGCTATGGCGCTGCCAAGCCGGTGATTTATTTGCACCCTTCAGATGCCTCTGATCCAATTTATTTCCAGCCTGAGCAGCCCTTGTCTTATCGCCCAGTTCCGAGCAAGCAAACGGTAGCAGCGCAAGCTTTACCGGCTCTGGTAAATGAGCCTATTGCAGAGCCTGAATCTGAACGGCCCGCTCAGCTCGACTTAAAGCAGCTCTTGCAGTTTTGGCGGCAGCCGCTGCGTGCCTATCTAAAATCGGGATTGGGTATTTATTTACCACGCGCTTCGCAGGCCCAGCCTAAAATAGAACGTTTGGAGATAGACGCGCTTGAACGCTATCTGATCCGAGAGCAATTATTAGATCTGGCACTGGATCGACCGGAATTGAGTCAATCGGCGGAGAGTTTAGCTGCCCTTTTTGAACATTATCAGGCCGGGGGCTATTTACCTCCGGGTGCATTAGGCCAATTGCATTTCAAGCAGCTCAGCAATGATTGGGCCATCATGCAAAGCTATCTCTCTAGTCAACGCCCAAGCGTGCAGCAAGAGACACTGGCGCTGTCAATCTCGGGTATCGATGGGCAATCCATGCAACTTCAGGGCGAAATCAAGCTCTGGCAAGGCGCACTCTGGTTTGCCCGCCCTGGCAAACTGCGCCCGATCGATAAGCTCAACCATTGGATCCAGCATCTGTGCCTGCAGATCGCTCATCAGCAGAGTGATCAAACCTCTCCTGGCCCCAGGAGTCACTTGATCGGGATGGAAAGTGGCCAGATTCAACACGCTTGTTTTGAGCCCGTCTCACAGCCTCAGTCTTATCTAGAGGGCCTGATAACGGCTTATCTCAGGGGACAAACACAGCCTCTGCCATTTGTTTCAGAATGCGCCTTTGCTTATTTTGAAGCCCAGCAAGAAGCACAGCCTTTGTCAGAGGCACTATTGGCAGCCGAAAATACCCTAACTGAACACAATAGTCAGGAAGCAGCATATATTTATCGCTCTCAGCCCTGGTTGAATCAAGACTTTGCCGAGCTGGCCATTGCTGTCTTTCAGCCGCTTAACGATCACTATCATGACCTGAGTCAGGCCACCCAATGAACCCTATCCAACCCCAAATAAATCTAAGTTTAAATCCTGAACCCAGCAGTCCAAATGATTTTCAGTCGCTGGACTTGCCGACCATGCCCCTCAGCGGTCGGATTCTGATCGAAGCCAGTGCCGGTACTGGCAAGACCTATACCCTTTGCAGTCTGGTGTTGCGATTGATCATGGAGCGCGCTTTGCCGCTGGAGCAGATTTTGATCGTGACTTTTACAGAAGCCGCTACTGCTGATCTCAAACAGCGTTTAGGCCAGCTATTCCAGAGCGCTCTGGCCATAGTGTCTCCGACTGAGCAGGCAGAACGTTCACAGGCGAAGACAGACCCAACCCTGGCACAAATTTGTTTGCAAGCTCCGCCTGAGGGCCGTGCCAGACTTGAGCAGGCCTTATTAGATTTGCCCGAAGCGCAGATTTCGACTTTGCACGGCTTTTGTCAACACCTGCTGAAACGCTGGCCATTTTTAGCGCAAGCGCCTTTACAAGCGAAAATTCTCGAAGAGATTGATCCTTTGCTCGAAGAAATAGCCCAGGATGTCTGGCGGCGCTTTGTGCTCAGTCAATCGCCACAATCGCTAGAATACCTGATACAAACCCAGGGACTTAATTTGTCAGACTTACAACGGCTGGTCAGAGATCAGCTCGATTTGCCTGTAGAATGGGTTCACTATCTGCCTAATGCTCCTGATGACTTGCCCTCAGAGGCTCCGGACTTTGATCAGATCACTGAACTCTGGCAAATAGCCCGTAGCCTTTACCACAGCGATCTGGACAGCATCAAAACAGGGCTTGAAGCCGCCGTCGCGTCGGGTCAGCTCAATGGCCGTCAATACCAGGCTCGCTTTATGAAAGGCATCTGGCAAGCTGCACAGCAAGCGTTTGGCTCGCCCTTTTTTAGTTTTGAATTGGATCCAAAAGTACAAAAATGTTCGCAGGCTTTTTTATTGAGCCATACCAAAGCCGGTAAGATCTGCCCTGAACACGCTTTCTTTGGAGCTATCGATGACTTGTGGCTGGCCTGGAGCGCAGTCAAAGACTGGGGTGAACTGGCTGCTTTGCAGCTTAGACACCAGCTCATTGGAGAGATCCGCAGTGAATTTGAACAGGCCAAAACACAGCAGCAGGGCTTCAGTTTTGATGACCTATTGCAAAAAAGCTGGCAGGCTTTGGCGAATCCCTTATTGGTTCAGGCTGTTCAGGCGCAGTATCCGGTCGCTTTAATCGACGAGTATCAGGATACGGACCCGATCCAAAATCAGATTTTTCAAATTTTGTTCCCAGAACAATCCAGCCTGAGCCCTGCAGCAGATCAGGCGCGTTGCCTGATCTTAATCGGGGACCCCAAGCAATCGATTTATCGCTTTCGGGGGGCAGATATTTTTACTTATCAGGGGGCCACACGAGCGCCTGATATGCAGCGTTTTACCCTCAATCAAAATTGGCGCACGACCCCCGCTTATCTAAAGGCACTGGCACGTATTTTTGACCAGCGCCCAGATCTCTTTCAGGCCGGGCATGCTGGGCTGCCCGCTTTGCAATACCATGCTCTCAGCAGTGGGCTAAGGCCAGAGCCAGCCAAGGCTGACAAAGGTTTGCGTTATCAGGGGCAGCTCAGCCCAGCTTTGCACTTGCTTTCCTGCCCACAAGCCGATTTACGTGCGCAAGCGGCGAGCCAGTGGGTGCAAACACACGTCTGCCAGCAAATCCTGGCCTTATTAGCCGACTCGCACTGGCGTCTGGATGGTCAGCGGATCGAAGCCCAGGATATCACGATCTTAACCCGAACTCACCGTCAATCTCGGGAGATAGAGCTGGCCCTGACAGAACGCGGCGTTCCTGTTCAATGCAATCAAAAGATTGACTTACTGGATTCATTAGAAGCCTGGGAGCTGGGGTTGATTCTGCAAGCTCTGGTTGAGCCCGGTCAGCCAGCCTATTTGCGTCGGGCTTTGGGTACGCAAATTTTGGCCTGGCAGAGCACGGACCTGCTGGACCCGCTGGCTCTGGGCCTGCAAACCAAACGCTGGGCAAGTTATCGTCAGCTCTGGGAACAAAAAGGCTTTGGGGCTGCCTGGCTGAGATTCTCTCAAGATCACGACTGGCGGCAGATACTATTGGCTCAACCCCAGGGGAGTCAGCGCTGCTGGCGGCTCCAGAGCCTGATCGATCAATTGCTCGTGGCCCAGTCTGAGCACGCCCAGCCAGCTGATTTATTACGCTGGTATCAACGCTGTCAGGACGGCGAATTGCCCTGGCCCAGTGATCTGGCCCAGACGCAGGTCAGCACTCGCAATGCGGTGCAAATCATGACGATTCATCGCAGCAAAGGCCTGGAATTTAAGCTCGTTTTTTGTCCCTGGCTCTGGAATGATCAGGGACCTCAACCCAGATTTTTAAGTGCCCATGATCCTGAAACAGGCGGTAGAGAGGCGCTAGTGCTGAATTTAACGGGCAAAGAAAAAACCAGTCACCCTGTTTACCAGCGTTATCTGGCCGAAGAGCAAAGCGAGCGTTTGCGACTGGCCTATGTGGCCCTGACCCGAGCCAGTCAAAGCTGTTGGGTCTATTGGGTCTGGCAAAATACCAATTACCGCTCGACGACCTGTCGCTGGTCATCCCTGGGGTATCTCTTGGGGCTTGCTGAGCAAAGCTTTGCTGACGAGACGATGCATCAGCAATTGGAGAGCTTTAGGGCCGATGGTGTGATCGCTCATCTTTCGCTACCAATTTCTGATCCCCCTGGAATTTATGCGGAAGCGTTTCCACCTGTACTGCATGAGACTCAGTCCACAAATCAGCCAGAGACTTTGCCCACTTTGGCCTCTGGTGTCATGGGCCGAAAATTTGCAGTCTCCAGACGCTTACTGAGTTTTTCGCAGATCAAACGCCAACGTTCACTGCAATCTGCTTCCCAAAGCCTATTGGACGGTTTGCTGCGCCAGGATATTGAGCGTGAGAATGACTTGCCAGCAGGTAGCGAAATCGGCCAGTTTTTTCATTATTTATTAGAAAATCTGTCCTTTGATAGCAGCCCGGAGCAGATTCAAGAGCAGATCCAAACCGAATTGAAATACGCACCTGAACTGGCTGCAATACCAGAGGCCGAAGGATTAATTCAGACCTTGATCTCTAATCTACTCAGCTGCCCACTACACCCTGAGTTAACGGGCTTGCGATTGGATCAAATCAGCTCTGCTGAGAGCTTACTGGAAGCTCCTTTTTCGCTTCAGCTCCCACAAACCCCGGTGGACAAAATTAACCAGCTGCTCAGGGCTTATGGTTATGCCGACTTACCGGGCCGCCAGTGGCTGGGTTTCTTGAAAGGCAGCATTGATCTGGTCTTTAGCTGGCAAGGCCAGACGTATTTGCTGGATTATAAGAGTAATCGTCTCGACGCTGGCTATGAGCAAGCAGCATTGCAAGCAGCCATGACTGAGCATCAGTATGACTTGCAAGCGCTTTTGTATGCATTAGCCTGGCAGCGACATTTGCAGCAACGCCCACCAGGGCCAGACGGGGCTTTGAAGCTAGCCGGAGTGTTTTATCTCTTCTTGCGGGGTATTCCTA
This sequence comes from Candidatus Sericytochromatia bacterium, assembly GCA_037968875.1. Taxonomy (GTDB): domain Bacteria; phylum Cyanobacteriota; class Sericytochromatia; order UBA7694; family UBA7694; genus JBBKWI01. The sequence continues at coordinate 36,086 of JBBKWI010000045.1, read as the reverse complement.
GCCCTGAAGCGGCCAATGAATTTATTCAGACGGGCTGGGTGCCGGGGGTGCACTTTCAGACGGTGCCACACGACCTGCTGGCTGAGTTGGATCAGCTGTTGAGAGTGTCTGATTAAGGGCCAGTAAGCCGACCATAAAGCCGCCCACAAATATGACTAGCGAGACTTTGGCTGGAATGCGTAAGCCGATGCGGCCTAGCAGCGCTTGTATCGGTGGTAAGAGTAATATCGCTGAACCCAACCAGATCCCGCCCCCCAGGTAAGCCTGGTCAAACCAAATCTCATAGGCTCCACCCAGACCCATAAAAATGACCAGACCCAGGGCCAAATAGCCTCCCAGGCCAATACCAGGTGCGGTATATTCTTCGGGTTCGGTTTCAGACATCATTGTTCTCCAGCTAAAAACCAGTTGAGAAAGGTGAGCTTGACCTGATATATAGGTTAGACAGTCAAGCAGGTGTTTGTTTTCAAATAGACCTGTTGCGACGGGCAAACGGGTCTAAAATGGAAATATGAAATTAAGTATAGATGATCTTACGACCGAACGACAGTTGCGATCAGCGACTGGATACACTAAAGATAAATTCTTGATGCTTTTGGCTGCATTTGAGCCCATCGAATCGGTAAAGGCAAAAAGCCCTGGTTCAAGCTCAATTAACAGCTGTGAAGAACTCTTGTTGTTTACGCTGTTCAGTTTAGACCCCAAGGGCGCCTAGAAAGCTAGTCTTACATATGACAATCTGGGATTTGTAACCGGTATGGATGGCTCCAATGCCAAGCGCAACCAGGATTTCGGGCTCAGTATTCTTAAAGATGCGCTTCAAGCTGCTGGTGTTGCCCCCAAGCGTGAGTTTAGCTCTCTACAGGAGTTTCAGAAGCATTTTGACGATTGCGATACTCTTTTGATTGACGGGACTGAACAGAGATTTGAAGGCCCTAAAAACAACGAAGAGCAGAAGCAAGGTTTTAGTGGCAAAAAAAAACTCAGTAGCTGCCCTTGGGGTATACCCTTAAAACGACGATCATTTCGACAAAAGACAGAATAATTCGCTTCATAAGTGACTGTTGGGTAGGATCAACACACGATTTCACCATGTTAAAGGAAGAGTTTCCTCCAGAAGTGGCTTGGTTTAAAGACAAATGTGTTCGCTTAGATTTAGGCTATCATGGCTTCGATAAGGTATACGACTGTCTGCAAGTAATACTGCCAGAAAAAAGAAAAAAGGGACAAAAACTGAGCGATGAAGCAAAAGCTGAAAACAAACAAAAATCGCAAGAGCGAATATTTGTGGAGCACAGCATTGGGGGGCTAAAACGATACAGAATATTATCCGATAGGCTTAGAACCAAGAAAAATGAACTCTATAACGATTTTTTGGAGGTGTGTGCCGGTTTATGGCACTTCTATTTAATCAGTTAAGCTGTCGCAACAAGTCTATTGTTTACCATTTGCCTGCTAATTGTGGCTAGTGGTGCTACTGCGCTTCCACAGATTCCCAATAATCCAAATGCTTCAACGACCAAAGTCCTGGACTCGGGTATACTATAGACTCCAGTGGGCTCTTGTGTTTGTTAGGGCTATTGAATTTCTTTTACTAAAGGTTAATCATCGGCGGCCTCACCAACTAAAAGTTTAGTCTTAGATTCCGGCTCTGTCGTTTGTTTCATGATTCCATCAAGTTTTTTTCAAAATAGAGGTTTATAAAAATCAGAAGGTGGGAATAAGTGTTAGTTAAATCCTTTGGGACTTACATGAACTCACGCTAAGGAACATCATGTTTTAAAAGGATTTTAGGATGCAAAAGATCTCTACCCTCCTGGTCACTCGCCTCGTTTTAATAGATTGGACTTCTGAATCAATATATAGTCACCAAATCAGGCAAATGTGAACGTAAGTTTAGATCCTTTGATAAAAGTGCTTTGCAGCAAGATCCTTGTGTATCAAAGGAGCAATTGCTTATGTAACTAAGTTTGAATCCATTTTTTATCAGCTCACAGTAATTTTCGTACTCTAAAAACAAGGACAACAACCATGACTATCAGACAGACGGCCTCACTTTTGCTTTTGCTCAATCTATTAGCTTTGCCTGGGTGTACGCCAGCACAAAATGCGATGCCACCAACGGCCAATCCACCGCTTGCGAGTGCCTTGCCGACTTCAGTGGCAAGTCCAACACCGAGTGAATCGAGTTCAGTCACCCCCCCCGATACACCAGACGCCCAAGCCACGCCATCACCCAATACCAGCCCTTCGCCCAACACGGGCATCACGACAGGTGGCAGCGTAAACACTGGCACTGCCAGTAGTATCGACCTGTCGCAGATCAGCCAGCTTGAACTTGAAGCCGCTCAGCGCTTTTTGTCGGCCAGTGGCCAAAGCAGCAAAGTCAGCGTGCGTTTTAAAGATGCCACGGGCAATTTGCTCAGTCTCAGTAATGTATCTGTGAACTATAGCTCTTCGCGCCCTCAGGACTTTCGGGTTAGTGAAGACGGCACAGTTACGGCTTTGGTTGACGAAGGTTTTAGCGACATTATTGTCACACTGCCAGGGTCTAGCCTGAGTGCCAAACAGCTCTTTTCGGTGTCCAGCCCCACTGGTGGCAGCAGCGGCGGAAGCTCGAACACGAACAAACAGCCCACCCAGGAAAACGTCAACGGCCAAATCGAATTTCAATTTAATCAGGACACCTAATTATGAAAATGAAAATATTAGTCTACCCCACATTAAGTCTCTCACTGCTACTTGTATCCTGTACACCTCAAGTATCTGTAAGTCCCCCTGTTGGCTCACTTTCAGGGCAAGATACCCTGAGGTCTCAGAGCGTTAGCTTTACCTATATAGCACCTAGATCATACTCTACCCAGGTCGTTGAAGCGACAGCTGCCAAGTTTATTAAGCTGACATTGGTGGGCGAAGGTCTATCGGGGACATTTAGCAATAGCGGTGGCTTTGTCGCGGTCGATCAGGCTGGCAAAGCCACCGCGACTGTCGCCAACGTGCCGATTGCAGCAGGCAAGCTGCGGGTCGTATCAGTACAGGGCTATGACGCCAATCAACAAGCGCTACCCGCCTTTGTGGGCAAAGGATATTATCTCTCAAAATCAGGCCAGGCCAGTGTTACTGTGCAGATTGATCGTCGCCGACTGGTGCTCGGTAAGGTCCTGGAGCAACTCTTGCAAACATCCCCTGGTAAAATCAGCGGTCTGAATTTAGATGCATTGCAAACCCAAATAGATACTGCGACTGGTTTTAATGCAACCAATAAGTCATTTACTTTTGACCCTCTGAGTATCGATATCGCTAAACTAACAACTCTAGTGAAAAATGGCGCAGAGCCCTTGACTTCAACCCAAATTACCACGGGGGCAAAATCTTCAGCTGTTAATGTCAATCTGGCCTGGAAAACCCCAAATGGCCTGGCCACAAATGAAGATTTTAAGATTATTATCAACGATCCCCAATCGACTCCGTTAACTCGTGCTAAATATCAGTTAAGCCCTGGGAATTCAACCCTTAATAATGTGCTTCAAGGAACTTGGACCGCTTCATTTCAAAAAACGGATGGCACGGTTTTAGGCACGACAGAAATTACGGTGGATCACGATGGCAACTTTACTCAGGCGACGAATCCTGTCATTTTAAATGGCATTCTCGAATCCCCAACCCTTACGGGTACCATTAGAGGCTATATTGGCACAGGAGCATTCTCCTCCACTGGCGATACTGGTTTGCCAGCTACCGCAACGGTAAAGGGTCCTGATGGTGTCGCATTTGATAGTCAGGGGAATTTTTATGTCAGCGAATTTTTGGGACATCGGATTAGAATGGTTGCTGCTGTCAGTGGAACTTTCTTTGGACAGGCCATGACTGCTGGAAACATCTACACAATTATTGGCGATGGTAATGCCGTCAGCTCAGGAGATGGAGCTGCTGCCAATCTTGCCCAAACAAGTGCTCCTGCACAAATACATATAGATAGTCAAGACAATTTATATTTTTCGGAACAAACGGCAGGTTCACGGGTTCGAATGGTGCCTAAAACGTCTGGAACCTACTTCAATATTGCAATGACAGCTGGAAACGTTTACACCGTATTGGGAACAGGAGTCCAAGGCAATGGAGCTGATGGAGCTGCTGGCCCCTCTACCCAGGTGGGGATCACATCTGGAATATCGAGAGATAATAACGGGAATCTATATGTATCAGATTATGTCTTTCATAAACTGAGAAAATTAGATGCCTTAACGGGACTTGTTTCTACTTTTGCTGGCACCGGAGTTGCCGGTACTACTGGCCATGGAGGCTTACCCACGGCAGCTCAGATCAACGTACCCTGGGGCATCTTAATAGACGCAAAGGAAAATATCTATTTTTCTGAAATAAACGGTAACGTGATTAGGATGATCCCGGCCATGTCGGGTACATTTTTTGGAATCACCATGACTGCCGGAAACATTTATACCATTGTCGGTACTGGAGCAGCGTCATCAACTGGTGATGGCGGTGCTCCTTCTGCAGCGACCATCCAAGGCCCCAGAGGAATAGCCATGGATAAGAATGGTAATATTATCATGACTGATAACGGGAATAAAATTCGAATGATCTCTGCTCTAACAGGAACATTCTTTGGCACAGCCATGACAGCGGGCAATATTTATTCAATTGCGGGTACTGGAGCTTCTGGCTTTAACGGAAATGACCAGGCCTCAACGTTGGCTCAAACCAATGGTCACGAAGCCATTGCCATTCAAGCTGGAACAAATCGAATATTTTTTGGAGATCTATTCAATCATCGCGTTCGTTTTATCGAATAGTTGATTCAAGTCACACAGGCTCTCTATGCCAAACAGCTTTTCGCGTAGAGAGCCCGGTGTTTTCCTAAAATAAGATCAGAGGGGTAAACTATTCCGGGATTCGTCCATCATAAACCTGCAAATCCAGGCACATTAAGCAGGCCTGACCGTCAGGTGTCCTTATTTCGCCTTCTGAGACAAAGCCCAGCTTACGATAGCAGGCAATGGCGGCTGCGTTGTCAGGAGCCGGGTCGACAATTAGCTGACGGGCTGACAAGGGCAAGATGATCTGCTGGATATAGGCCTGAATCATACGCTGTACATGGCCCTGATAAAGATCCGCTATGTCGCCAATATACTGATCAATCCCGACCACATCTTCAGGCATCTCAGGCCACCAGCCATTGCCGACCTGTGCCGCCCAATAATATTGAATATAGCCCAGGGGGCACTGATTGAGATAAATCAGGTAAGGCCAGACTTTGTCTGACTCACAGCGCAAAATATAGGCTTCGTAACACTCAGCCTGGCTGCAATCGTTCCAATATTGCTTGATTATGGGGTGCCTGATGCCAACGCTGCACTAGTGGCAAATCTGCAGGCATCAGGGGCCTGAAGTGATAGTCTAAGCGGCTCACTGTTAACAGACTAAACGCTTAGATACTTGGCATGGAAAGCCAAATGCTCTCCAATAAAGCTGCTAATAAAATAGAAGCTGTGGTCGTAACCGTCCTGGTAGCGCACTTGCAAGCTCTTGTAACCCGCATCTTTGGCTGCTTGTTCAAGGGCTTCGGGTAGCAATTGCTTTTGCTTATAAAAATCGTCTTCCCGGCCCTGATAAACTAAAATAGGCAGTGTAATGCCAGCTTGTTGGATCAGATGGTGAGCGTCATAAGCCAACCAGGTTTGCTGATCATCGCCAAGGTAATTGCTGAAGGCTTTTTGCCCCCAGGGACAGAGGCTGGGTGCTGATATCGGTGCAAAGGCAGAGATCGATTGAAAGCGTTCCCGATGCCGCAAGCCCAGCACCAGGGCACCGTGGCCCCCCATCGAGTGGCCCATGATCGAGGCCTTGCCATTGACCGGGAAATGCTCTGTTATCAAGTCGTTTAACTCATTAATCACATAGCTTTCCATGCGGTAATGTTCAGACCAGGGGGCCAGAGTGGCGTCCAGATAAAAGCCAGCGCCCGAGCCAAAGTCCCAGTCATCGTGCTCTCCGGGTAAATCCGTGCCACGGGGGCTGGTATCTGGATTGACCAGAATGATGCCATAGGCTTCTGCAAAGTGCTGAGCAGCGGCTTTGGTGATAAAGTTTTGCTCATTACAGGTCAATCCCGACAGGAAATAAACGACCGGACAATTCGCTCTTTCAGCTTTACTAGGTAAATAGACGCCAAATTTCATCGGCGTTTGGGTAGACGTCGATTGATGCTCCCAGACTTCTTGCCAACCGCCAAAGCAGCGATTGCGACTGACTTGTGTTAGTTGTTTAGACATGATGTAAGACCACCGAACGAATCGCTTTGCCTTCGTGCATTAAGTCAAAGGCTTTATTGATTTCAGCCAGAGGCATGCTGTAGGTCACCATTTCATCGACGGTGATCTGACCCGCCAGATATTCATCCACGATGGCCGGTAATTGACTGCGCCCTTTGACGCCGCCAAAAGCGCTTCCGCGCCAAACCCGACCGGTGACCAATTGAAACGGTCGGGTCGAAATTTCTTGACCAGCTCCCGCTACACCGATGATAATTGACTCGCCCCAGCCTTTGTGGCAGCACTCTAAAGCTGCGCGCATCACATGCACATTGCCAATACAGGCAAACGAATAGTCAACGCCGCCATCGGTCATCTCGACGATCACGTCTTGGATCGGTTGGTCATAATCTTTGGAGTTGATACAGTCTGTTGCGCCCATTTGACGGGCAAATTCAAATTTATCGGGGTTAATATCAATCCCAATAATGCGCGATGCTTTGGCCAAAGCCGCACCCTGAATGGTACTTAAACCAATTCCACCCAGACCAAAGACCGCCACAGTAGAGCCAGGTTCGACTTTGGCTGTATGACGCACGGCACCGATGCCGGTGGTGATACCACAGCCCAGCAAGCAGACTTTGTCTAAAGCCGCTTCTTTGCTGATTTTGGCCAATGCAATTTCAGGAATGACCGTATGACCGGCAAAGGTCGAGGTACCCATATAGTGATAAATCGGCTGGCCCTGATAAGAGAAACGGGTCGTGCCATCGGGCATCAGACCTTTGCCCTGGGTGGCCCGAATCGCCTGACAGAGATTGGTTTTACCAGATAAGCAAAATTTACATTCACCACACTCAGGCGTATAGAGTGGGATCACATGGTCACCGACTGCGACTGAGGTCACACCGGGGCCAATCGCTTCGACAATCCCGGCGCCTTCATGGCCTAATATAGTGGGGAAAATTCCCTCGGGGTCATCACCCGAAAGTGTGAAGGCATCGGTATGACAGACGCCACTGGCAATGATCTTGACCAGGACTTCACCGGCTTTGGGCGCTTCGAGATCAACTTCAACAATTTCAAGAGGTTTACCTGCTTCAAAGGCAACTGCTGCATAGGTTTTCATTTTGAGAATAATTGGCTCCGTTTTTTATCTAGTATAGCGACTGACAAATGCCAGACTCAGGGTTGTGATCCATTTATTGAAATCTAAAAGTCAAAACTAAGATTCAACTTTTAGATTTGAAATTAGGCAATAGGCTGGGAGTTAGCCTAAACCTGAGTCAGGGCCTGCTCTAAGTCTGCAATCAAGTCTTCGCTGTCTTCGATACCCACACTCAAACGAATCAAGCCGTCATTGAGGCCGATCGCCCGTCTTTGCTCAGCTGGGATTGCTGCATGGGTCATGGTCGCCGGGTGTCCGATCAGAGACTCAACGCCGCCCAGACTTTCGGCCAGGGCAAAGATTTGGGTGCTTTCGGCCACCCGCTTACCAGCGCTCAGCCCGCCTTTGACTTCAAAGGACATCATGCCACCAAAGCCTGACATTTGTCTTTGGGCCAGGGCATATTGCGGGTGCGTGGGCAGACCCGGATAATTAACTGCTGTAATCAAAGGATGGGAATCCAGAAAGCCAGCGATTGCCAGGGCGTTTTTTTGATGGGCTTGCATGCGCAGGGCCAGGGTCTTGATACCTCTGAGAGTCAGCCAGGCATCAAAGGGGGCCGGTACTGCTCCCGTTGCGTTTTGAATTAAGGCCAGACGCTGATGCAAATCGCTGTCATTACAGATGATCGCACCGCCGACAACATCAGAATGCCCGCCAATATATTTGGTAGTCGAGTGCACGACCAGATCAGCGCCCAGATCCAGCGGTTGTTGGAAGTAGGGGCTGACAAAGGTATTATCGACCGCCACCAGTAAGTCGCGCCCCTGAACTGCCTGCACAATCGCCTGGATATCGACCAGACGCAAGAGCGGATTGGTGGGGGTTTCGAGCCAAACCAAGCGGGTATTTTCTTGGCAAGCGTCTGCGATCAGTTGGGGTTCACGGGCATCGATAAAATCATAGCTAATGCCCAGGCGTTCAAAAACCTGGGTAAAGACCCGATATGATCCGCCATAGAGGTCATTGCAAGCGACCACATGATCGCCAGCACTTAAGAGCATCATCACAGCGCTGGTGGCGGCCATGCCCGAGGCAAAGGCCAGGCAATGCTGGCCGTTCTCTAGGGATGCCAGGCAGGTCTCGAGGGCTGTGCGGGTCGGGTTGGAAGAACGGGCATAAGCATAGCCTTTGTTCTTCCCGATTGCTTCCTGGGTAAAAGTCGAGGTCTGATAAATGGGCACAATGGTCGCGCCTGTACTGAGATCAGGGGCTTGTCCGATATGGATCGCTCGGGTTGAAAATTTCATAGCCACCTCTATTTTTTGCTGCAGCATAACATACACACAAAGTTTTAAATGCCATTTTATACTTTCTTGATTTGGCATCAATTAGCATCTAGGTCAGGAGGAATGAATCATGAATACCCAGAACACACTTGCTCTCTGCGCCAGTTTAATGATTCTGACTGCACCAACAGCCAGTTTTGCTAGCGCGCAGACTCCCGCCCCGGCCACAGAATATCATGTGGCTCAAATGACAGAAAATTCTGATGGCCCGGTCATGCGCAATTTCAATAATGAGCGCTCAGAAGAAAATGACTACACTTTCGATGCTTACCCTGATGGCGCTACGGACGATAATGACATGGACAGAAGCATTGACAATAACTTACTTTTTGGCAGCGTTTTTCTCGGAAGCGTGATTCTTTTTATGATTCTGCTTTTTATGCGTCAATCGTTTATAGAAGACGAGGCTTGAACCTGATTTAATGGGGCCAATTTTAAGCTTAGATTCTCACAAAAGCTTGCACTAAAAAGCGCTCCCTGAACTGGGGAGCGCTTTTAACTTATGAGTTGTTTTAAACCAATTTACTTGGCTTGATCGAAATCGCTTAAGACTTCGATAATTTCATTAAAAGACTCGCTGTAAGCAGTACTGTGTTGAAAGTCTCTGCCATTGCGATCATAGCTGGTGGACACGCCATAGACGGGTAGGCTGAGTACGTCTACAGAGCGGCATTCTTTGGTTTGCGGTGCATCTGCAGGGATTGCCACGGAGTCCTTTTTCTTTTCGGCCAGGTCAGCCTTGAGTAATATGGCCTGTAAGCGCTTTGATTCAGCGGCTGTTAATTCCCGTTGGCTTTTGCTACTGCCGTCACTGCTATAGCTAATAAATTGATTGATATGCTGGATCTCATAACGGGGGGTGGTTCCGCCGCCACATTCCATTTGGGCTTCCAGCTTCAACGGTGGGAAGGCATATTTGGCTTCGCTTGATATCGGCGTGTTGTCACGTTTGGACTCAGCCAATTTTTCTAAATGGGTCCGAATCGCATCCCATTGGGTTCCGTAGGCTTTCGTATGGCTAAAGGCTCTGCCATTGCGATCATAGCTTTTGGCTGCATCATTGACTTGCAAATTCAAGACCGAGACCGTACGGCATTCGGTCGTTTGCGGGGCATCATCAGGGATCGCCGTGGAGCTTTTCTTTGCTGTTGCCAGGTCATTGCTTTCGAGCACGGCATCGAGGGCCGCCAGTTCTGTACTTGAAAGTTGGCTGGTGCGAGTTTCAACGGTTCCGCTTTCAAATAAATTGGGGGGTCCTTCTGAGACCGGGAAGGTGAATAGGCCGTCTGTGCTTACTCCATACTGGGTAGTGGTTTCAGCCAATTGGCATTCGGGCTGTAATTGTAAGCTCAGGGGCAGGCTATAAGCAAATTCAGTCGCCAGGGCTGATGCCGATGGCAATGGATTCGGTGAAATCCCACCTGGATTGCCGCAAGCGGCGAGTAAAAAGAGGGATGAGAGCATCAGTGATAGTTTCATAAATCGTCTCCAATTGAGTGCAGAATTTTGTTGATAAGCTGAGTATAACAATTATGTTGACACTATGTAAACCAAATAACTTTGTGTTTTGATGAAAAATTTATCTTTTGTGATGAGAGCGCCATTACCTGTTTGTTGATTATGATTCGATCTCTAAAGCCAATGGCAAAAATTGTGGAGGTAATTGCAATAAGAGTTGCTTTTTTAACTGCAAGAGCTCTTGTATACTCAGTGAGATCTGATCAAAAGAATTGGTATTGCTAAGCAAAAAAGCCTGGGTTTCGTTGATCATCAGATCTTCGAGTTTCGGATCATAATGCAAGCGTGCCAGACTCTCTCGGAAAGCCGTTTTTTGGCTATAAGCCAGGCCGTTCCAAAAATCTGTACAGGCCTGCTTATACGCAGCGTTAGTAAAATACAAGCCGTGTCGGATTTCATGGGCCAATCCATAAAGACGAATCTGATCTCTGTTTGGTAAGGCATCTAATTCGCTGTTTTCGCTGATAGAAATCAAAGACTGAATCGGTTCAGCCGCCAGGTATTGCTGACCGTCATTTTTGATCAGACCTTCACGTAAAATCAATTGCAATAAAAACTGTTCTGAGGCGTTGGGTTTTAGACCTTGTGAGCTGAGTTGATTAAAAAATCGGGCCAGGTCGCTGGCGCTGTAATCATGGCCATAATAGACGCTTTTCCATTCACGACCGTTCTGAATCAACTGGGCTTTGATGGCGTGTTCTTTTAAGACTTGCTGATGAGAAAAACCAGCGACTTCAAGAAATACGGCCAGACGATTGAGCATATCGGCCTGTTGACTTAAAGAAGAGAAGTCTAAGATTAATATCTGAGGGGCTGTTGGCAAGCGAAAAAGCTCAAAAATATCCGGGTTCGAATTGATTATTTCTGCCGGACTTTTGATTTGAACGGCATGGCCCAGTAAATGCTCTGCTGAAGACTGCGCTTTGGGCAAGACAGTGCTACCATGAGCGTTGCCTTGACTTTGACTGGCCTGTTCGCTTTTTTGCTGGCTTTGTGACTGACAAGCCAGACCTGTCAGAGCTATGGCGAAGCCTAGAAAAGTGATTGCGATTTTTGAATGCATGCTTTACCTCAGAAATCATTGTAACCGTTGATCGCTAGATTCGAACCGCTCTGAACAGAGACGGTGGTAAACTTGAGCAAACAAACCTGAGCGAATGAGGATCAGCAGACTGAATGCAGACCAAAACTAAATGGCGAACCGCTCTAATATTAGGCGCTTCAATACTCTTAAGTCTGGGCCTTTATCATCAGTTTAAGCCTCTACCTGTTGGTCTATCTCTTTCAGCCCCGTTTCGCCCGGTCAGCCATGCCCAGTTTTTGCGAGATCTGACTTTCAAGGCGGCAGACCAACCGCGCCAGAGCGAACAGCAAATTTTTGATGCGATTTTTGAGATGATCGATAAAGCCCATCGCACGATTGTGCTGGATATGTTTTTGTTTAATGATTTTCAGGGCGAAGGGGCTGAAACTTACCGGGCCCTTTCCTCTGAATTGGTCAACGCTTTGATCCAAAAAAAGCAGAAAACCCCCCAAATGCAAATTCTGGTGATATCAGATCCCTTTAATACGCTTTATGCGGGGAGCACTTCATCGGCTTTTGAGCGTTTAAAAGCAGCCGGAATTCCGGTGGTGCTGACCGATTTAAAACGCTTACGGGATTCTAATCCGAGCTGGTCAACTCCCTGGCGCTTGTGCTGTGGCTGGCTAGGCAACGGCAATCAGCACGGTTGGCTGCCCAGCCCGGTCAGCGCAGATAAGGTTTCATTGCGGAGTTATTTGAGTCTGTTGAATTTTAAAGCCAATCATCGCAAAACACTCGTTGTCGATCTCGACGCGCACCAATGGGAAGGCCTGGTCTCTTCAGCCAACCCCCATGATGGCAGCTCGGCCCATAGCAATGTCGCGTTACGTTTTCGGGGGCCAGCAGCTCTTGACTTGCTGGCCAGTGAATTGGCCGTAGCGCGTTTTTCGGGGGTGCCAGAAGGATTTAAGCTGGCTGAACTACTCCAGCCCCCGGCCTCCGTGGCCCTGGGCCCTGAGCAAGCACGCCTTCAGATCGTGACCGAAAAACAGATCTTGAACGCGGTTTTGCACACCCTGAATAATAGCCAATCCGGGGACAAAGTACAGATCGCCATGTTTTATTTTTCTCATCGTCAGGTCGTGCAGGCTTTGCAAGCGGCCCAGAAACGGGGCGTCAAGATACAAGTGCTTTTGGATCCCAATAAAGATGCTTTTGGCCGTGAAAAAAACGGCATCCCCAATCGGCAAGTGGCCTGGGATTTGCACCAGGCAGGTATCGATGTGCGCTGGTGTCATACCCATGGGGAGCAATGCCACAGCAAATTTTTGCTCAGCCAAAGCCCGTATCAAGCCCATTTGATCCTGGGCTCAGGCAATTATACCCGGCGTAATCTCGATGATTACAACCTTGAAAGTGGCGTGCATTGGGTCTCACCCGCGGATCATGCGCTGGTGCTGGCCGCCGATCGCTTCTTTGCGCAGCAGTGGCAAAACCTGGACGGGACCGTTTTTTCATTGCCCTATGAAGACTTTGCTGACCATTCTCATTTGAAATATTGGCAATACCGTCTAATGGAAGCGACCGGCTGGTCGACTTTTTAGGCCTGTTCTTGATAAATCAGATAGCTCATGCCAAAAGGGTCATGCACCAGATAGCTCTTGCCATGATCACTGGTGGTTTCAAATAAGCGACAATTTTTGGCTTCTAGCAAACTTTTGGCTGCCTCCAGATCTTCGACTTTGTAATCAAAAAAGGTTTTGCCGCCTTCGAGATCCCCTTCAAGATGAAAAATAATCTCTCCGCTTTGCAGGACTGCGTAATTTTCAGTGCGACTGATCAGAGTCATACCCATGACCTCTTGATAATGCTTCAGAGCCTGCGCAAAGTCCTTGATTTGTAATGCGATATGCTTTGAAATTTCAAATTTCATTTTGATCTCCTTTGATTTAGCTCATTCTGAAGCTTTGTTTTGCTTCAGTATCAGTTAAACACGATTTGCGCTTGCTGCCTGAACGAAGTTCAATGAATAAACGAATGGACTGAGTTCAACCCAACTTGTGTTGCTTTTACTTTGCAGCCTGAACTGTTTTTAGTACACTTCAGAGCAATGTCACCACAATTTCAGCATCCCCCCTTGGGCGTGATCGAAGGCTTCTATGGGGAGTCCTGGCCATCTGCTCAGCGCCTGGCCTATGCTGATTTTTTAGCGCAGCACCAGTTTCAGTTTTATATCTATGCTCCCAAAAGTGATTCCCATTTGCGTAAAAACTGGACGCAGCCCTGGCCGCAAGCCGAAGCCAAAGCCATGCACTACTTGAGCCAGAGGTATCAGTCACGCGGTTTGCAATTTGGCCTGGGCTTAAGCCCTTTTGAGCTCTATCAAGATTTTTCAGCTGCTGCCCGTCAGCAATTACACACAAAACTCAAAGAGCTCAATGCCTATCAGCCAGATATTTTATGTCTGCTCTTTGACGATATGCGTGGTGACACACCCGATCTGGCCCGGCGCCAAATTGAGATTTGCCATTTTGTGGCAGAGCATAGCGATGCCCAGCGCCTGATTTTTTGCCCGACCTATTATTCTTTTGATCCAGTGCTCAACAAAGTTTTTGGTCAACAACCCCCGGATTACTGGGCTGATTTGGGGGCTGGTCTGGATCCCAAGATTGATCTGTTTTGGACGGGATCGCAGGTCTGCTCTCGTCATTATGCCGCGCCTGATCTGGACCCGGTGATCGACTTACTGCAACGCCCTTTGTTTTTATGGGACAATTACCCTGTCAATGATGGTGCCAAAATCTCTCGGTTTTTACATTTGCGATCCTTTGATCATGATCCGAGTATACTGAGCCCACGTCTCTCTGGCCATGCGGTAAACCCTATGAATCAGTCGGGCTTAAGCCGGATTTCCCTGGCTTCCTTGCCTTTGAATTATCATCAGCCCACAACTGATACAGATGCCCGTTTACTCGACTTATGTCAGCAATTGTGTGGCGCAGAATTGGGTGAGCAAATTTATCAGGATACGCCAGTGTTTCAAGATCAGGGCCTGGACCAAATCAGTAAAGACCAAAAAAAGCGTTTGATTAAAACTTATCAGGGCTTTGATTCACCTTATGCCACTGAAGTGCTGCGCTGGCTGCAAGAAGGCTATCGTTTTGACCCAGCCTGCCTGACGGATTAGTTGCAAACCGTTTTGTGAGTGAATGCTGCCGCTTGAGGCCGTGGACTTGGTATAGTGAAGAGCAAATCTGACGGCGTTTTGATACCCGTCTTCAAGGAAAGACCATGAAACCCTTTTTAAGAAAACAAGAACCCAATAATAGTGAACTCAAAGCCCAATACCAGGCCCATGCCAAAGAATTACAGGATCTTCCAGAGGATGCCCCCCAGCGCTTTTTAGAATTGCTGTGCTTGCTCGGCAGTGAAGCCATGCGGCTTAATTTATTAGATGATGCCAAACCTTATCTGGAAAATGCCCTCAATCTGAGTCGCCAAAGCCACCAAATTCAGGCCGAGCTTTCAGTACGCCTGTTGCTGGCCCAGTGCTTGCAATACTTAGAAGAGATCGAAAGCGCAGATGAGCAGTTTCAAAAAGCCTTAAAAATGACCCTTGAACCCAGCTTGATCGAGCGTCGGGATACGGTTCTGCATGGCTGGGGGCAGTTTTTAGCTGAACAAGGTAAATACGATGTGGCTCAGACCTGTTTTCGCGAAGCGCTCAAACTGCGCACGATCAAAGCAGACCCCAGCTTAATTCTCGAAAGTGAAGATGCCCTGGAATTGGTCGGTTCGCTGGGAATCGTGAATGACGAAGGCTATGCTGTGATCTATACGGAAATCAGCCATATTGAAGTGCCGGAGTCTGCAGGTCCTATATTGGATTAAATGGATGTCTTGAACTTATCTATTGCTGCGGGTTCATAATTTGTAACTTGACCTGATTCGTTAATCAAGGTACTTTAAAATTATAGTTTAACAGTATGATAAAGTTTAGATGACAATGCGGCGATAGAGGGGGTCTTGTGAAGCAATCGGGTATGCAGGTGATTAACGGGGTGCGTTTGAATGTGATGGAGCGGGGAGTTCCCGGCAATCCCTGTCTGGTTTTTTTACACGGCTTTCCAGATTTTCATCATGGCTGGCGACACCAGGCTCATTTTTTTGAAAAACAAAACTATCATGTAATTACCCCTGATCAGCGCGGCTATAATTTAAGCGAAAAACCCAAACCCCTGGATCAATATTCTCTGGACGTCTTGGCACAAGATATCCAGGCATTGATCAAAAAAACCGAACAACAGGTCTGGTTAATCGGCCACAATTGGGGCGGCAAAGTGGCCTGGCGAGTGGCCCAAAAATACCCCGATCTACTCAAGGGGCTGATCTTATTGAATGCACCCCACCCAGAAGTTTATCAACAACAACTCAAAGCTGAGCGCTTTAAGCTTTTTAAGCAAGCTCCCCGCTTTGCCTATCAAATTCCTGGTCTAATGGAAAACGTCTACAAAGTCGGAAACTGGATGCATTTTAGCCAACAGTTTCAAAAAAACGCCCGCAAAGGTACGATCACCCAAAACGATCTTAAAAAATATCGTGAAGCCTGGAGCCAGCCCGGTGCGATTGCCTCGATGATCAATTGGCAGCGCGCCTTTGCTCGCAAAAAATTGGTTCTGAAAACCAGTTTTAAAATCGAAATTCCGACTTTGTTTATTCATGGCATGCAAGACAAAAGTCTGACACATCAGATGGTGATCAATAGCTTGCAGCATTGCATTAAGGGTAGCCACAAACAAATTACCAATGCAGGTCACTGGGCTCATCTTGATCAACATCAAGTGGTGAATGATTTGATCTTTAATTTTATTAATCAATCAAGCCATGCTTTTAGTGATTTTGCCCCGATACCGATCACAAAGGGCTCTGCAAAGTCAGCCAGTACTCAGTCAACTTCTGCACACTCAGGCTCCGAATCTCACCAGCTAGCCCGACAGATGAAAGCCGACGGTTTAAGTCAGATTGCCATTTGTAAATATACAGGTTTGAGCAAAAAAGAAGTTCGCAAACTTTAAGCCTGAAATTGTCTGGCAGCTTACACGCCTGCTGAGGTCTGCGGTAAACTACTGGCATGAGACAGCAAGAAACGCAAAACATTCAGCTTCAAATCCAGGCTTCTGCTGGGTTTAGGAGCCTGAGATGACCACCGCCAATTTGAGCTTAAATCAGCTGCCTGATTTGATTCGGCTGGGGATGCGGCGCGATAGCTGGGAGCCTGATTATCAGTCGGCCATGCATTTGGATCGCAGTGACCGATCCAAAGAAAATGTCGCCGTCAATTTGGAATTGCCAGCTCAAGATTGGCGCCCCCTGTTTCCAGAGCTGCTACAGCAACACTCCATGCTCACTGCCCGTCAAGAGGCTCTCAAGGCACTGGGTGATCTGGTGTTTTTGGATGGTATTTTGCGCATGCATCAACGCTTTATCTTTGAGCATCAACAGCGCTATGAGTACGCCGGTCTGGGCACAGCGATCGTGGGAGCGATGCGCTTGCGACCCGGGCAACCGCTCTCGATTAAAGATGCCCTCTTTGCGCCACAGG
This sequence comes from Candidatus Sericytochromatia bacterium, assembly GCA_037968875.1. GTDB lineage: Bacteria > Cyanobacteriota > Sericytochromatia > UBA7694 > UBA7694 > JBBKWI01. The sequence continues at coordinate 19,213 of JBBKWI010000045.1, read as the reverse complement.
TGCGCCGTTGCCTCTTAATCAATCAGGATTTTGCTCTGGCTGAGGCCAGTCAGATTCCCGGGATTCCCTATGCTTTTGAGAGCTATGGCTTCAAGCGAACTGATGATCAGGATGCTGAGGCCTCGCAATTGCCAGATAGTGCCTTATTGGCAGCGATGCGGGCCAGTGAAAAAGACTATTTGAATGCAATCATGTCCCAATGCGAAGCGCAGCACTTAGCAGTGACCCTGATCGTCGATGGACCGTTGCAAAAACAAAGCACTCGCTCGAATCTGCCGGTCGTTGGCTTTGTGAAAACCCTGCATACTCAGTATTTACCTCCTGAGCAGCAAGCGATCTTGCCCCGTTTGCAGGCCGGGCAACGCAGTCCATTGTTCCAGATTGGAGACAAACAAGTCTCCTGGTATTTGCGCTTATCGCCTCTCGATTCTTTAGACCATGCTTTATCAGGTATTGTGCGTCTGGAAGTGATTTCCCACCGCATTCAGGCCGAGATCCCCCGGGTTCAGGCCCTGGCAGACCATTTGGCACTGGTCTTACCACAATTAACCCTCGGGCGTCATGAAGATCCCCGTTCGCCTCAGAATCTCTTGCCGATACATACTCTCGAAAAACAACTTAAAATGCGCCTGGGCAATCGCCAATTACTCAGCCGTGCGATCGATGCCTATTTCAAAGCACAGGAGTCCCGTTTATGAGCGCTCAAATCGTCCCTGATCCTATTGCCTCCAGTTTGGCTTTACAAAGCTCGACCGCACCGCGGTTGGCCTCAGACCAGTCCATAGGCCTGATTATCGGTAGCAAAGAAACCACTCCTCTGCAATTCTGGGTGGCCGTCTCTGAAAATTCCTGCGTGCAATTGGATGATGTGCTATTGGTACGTTCTAAGCACCCAGAAAGCGGCATTGAAATCACCTATTATGGCCTGGTCGATCAAGTCGAGAAATCCCTGGAAGGCCTGGAATTTCATTCTGACTCTGAGCGTGTCAATCAGGGGCTCTTGCCCTATAGCCTCTGTTACTTAGCCCATGTCAATATTACACGCATAGAACCCGAAATCTATACGCCGCCTCAACCGGGGGAGCCTGTTTATCGGGCCACGGGCAAAGATTTTGACGATGCCCTCTACTTCAGTCAGATGGAGCACCGCCTGCCTGCTGGACGCCTGCAAAATGGTCAGCCGGCCTGGCTCAATTACGACTTTTTGGATGGGACTAAAGGCGGTCATGTCTCGATCTCTGGGATCTCAGGGGTGGCTACCAAAACCTCTTATACTTTGTTTTTACTGCATGGCATCTTTAATGGCAGTGCTATTCCCAAAGAAAAACAACGCAATGCCAAAGCGATCATCTTTAATGTCAAAGAAGAAGACCTCTTTTATTTGGACCAGCCTAATATCAAGCTGCAAGACAAAGACCGCGCCGCTTATGAAACGCTGGGCCTACCCGCCACCCCCTTTAAAGACGTCGGTTTTTATGCGCCCTGCCACAGTGTAACGGGTGAAATGGTGCCCTCAACGATCAAACAGGATGGGGTCAATATCTATGGTTGGAGTTTGATGCGGGTGGCCCAGGACTATCTCTTGCGTTATCTCTTTAGTGACGATGATAATCCCAATAGCAATATGAGCTTTGTGCTCGATCGGGTCACCGAGCGCCTGGCCGAAATGGCCCAGGATGCCGAAAAACAAGTGCTGATGACCGGTGACCCCTACCAGGTCCAACTCAAGTCGCTCCATGATCTCTGTCGCCATTTGCATCAGATCGTACAGGATCTAGAAGACGAGGGCATTGAAAACAGCGAAGCCCATGAAGCTCAGCAGGCCAAGCGCTATTGGTTTGGGAGCAATGCCACGGGTACGATCAAAGCTTTTTTACGGCGTCTTGATCACGCCGTGCAGCATGTCAAAGCCTTTGTACGCCCGGATATGCGCGAGCAACATAGAATTGACTGGCGCAAGCAACAATTGACGGTTATCGATATCAATCAATTGCACGCCAAAGCCCAGATGTTTGTGGTCGGCTCAGTACTCAAAGAAATCTTTGAGTACAAGGCTCTTCATCGCGATAAACAACCGGTTTTTATCGTACTGGACGAGCTCAATCGTTATGCGCCGCGCAGTGGCCATAGCCCGATCAAAGAGATGCTCTTAGATATCGCTGAGCGGGGTCGCAGCATGGGCCTGATTCTACTGGGTGCTCAGCAAACCGCTTCAGAAGTTGAAAAACGCGTCGTCAGCAATGCCGCCATTCGGGTCAATGGTCGCTTAGACGGTGCTGAAGCCTCAGCCAAAGAATACGATTATTTACGGGGCAGCTTTCGCCAGCGTTCCCTGATCTTGCGTCCGGGCAGCATGATGATCCAACAGCCAGAGCTGCCCACGCCGCTCATGGTCAATGTCCCCTGGCCGGCCTGGGCCACTCGAGAATCCGAAGTGGATGATCAAGCTCAGCTCGAAGATCTCGATCAATTCTTGATGGAAGATGGGGTCTGGTAAGTCATGATATGCGTCAACAAAATAGCGAAAATAAACAGATATGATTAGAGTCTTGCATAGTTCGGATTGGCACGCAGGAAAGACCTTGTTTAAGAGAGATCGCCTGCCAGATCTCGATCACAGTCTGTTGCAAATGCTCGAAATTGTCGAGCGGGAAGCGGTCGATGTTTTTGTGATTGCTGGTGATCTCTATGATAGCTTTCACCCGCCCAGCCATGCGATCGAGTCCCTGAATCAGTTTTTTTTGGCTTTGCATGCCCGCCAGATTCCGGTGGCGATGATCTCAGGCAATCACGATAGCAATCAGCTCTGGAAAAGCATGCGTGATATTCTGCAATTGGCCTCGGTGCATGTCTTTGACCGCTTGCAAAAAGATGCTTTTTACACTTTAAAAATTCGCGACGAAAGTCTGTGTATCACGGGCTTACCCTATCCTTCTGAACGTCAATTGGTGCGCCTCTCGCAAGAGCACGAAACCCTGGCCGATCAGCGCAAGCATTATGCTGAAAAAGTCGCTGGTATCATGAAAATTCTGGCCAATAACCGGCCCGAAGCGGATTTCCATATTCTCTGCGCCCATTTGATGCTAAATGGCGCCGAACCGACCCACTCAGAACGCGCCCTTTCGTTGGCGGATACCTTTGCAGTCCAGCCCCAGCAATTGCCCGATGCTTATGACTATATCGCCCTTGGGCATATCCACAAGCGCCAGTCAGCCAAAGGTTCACCCGTGCCAGCCTGGTACTGTGGCACGCCCTACCAAATCGATTTCGGCGAGCATGGCATGGAAAAAGGCATCCATCTGGTGGACCTGGAGCAGGGCAAGCAACCGAATGTACGCTTCGTTAAGCTTGAGCTTTTGCACCCGCTGGAATTGATTGTCTGTCAGGAAGAAGCCCTCGATACGATTTATGAGCAATGGCAAGGGACCCATCACTATTTAAAGCTGCGCGTCAATGTCAAAGCTCCCCGGCGAGGCCTGGTCGATGATTTGCGTGAACGCTTTGGCAAGCAATTGCTGCAGGTCGAAATCAAACTGCCTCCCAAGCCCGATCAAATGCGAATTTACCGCGATCTACAACTTAATCAGCCTCTGGATGTCTATCGTAGCTTTTGTCTAGCCAATCAACTGGATCTCAGTCCGGAGCTCGAGAAGACCTTTCATGATCTCTGGGAAGCGGTGCAATAATGCGACCTTTATATCTAAGTATTGAAGGTTTTATGGCCTTTCGCGATAAAGTCGAGATCAATCTCGAAGCACAAGATGTCTTTGTGCTAATGGGGCCAACGGGCTCAGGCAAAACATCTATTCTGGACGCCATCAGCTTTGCGCTCTATGGCGAAACCCCGCGCCTGGGCAGTCGCGATCTCAAGAAACTGATTTATCAGGATGTCGAAAATCCGGCCCAGAAAGCCCAGGTGGTTTTTGCTTTTCGGCACCAGGGTCTTGATTATCGCATCACGAGACAGATCTCTAACAAAGGCCACCGGGTCGAAGCCGATTCGCGTGCCAATGCAGAAGCCAAATGGGAATCCCATCTGACCGGCTCGGTTTCGGTCTTTAAGCAATGGATACCCGATCTGCTGGGGCTTAATTTCGATGCCTTCCGCCGGGTCTTGATGCTGCCTCAGGGCGGTTTTGACAAATTCTTGAAGCAAGACGGCGCCAAAGAGCGTCGCGATCTCTTGATGAATCTGGCCCAACTGGGCATCTACGAAAAAATCCGCCAGGAAGCGGAAGTTCATCTCAAAGGCTTGCGAGAACAACAAATTGCCCTGCACGGCGAAAAACGGGGCATTGCCGGCGTCGATCCGGAAGACTTAAAAACAATGCAAAGCCGATTAGAGGCGATTATCGGCCAGGGGCAATTGGATCAGTCCAGCTTTGAGCAGCGGGAGTCAGAAGTCAAAAACGCTGAGCAGATCTGGGAATGGCAGACCCAAAAACAGGCTTTGCAAGCCGAGATTACAGCGCATCAGGCTCGTCAGCCCGAAATCAAGCAATTGGCCCAGCAACTTGAACAAGGCGAACAGATTCTGGAATTGCGTGCTGAGTTGCGTGAATTGGCCGCTGCCAAACAAGCCCTGAGCCGTTCTCAGACTGAAGGCCAGCAATTACAAGCTGAGCAAGCGCGCATCAATCAAGATGCTCAGACTTTGCAAGCTTTACAAGCGGAACTCAACACAGCGACTGAGCGCCGGAGCGACTGGCAAAAGCAGTATCAGCGCATGCAGCAATTGCAGCCGGTGATCAAACAATACGCTGAGCTAGAGCAAGGCTATAAACAGACACGGGCCTTAATCAAACAACTGGAATCAGAACGCGACAGCGAACAGCAACAACAAGCCCAGGCCCTGACCGATTCAGCAGCAGCGCAAACCCAACTCAATCAAGTCCAGGCCCGACTCAAGACACTCGATTTTTCAAGTGATCGCCTCGAATCCTTGACCCGCTGGGGCTCCGAACTCTCTGAGCTAGTTGAACGTCTACAGCCTGCTGCCCTGCAGGCTCAGGTCGCCTTACAGGACTGGCAAGCTCAGTCGGGGCAGTACAGCGAGGCTGCCGAAGCCCGTCAGCAGAGTCTCGATCAGGCAGATCAGGCCCTGGAACAATCACAAGCTGCTTTAGAAGCGCTGGAACTGGAGCGCAGTCAACAGGAGCACAGCGCCCTGGCCTGGCAAGTGCGAGAACATTTGCAGACGGGGGAGGCTTGCCCGGTTTGTGAACAAGTCGTGACTGAGGTTCCAGCGATTCCTGCTGAGCATCAACAGTCCCTGGGGCCAGCCCTGGCGGCTGCTCGGCAGGCTCTCAAACAAGCGGATCAGAGCCGACGGCTGGCCTATGAAGCTTATTCTCAGGCTCAGGCCAGTTTGCAAAGTCACCAGCAGCTCGAAAACAATCTTCAGAGCCAGATCAAAGCATCTCAGGCCGCTGCTGATCAGAAACAGAGTCATTTGTTAACTGCGATGCAGCTCTCAGAATTGCCCAGTTTGCAAGCTTTGCGACAGGAATTCAAGCAGCTCAAACTAGCGCAGAAAAGCCAGCTCGAAGCCGAAAAAGAAGCACAGGCGATTCAGGCCCAATTGCAAGCCGCTCAGCTGAAATTAGCTGCTTCAGAGGGCATTTTAAATGAAAAAAGCAAAAGCCTTGAGCGCAGTCAGCAAGAACTGCTTAAATTAAAAAATCAGGGTCAGGAAGTCGCCGCTGATTTGCAAATCGCCCTGGGCGTCTCGCAAAATTACGCGGCCGTCTTAAGTGAGCGCCAACAGGCCCTGGAACAAGAGGACCAGGCTTTCCAGACCCTACAACAATCGGTCAGTGAGCAGCAGCAAAACCTGAAACAAGCCCAGGTTCTTTGGCAAACCCGTCAGCAGAACCAGCAAAGTCAATTACAAGGGAGCCAGTCTGAAATTACAGGTCTGGAAGCCTTGCTGATGCCGATCGCTCAGAAACTGGGCTTTGCCAGTTTGGTGCATTTAGCTGAGGCATTGCCTGAAGCCAGCCAACTCAAAGCCTGGCGCGAATCGATTCAGCAAGATCACAATACCGGCCACGCCTTAGAGCGAGACTTGCAAAAGTTAAAGGCCCAACTCCAGCAGCATAGCCTGAGTGAAGCCGAGCTGGTGGGCCTGCGTGAGGCCTTTGCCCAGCTCAAAGAAGATATGAACGCCCGCAAAAAAGAACAGGCCGTACTTGAAGAGCAAATCAACCAGGCCCACACCCGTCAACAGCGCCTGGCTGAAATTAAACTCAAGGAAGATGTCGTGCAAAGCCAATTGCGTCTCTATGAGCGCATCACCCATGATCTGGGCTCTCGCCAATTGCCAGACTTCTTGGCCAAGCGCATTCTCGAACGGGTTATTTCTGGCGGCTCACAGGAACTGCTGGTTTTATCGAGCGAGCGCTATTGCTTTGAACTCGATGAAAACGAAGAATTGGTGATTCTGGATGCCTGGAACGCCGGTGAGCCGCGTTCGGTCAAGACCCTCAGCGGAGGCGAGAGCTTTCTGGCCAGTCTGGCCCTGGCCCTGGCCCTGAATGCCTATCTCTCTGGAGGTATCCAGCTCGACAGTTTGTTTATCGACGAGGGCTTCGGTACCCTTGATTCGGAGTCCCTCGAAAAAGCAGCTTCGGTGGTCGAAACCCTGCAGCTCAGTGGTAAATGTGTGGGTGTGATCACCCATATCCCTGAACTGGCCGAACGCTTCGAAACCCGCTTTCAGGTGATCAAGTCTGAAAACGGCGCCAAATTGGTGCGGGCTTAAGTTCAGTAGCCATCCCCTGACACCGCATTTTGATTTTGGATTTACGAGAGTTCAGTCCAGGTTCTGAGCCAGTGTTCTGCTTCTAGTTGCTGGGCTGCTGGCAAATTCTGGTAGAGCGACTGTATTTGATCCTGCTCTAAGATTTCAAATCCTTGTGCTGCCCGCATTAAGTTTGAATCGATTAGCAAGCTATAACCGGCAGTAATGAATAGGGCTTCCAGATTTGATTGCTGAGATCTGGGAATAGTCAGCAGATCGCCATTCAAGATCGTTGCTTCTTGTTGCCCCAAAGCCAGTATTTCTTTGGGCAGCCAGTGCTGCGCTTGATTCATGATCATGGGTATTAGATCGCCCTCGAGATAGACTATGCGCATTTGATCCCAGGCGCTAGAATCGGTTGGTGTATCAAGTCTGAACTGGCTGAGTTTGAAGCTGAGATAGCTATGGGCCTGACCTGCGGGGCTTCCGTCAGGCGCCTGTCCGGGCAGTTCTGATTCGCATTGCAATTGGCGGTGAATCTCGGCGCAGACCAGGGCGACGCCGAATCGTTCGACTTTGATTTCATTAGGCTCAATGCCGACTAAGATCTGGCTTCGTGCTTGTCTACTCATGGTTTGTATGCCGTCCTGTTTGTTTCGATTTGATCTTTAATCACTCTATGGTTTCAGTTTCGCTATCAGGTGTCAGAGCGGCGGTCTATGCGCCTGTCTTTAATTTGACCGGTTGCACTCACTCAAATTCCTTAGAACCGACAAATATTTAGAGTGATCCGTTTAAATTTTCGCCAGAATGGGTAAATTAGATGCATCAATGCTTATGAAATGAGCGCAATTAACAATGACTGATATCAATATCTCAAGCCGTATGATGCAAGCCCTGGGTAATCCGCAAGCGCAAGGTTTGGTCAACAAGATTTTAGCTGATGGTAAGGTCGATAAGGTTGATAAAGACAACCTGGATCAACTGAAAAGTATCTTGGAAGGTGCTGCCATAGGTGACGATGGCGAAATTGATAGTCAAGAAAAAGAACTGATTGGTGCGCTAACAAACCGTAACTATGTTTTGGGAGTCAATCTGGGGACTTCAGATACCATTTTGACCCAGAATCTAAAACAAGTGAAAACTTTCCAGGCCTTGCAACAGTCGGGGGGCCTTAACCCTAATGAGGTCAGCTTTGAAGGACTGACCCTGACGACTGATGGCTGGCTAGGCGATGACAAGCTCGTTCTGCATTTGCAAGATTTTGACATTCCCCCAACGACTCAGGATAGCCAGGGCACTCAGCCTGCTGCTGAAACTAACGCTACCGCAGCCACAACGGGTAATTCGACAGCAAGTCATTTAGCCCCCGCTGTGACCGCAGGAGCCGTTAAACCGGCAACAGCAATTGCGGGTGGTGTAGCTCAGCAAGTAGAGGCCACTGCCGGGCCTGCTCAAACTGATGCTGATATTCCTGTACAAGTCCCCGTTGGCGCGATAGCCGGCGAAACCAGCGCGAGTGCTCTGCCAGTTACTCAGGCTATCCAGGCTCAGCCGACCTATACAGCCAAACCTGTTCCAGCGCCAGGAGCAGTCCCCGATCTTCCGGAAGTGCAAAACCCTGCTCAAACCGAACCTCAACGGGTCGCCCATCTCAATAATGTTAGCCGATTACAAAGTGATACCACCCAGGTGCGCAATCTATTAAACGACCCGCAACAGGTGACTGATCAGCAATTGCAAGAGAGTCTTAAAACCTTTGCCAGTAAAGATCCTGGCCGTGCGCTGGATGAACTTAGCCGTTTTAAACCCGAGTTATTGGATCAGCTGAAGTCTGAGGGCAGCCTGAGTAAACAGGATTATGACACGATACAGACCCAGCTAAAAACGAAAAATTGGGACCTCTTGGAAGACCTGAATCTGCAAAGCGGTCAAGCTCTGAAAACGGTGCTGACTTCACATTTGCAGCAAAATCCACTTTCTGCGGCTGAACTCAATGCCTATCGCACAGAATTGGTTCGCACAGCGGACGCGTATATAGAGCATCCGAGTCAGGAAAACTTTGCCCAGGCAGAAGAGCAATTGTATCAGCGCTTGTATACTTTCGAAAGTGGCGCTTCACCCCCTCAAGAGGCTGCTTATCGCAGCTTTGCTGCCAGTCGGGCGGGCGTTATTCAATCTCAGGATAGTTTGCTAAACCAGACAAAAATTGTGAACGGCACCCAAAGCACCCTGGTAAACAACGCGATCAGCTCTGGAAATAAATTGGTGCAGCACTTAGAAAACAATAACAGTACTGTTGAGGCTGGAATCGCCGGTTTTTCAAAAGAGATAGCTACAATCGTTAAATATCTGGAAGACAACCCCGGCCAGTATGCGGGGCAGTCTGACGATATTGCATCTCTGCAAGGCAAAGTTAGCGCTCTAAAAAGTGAAAGCGATCCCCAAAAACGTTTGGATTTACTCAACCAATTGAACACCCAACTGGACGGGGTTCGCGTAAAGTCTAAGATTGGTGAAGGTGCCAGTGGTTTTTCGAATGAAGAAATCCGCAAGCAATTGACGCAATTGCAATCGAATACAACAGATCCTGCTGAGCTGCAGGCGATTAATTTCTTGATCAAAAACCCTGAACTGCTTCAGGCGGCTCCCAAAGTCGAGCAATACGCAGCAACACTTGAGCATCTCAACAACAAACAAGAACCACTAAGCATGGCCGAAACTGATTTAAAACAGGCCCTTGAATCGGGCAATGTGATGAAGGTCAATGGACTTTATTTCAATAGTATGATGAGTGGAATGCCGTTTATTCCGTTCATCGGGATTGGAGGCGGGAACCCGGAAGATAGTTTAGAGGGGGTGCCAGGTGATTGGGGCAGCAATTCCGATTTAGCAGATCTGATGTCTGGTGTATCTCCTGAGCGACGTAGCGAATTAATTCTGGCACTTCAGTCACCTGAAGCAGCCAGCATCAACTCAGCTATTAACAGCAGCACAGGGCTTTCGGGCTTGGTGGCTCGCTTGCAAGGGGCTGACCAGGCGCAAGTCGCACACAATCGGGTCTCGTGGAATGAAAACTCTGATATCCAAAAACTAGAGCAAAATATTCAAAAACAGGTTCAGGATCGCGCAGCGATTGAAACCCAGTTGCAAAACTCACTCGCCAGTTTGGACAATATGATTGGGGGAGACATTGCCTCTGAGCCCGTTAAAGCCAAACTCAGAGAGCAAAAGGTCGCGATTGAGCAAGCTTTGCAAGGCATCCAAAATGGCACCCTAACTGCTGAAGCTGCTACAAAAATTCCGGGTTTAGATGCTGCTTTAAGTGGTTTGGCAGATGGCAGTATCGCTGGCGTCAAACCCGAAACAGCAATGCTTAAGCGGGCCACCTTAGACGCATTGGCTGAGATGAACACTAGACCAGTTACTCAGGAAAGCATGGCCAAACTCGAAGCTTATTTGCGTCAACAACCTGACTTTGATGCTTCGTATAGCCATATTTTCGCAACAAATGAGAATAAAGAGTATCAGTTTCTGGGTGATGTTCAGGGCATGCTTGAAAACAGTAAACTGGATAGCAACGGTCTGAATTTATTATTGACCCAGGCCAATCGCAGTATGCATTTAATCGACGGTGCAGGCTCTAAAATCGATGATCTGAAAACGACCTTTGAAGCCGGTCAACGACAGCTTGAAGCGGGTAGTGGCGAGGGTGAATTCTATTCTGGCTTTATGTCCATGAAAAACCTCAATCAGATGCAGAGTGTTTTAAAAGCGCAGCCTTACCTTGATTCTTCAGATGTACTCAATCAGGCAGGGGCCAAAGCTCAAAAACTGGCTAGCCATTCAGGTGGCCAGGTTTCCGATCGCCAGCTGCGTACTCAAGTTTCACAAATGTTCCAGGCTGAAATGAAAGAAATTAGCCAGGGTGCCAGCAAAAGCTATATTGATAATATCCTTAATGATAAAGAGCGTAACGCCAATACTGAAAATTTGCATCAATTGTTTGGCAGCAATAATCCTTCTGCTCAGGCCGCTGTTGCCCAGCTTAGAGCAGAAATCAAAACCATTGATCCCAGTATCGATGTCAGCAAAATTAATTCGGTTGAATCCCTGCAAAAGCAACTTACCCCAGCTCAAATTGCACAATTGCAAACCTCGCTCAACAACGCTGTGGCGAAGACACCTGGGCTGAATTCAGCTGAGGTGAAAAATAGTATTCAACAATTATCTCAGGCGGGCCTCACTTATAAGCCGGGAATGCCCACCACGGGTTTATCGACTCAGCAGGCTGCCACTGTCACACGACTTAACGAGATCCATGCCAGTAATTTCCTCAAAGAAATTTCAGCTACAGATCTGACAAATGTGCGCGAGATGCAAAACAACAATCGCCAAATGCAGGACAATCTTAATCTCCGCCTGGGAGATATGAATACAGCTCTGATTTCAGCTGAAATCGACCTGAGAGCCAGTAACCCCACCGCTGCGAACGCAATCTATAATGGTTTGCCCGCGTTACCTGCACCGAGTGAGCCAACCTTTAGCGTCAAGCTCAAAGAGCGCAGCGAAGAAATTAACCGCAGGGCCAATCAGTATTTGCACCAGAATCAGGACTTGAGAATTAGAGATCGGGCACTGATCGCTGGCACTGCAGACATCGCTAACGATATGGCGACCGTTGCTGATTTCAACGATTTTATGCAACGTGGTGAAACACCACCGGAATCTTTGAAAATAACTGCTGCATTGGCGTTAAGCAATACAATGGCGAGTACAGCGTTCATTAGTCATTTGATTAATGCGCCAACAGAAGCAGATGCTGATCGCATTCGGAATGATTATTTACTTGCACGACAAGAATCGACTAGCTTTGCACAGAGTGGCGGATTGGCAGGCGGAGCGGAGATACCAGAAACTATCTCTGCAGGCGGTCAGAAACTGATCGAACATGCGCAAGGCAATTTGCAAATTTTCAACGATGCGGTGAGGGTACAAACTGCGATCAAAGTAGAAAGTGGCTTTAATGGCAGTGGATCCAATCCTGCTGCTGCAGATGCCTATAATGATTACGAAGCCCTTCATGGCACCGCAGTTCCGGTGACGAGCACCGGAACGACGACTCTTGAGACCTATACTGAACGAGCTGAGCCGGCCCTGGTTGTTTTGGCTGCCGTTCCGGCCAGTGAACTCAATGCTTTTGCGGTGGCCCAGGCAGATATGCGTGCCAAAAGTGGTGCGGCAATGAACGGTTTCGAAAACGATATGGCGCAAATGATCTTGAGCTCTAACGATAATATGATTGCGTTGGGTTATCCTCCTTTAGACATTGCCAACGCCCAACGGGCTTTAGACAACGACCTGAGCTTTAATTCCTCAGTCGATAATTTGGATGCCACCGTTGCCAAAGAACGGGCTGCTGTCAGTAAAAATACACAGACCTTAATTGAGGACGCAAATCGCCTGGGCTCAGAGTTGATCCTGGCTACCCAGGGCGCCAACAGTGACGAATTACTGAGTAAACTGATGCGGGATATGGCCGAAATCATTCAGGAGGCAGATGCTGAAATTCGGCAATTGATTATGGCTCGCCTGGCTCTTAAAATGATGGATGAGATGATCGGCGCTTTTTATAAGGAGCAGGGCGATCGGCTCAATAAAGATCATGAGACTGCTCTGCATGCCTTTTCAAATAATATGAAGAATCAGATTGACACCATGCTGCAGAAATCCGAAGAAAATCGCAGCAATAACTCTGAAAATACGGGTCTGAGTGCGACTTCGCTTAATCAAATCATGCAAGATTTTGGGCAGCTGATGGAAATGACGCGAACGGACCCGGCGGGTGCAATACCGATGGTTCTCTCAAACGAGCAAGAGAATTTTATCAATCTCATCGGTCAGATGATTAACGCTGCAGGTCCGAATTCACCTGACGGAAGAGATGATGCACAAGCGCTACTTGCATTTGATCGGCAATTGGAAGGTTTGCGCTAAAAGTGAAGGCCTGAACTCAGCCTATGGCCATAGCTCTTGTGCTGAGTACCTGGGTTTAACCATGTGACAGGCAAAGAGCCTGGCCGTTCAATTGCTCGGGATTGTGGTTAATGATCAAATCTAGCCTGTATTTATCCGGGCTGATAATAATCGGTTTGTGATTGGGTTAGTGGTAATAGGCTTAATATTTATTATATAATCCTGTATTAAATTAATTATGATGTTTTTTTTAATGTTTTCTGATATTTTCTGATATTTTCTGTTTAAGCTTCCAGGGGCAAGTCGTGTAGCATCTCCAGGGTGTCCCCGGTGACAATGCCCTGGGCTTCCGCTTCGAGGGCAGCGCTGCGGACCTGTTTTTCGGTTTTGCTGCGATTGATCAAACGCGCTTATTCAATGCGACGGACCAGGATCAGATTGTCCTGGATTTCTTCTTGTTGACCTTCAGGTCCTGTCGCCAGTCGCGATTTCAGGCCCAGCTTTTCAACTTGCCACTGCGCTGCAGGTAAGTTGAGATCCTGCCAGTCGGTTTCAACTATCGGAAACTCCGGCATAGGCCCTGCGTGTTTTTTCCAGGACGGAGCTGTGGCATGGGTGACGATCAATAAATGACCACCCGGCACAATGCGACTGGCGGCAGTTTGTAAGATCTGAATCCGGGGGAAATCTGGATAGGGCGATTGAAAAAAGAGCGCAGTGACGAGTTCAAATTGCCCATCTGGAAAATCTGAGCTGAGATCACAAATCTGCAAATCGATCTGATCAGTCAGCCCTGCTTCTTCGGCCAGACGCTGTGTTATGGCTATGGCCTGCTCAGAAATATCTACGGCAGTCACATGCCAGCCCTGCTCTGCCAACCAGAGGGTATCATCCCCTGTGCTACAGCCCAGTTCCAGGGCCCGATGAGGAGCCAGATTCGCGGCCATTTGTATTAATAGCTGACCGGCATTGCCACGGCTGCGGGACCCACTCTCGGCATAACGTTCTTCCCAGAATTGTTTTGGTTCTTGGCCTGTGTGTGTTGGTGTCATTTTGTCCTCTTTTCGTTAGATTGGTATCACATAATTTTTATTGTTGCATGATGCCAGCGGATCAATTTGGAGGCAAGTTAATTGCCTGACTATGGACGAAGCGAATTAGACACATAAAAAGGATGATCTTCGACATATCCCTTGAATTTAAGCATTAAGTTTAAATTTTGTTTAAGATCGTAAGTCGCTGTATATATTTTTATAATTTCGTATGCTAGTGTATTCATATGGAGCCGCAGGAGGGCATGATGATTGAAAGAGCAGTGTATACAGTAAACGATCTCGATTGTGATCAACGCGAAGCCTATGATTTATTGATGCAGTTCAGATTCTCAACAGCCAAAGCGCTCGAAGTGATCGCCAGCTATCGCAGTGCCTTGATCATACGCGAAGCAGGCAAAATGCGGCTCTATCGCGATGCGCCTTCGGTCTCTATCGTGCTCGAACGTCTGATCGACCGGGCCAATTGGCAGACCGAAGAAATTGCCGGTCGCGTGATTGAAAACATTTCAGAAAAGTTTATCGAGCAGTCTAGTCGAGAAGCCTATCTCAAATCGCTTGTTTTCGGCAAAACCATGCTGCAAAGCCCCGGTGGAATGCTGATGCGGATTACTGGTATGCAAGAGAACGATTTACTGGTGGAGATTGATGGTGTGGCTTGCCCAATCTCGATTAGCCAATGCCAGCGTTATCAGAGAATCAGTCCTATCCAATCAATAGCTTAGACATTAAGTTCACTTTTCAGAATTCACTACTGTCTTCTACTTGCATTCTATTTTGTAGTGCATTGAGTTGCTGGGCCATTGTCTGTGCTTCAGCAAAGTCAGAGAATGGCACAAGATCATGATGTACGATCTCACCGTTTTGGTGACTGATATCGAGTATATAGATTGTTCTCTGACCCAGTTGGGTCCGAAGACATTCAAAAGTACATTTTCGTTCGCTATTTATCAGAAATACATCTGTTTTGCTCAAGTAAAAAGAGACAGCCGCTTGATTTTTGTATTGATTTAATTTCAGTTTAAGGTAATGGTGCCAGCGGAAGCGATGCTTAATATTTGCAGTAAAATCGCTATCTCCAAACAATGTATGATATGCATTGGCATAGATGACTACAAAAATCATATTTGCGATAAAAAAGCCAGGAAATAACTGCTGAATCAAGGGCACAAACATCAATAAATTGAAAATCATTAAAGCTCTCACAAAGACAAATACCTTTTTTTTGGTAAAAGCCTGGGTTGATAAAAACGCTCTGATTTTGATGAGTTCAGCATTGACCAGGTGAATCTTCTGTTGTTTGGCAAATTGAACCAAATCAGTGCTTTCAGCAAGTGAACACTTCAGCGTGTGCTTTTTTATGCTCTCAAATGGTTTACTGTGACTCTTAAAGTGTAAGTTGAGCCCAAGTACTTCAGACTCTAAGTTGAGCATTAAGCGATAAACAGCAGGAGTTTGCGAAGGAACCGGGACTGGCTCCAGCGGAGACTCTACCAGGCTGGCGGCTTTCAGATTGAGAATGGCCTGTATGTCTTGCTCACTTGTTTTTAAAAGGGGTTTAAAAATTTCTGCTTGTTTTGCTGTTGAAGTCTCAGTTGTTGGTGCTGGCCGCCGGGGCAGGTTTTGGCGAGTCAATAAGTGCTCATGATGCGGCAGCAAAAGCGCTTTGGCCTGGACAGCCGAACGGAAGCGCTGATGGATATCTGGCTCAGTTAGGGTTTCGAGCCAGTCTTTCAGGGGCTCTGAGCAATTGAGCAAAGGCCGAAACTTGAGGCGCAGATCTTGTTGGGGGATCGCTGTCGGTTCGTGACCGGAAAGCAAACGCACCAGGGTAATACCCAGGCTATAGAGGTCGGTCGCGGGGACCGCTTTTTTAAGGAATTCTTCGGGCGCGATATAGCCATAGGTACCGATCACCGTTGAGCCTCCGGTGCCTTGCATTTGAAAATGATTCTGAACGCCGCCAAAGTCAATTAAGTACAATCGGCCTGCCGGGTCAATTAGAAAATTGGAAGGCTTGAGATCTCGGTGGATAATGACGGGTTTTTGTTGATGCATATAGGCAAGAATATCCAGGGCTTGCAGGGCCAATGCGACCACTTCAGGCTCCAGTGGTCGCCAGCCACTGTCTAATTTTTGCTCCAGGTTTTGCCCTTCAATTTTTTCGGTGACCAGATAAAAGTCTTGTTGGTGGGTCTTAAAGGTGTCGATATATTTGGGGATCCCAGGGTGATCCATGCGTTGTAAAGTTTCGATCTCGCGTTCAAACAGCGTTAATCCTTTCCAGACTTGCTGAGATTGAAAGTGAATCGCTTTCAGAAAAACCTCAGTTTGACGTTCTGGAGCCAGGGCCAAATAAGACACGCTGTGGCTTCCTCGGGTCAATATGGCTGTGATCTGGTAGCCTTCAATCTGATCACCGATCTGCAATAGCGCTTCAGCAGGGTGTGCTTCAAATTGCGTCTCTGTGCGAGTGAGTAAGTGACGCAAGGACTCGCTCAGTATTGGAGCGGCTGCAATCATCGGAGCCTGAGCGGGAAGCAGCTCTGTCATGGCATACAGTTGTTTGCGGGCAATAGCAGCACTGGCAAAGCGGTCTTCAGTGCCTGGCCGGATCATTTGTGTTAGCCAACGCAATAAACCGCCAGAACCCTGCACCAGTCCCTGGAAAGTCAGCTGCATATTGCGCTGGGGAATATTGACGGGTGCCCGGCCAGAGAGCAAATGGATCAAACTGGTGCCCATGCCATAGAGATCTGTTGCGGGCACTGCTCGGCCAGCGAATTGTTCCGGAGCCATATAGCCAAAGGTGCCAATCACTGTGGAGCCTCCGCCGCCCATAGGCTGCAATAGTTCTTGCGCACCCCCAAAATCGATTAAATAGAGCTGACCTTTGGCAGTCAGAATCAGATTGGAGGGCTTAATATCCCGGTGAATCACCGCTGGCTGAAAAGCATGTAAATATTCCAGGATCCACAGCAATTGCTCAGCCAGGCGCAGTAAAGTAGGTTCGTCAGGGAGCCAATGCTGTGAAATTTTGTGAGCCAGAGACTCTCCTTGAATCCAGTCACTAATCAAATAAGCATTTAGCCCCTCCTGGGTCTCTTCGCGGTAAAAGTCAACTAAGCGAGGAATACGAGGGTGATTGAGCGCAGCCAATACTCGTGCTTCACGTTCAAATAGCTCCAGCCGTTTCCAGGCGTTAATTTTGCCGAGTTGTAAACGCTTAATCACCCGTTCTTGCTGGCTCTCAGTATCCAGGACATGATAAGTCTGGGCGTCAGCGGATTGACTTAAGACTTTCAGGACGTCAAAGCGTTGCAATAATTGGTGTGATTTTGGACTTCTATCGGGTGTCATAAAGACAGTTTACACGTCCGTTAAATAAGTGCAAAACTTGCTGTCCTTGAAACCTTTTGGGCAGGGAGCGGAGAGTATTCCAACTATTCCGTGGCGAGTTAAATACCGCGTTTGTTAAGGCGCAGAGTTTAGTCCCTGGCTTTTCAAAAATCTGCATTCTTCTCCGCTGGTGTCACAGTCAGGTTACAATACGCAGATGATTGATAATGATTCAATGAATGCCCCTTCACTGTTGCGTTTTGAGCGGCTCTTGCAGCAGCATGGCTTGATCCCTGCCGATCAGATGCCTGTGGATGCCAAAGCAGTATGGCAATTGGTGCCAGCCCATTTAGAGCCGCAATCAACAGATTTACTGTTAGCTGCGGTGACTTATGAGCCGGGAGCCTGTCAGCTACTCGCTGACTCCGAGCTTTCCGGCCAGCGCTATTTGGATCAAGCCCTCGAAAACTGGGGGCTGGCTATTTTAGAGTCGGTCTACGAAGAAGACGTGGTGCAAGCTCAGACAGGCGAGAAATGGCAATTGCCACGTATCCATCTGCTCTCTGAAAATAATGACTCAGTAAGTGACGGGCCTGATCCGTTGGCCTGGCTATTTTTGCAAGTGCGTAGCCTACTCGGTGAGCGTGACTGGCTGGTCTATTGGGGTCTCAAAGGCGGGGTTTATCACTTGCTGGCAATACGTCCCTGGGGGGCAGCATTGCCCACAGTTTGGCGCCGCCCTCTCGACTTGCCTTGCCCCCAACGGCTGATGCCACTGAGTGCAGGAATCATTCAGGCTGCAGCAGATGAATGGCATGTACGCTTAGACAGTCAGCTTTTAGAAGCTGAACCCCAACCCTATAACTGGCTGGAGCAAATGGGCGGCCAACTCTGGTGGAACCAGACTGAAATTGCACGCTTACTGGCACCGGCGCAGTCCCAAACGCATTTGCTGAAGCAAGGGCTGCAGATCTGGCAAGCCAAACGGGCTTGTCGTCAGGCCACACGGGGGATGTGGGATACCTTTCTGATCCCTCACAGCCGCATCTCTGGATTATTAGATCAATGGCAAGAAATCATGCGCCTGTTTTTGCCCCCTTTTTGGCAGCTAAGCCAGGAACTGGAACAGGTGCATTTGCGACTCGACAATAGGGAAGGCATTACTGGGTTTTTGTCGCGGCACTTGAGCCCCAGTAGCCGCATGCAAACTCGGCTCTACCCCTTGCGCGAAACCGTGCAGCAAATGATTATTAATCAGGACGGTGAGCGCCCCAGTATTTCTCAGCTTTTGCGTTTTCCAGAGTTTCGTAAAAGTTGGCAATTATTCTTGAGTGATTTTGGCCATTTTTCTGTCGCCGGATTTGAACTGCAAGCACCACGTTTTGCCGACCAACCCCGAATATTATTAGATGCCATGATGTTGCCCTGGCGCTTAGAACGCCCGTCCAAAGACGAGACCTGGCGCGAATGGTTTGCCCAGCCGATCTGGCTGGTGTTTAAACAATTGCATGAGCTCAGAGAGCAATTGATTTCTGATGCACTCTGGGCCTTGCATCTGGTGCGTCAACGCCTTTTAGAGCATTTACAACCCCTGATCACGGCGGAGCATTTATTACACGAAGATGAATTCTGGTTGCTCTGGCCCGAAGAAGCCCGCCAGCTTGACAGCCATCCGATCAACCGCAAATTACTTGAGCAGCGCAAGCAGATTTGGCTTACCCAGGCTCAGACAGATCCAAACGGCGTGTCGCCTGTTACTCAGCCTGGAGACCCCTTTCCGATCACGATCACGGGCAAGGGTCTTAAAAATGGTCTGGCTCAGGGGCGGGCCTGGTGTCTGCAAGGACCACAATTGGCACTCCCCAAAGGCCTGATACCCAAACAGACGATTTTGGTGACTGCCAATCTAGATTCTGGCTGGATCCCTTGCCTGGCCCAGGTCGCCGGAGTGATCTTAACCGAAGCCAATAGCCACTCACGAGCGGCATTGCTTTTGCAAGAACTCAATCTCCCGACGATCATTGTCGCTGGAATAGGGCCATTGCAAAGCGGCCAGGAAATCCGCTTGAATGCTGACACGGATCAAGTGGTGATCTTAGCTGCA
>JBBKWI010000044.1:0-6998 GCA_037968875.1 Candidatus Sericytochromatia bacterium | reverse complement strand
CAATACTCCTTTCCAGGGATCCCGGCTGGTCTTGAGTATCAGATCAAGATTCAGGCCCAGGGGCAAAGCCTGGATTTTGCTACGGGTCAGATTAAAAGTAATAAACAGGGGGATCCTCTCATCAATCGACGAGATATTCAACTCAAGTAAATCAAAGCGCATTGCCGTTGAGATGACGTGAGACATCGCTTAAGTCAGCCTGCTATTCTTGAGCTTGTTTCGCATGCTAAGATCAACAAAAATCGGGAAGTGTTAATACTATGTTTCGATCGCTTGCCTGGCTCTGCAGCCTGAGTTTGTTTTTGCTGGCCTGTCAACCGACGGCCTTAACGCCGAATGCCGCCAGTCCCTCTTCGGTCACTGCGGCCCAGGATAAAGGTAGTTTTAGCATTAAGGTCGAAGCTTCCGCCCTTAACAAAGATCTCAAGCCTTTGTTTGATGAACTGGCGACAGCTCTTGAAAGCCAAATGAACAAAACCTTTGTCTTCCCCAAGGGTGATGTCTCGGCCACCTTTGGGGATTGCGGCCGGGCCGATGCCTTTTATCAGACGGGGACGCGGCAGATCGGAATGTGCTATGAGCTTTTTGCCGATCTGGCAAGCAAATTTAGTATTGCTGATAGTGTTGATGTTTTTCGCTTTATTTTCTTGCATGAGTTGGGCCATGCTCTGATTGATCAGTTTGATCTACCCATTCTGGGCCGTGAAGAAGACGCCGCTGATTCCCTGGCTACAGTCTTCTCAATCGAAGAAGATCAGAATTCGCGCGGGGCTTTACTGGCCGGGATTAATTTTCTGGATTCTTATCAAAAGGGCTTCTCTAGCAATTGGGCCGACAATCATTCTTTGGGGCCACAGCGCATGTTCAACCTGGTCTGCTGGACCGTAGGCGGAGATCCCACAGCCCTTAGCAATCGTACGGTGGCTGCTCTGAACCAGCAATTGGCTAGCTCTGGCCGCAATTGCAGCACCGAATACTCTAGCCAAAAACAAGCCTATACCCGTCTGCTAGAACCCTTTATTAAAACCCCCTGAAATGTTAAAATGGGTTTAATATTTAAAGATCCAGGTAAGACTCATGCTTAAGCGTACCGTCCTGATGTTGATGATTTCTTTGCCCCTGGTGAGCTGTGATCAGGTCACCAAATATCAGGCCACGCAGCATTTGATGGGCGAAGCTCCGCGTAGTTTTTTTAACAATATTTTTCGCCTGGAGTACGCCGTTAATCCAGGAGCCTGGGGCGGCATGCTCGGCAATGCACCGGATATTTTGCGCCATGGCGTTTTGACCTATGGCGTGGGTTTGTTTTTAATGATCCTGGCAGGTTATATTATTTTTCAAAAGCAGAGCACTCAAAAAACCGTGGCCTTGTCGCTATTGTTGGCTGGGGGCGTGGGTAATTTGATTGATCGGGCTTTAAATGGCCAGGTCGTCGACTTTTTGAATATTGGAATTGGGAGCCTGCGCACCAATATCTTTAATGTGGCAGATGTCGTCGCCCTGCTGGGTGTGGGCCTGATGTTGTATTATCAGTTCAAGCAAGGCGACGAGACGGAAGCAGAACCGCTGAGCGCTGCTTAATACATTCGCTTTAAACGATTAAAAACCGAAGGTATAGGGATCCGGGCCAAAACGTTGATTGCGTTCCAGGGCATCGAGACGATCCAGATCTCCGGAGCTCAACTCAAAGTCGAAGATCGCAAAATTCTCTTGTATGCGTCCTTCGTTAGTTGATTTTGGGATCACCACCAGATCCTTTTGGATCGCCCAGCGTAAGATCACCTGAGCCGGGCTTTTGTGATATTTTTCGGCCAGTTCAGTAATCATCGTCTCCTGATTCAGATTGCCCTGCATCAGCGGGCTCCAGGCTTCGACCACAATCTGATGCTGACGGCAAAAATCGACGGTTTTGCGCTGTTGCAAATACGGGTGGTGCTCAATCTGGTTGATCATCGGTTTGATGCGTGCCGTCTTGAGTAGGGTTTCTAAATGTTCAGGCATGAAATTAGAGACACCAATAGCGCGCACTTTGCCCGCTTCATAAAGGGTTTCCAGGGCTTGCCAGGCTTTTACAAAATGACCTTCCACTGGCCAATGTATTAAGTATAAATCCAGTACTTCTAGCTGTAGTTTTTGCATTGTTTCTTCGAAGGCAGCCTCGGCACGACCTTTGCGCATATCTTCGTTCCAGAGCTTGGAGGTTACAAAAATCTCATCGCGGGGGATCTCGCTGGCCTGCAGAGCCTTGCCGACACCTTGCTCGTTGCCATAGATAGCGGCCGTGTCGATGCTGCGATAGCCTGCCTCTAACGCCCAGGCAATGGCTTGTTGCACTTCGCTGCCCTGCTCGGCCTTCCAGACGCCCAGGCCAATAGCCGGGATCTCAACGTCGTTATGAAATGTATGATTGGGAATATGCATCGATAATCACCTCTTTTTACCGAGTATAGCCTCTGACAAAGCGTACATTCAGAGCAAGCGAAATTTTAGGGGAGATCAACAGACTCTGTGGTTGCGGGCAGAATCCACTGATCCTCTTGGCAAATGCTGGCTAAGTCCTGCGCCAATTGAGCCAGCGTCACGGCTGCAAAGGTCTCAGATCTGCACTTGTTTGGGGGGCAAATAAATCGTGAATTGACTCTGATCCAGGATCAGGACTGAATAAGGTGCTTGTTGTTCAGCAGGGCTGACCAGGCCCAGGCGTCTGAATAAATCAATCGAGAGCTCGCTTACTGTCGCCGTTTGCAATTCCAGTGGGGCATGCCAGATCGAATACGATCCCAGTTGGCCGTCGCGACGGCAATAATAGCCAACCAGGGGATGTGTCAGACAAAGACGGCCGTCTTCAGGGCTATCAAAGCCAGGGTATTGCGGGGGCTCTTGCGTTGTACTGAGCTTTACTTGCATCGGCGCCCATTTGGAGAGGGTCTTGAGCTGGTACTGACTGCTGGTGCATTCAAAACGCATCTGCCCCGGGTGCCAGGGCATTTTCCAGAGATTGCGCGGGATAAAAATAGTCCAGGAATCGAGCACTGTTCCCAGAAACCAGACAGCGCGACGCCCCTCGGGATCGCGGATATAGACACGGTAATTGGTTTGCCCCATTTGAAAGCGGGGGCCTGGCCAGCAAGCCGAGCGAAAGTGCGTATTGAGAAAGGGCACCGCAGAGAGCAGCGCCAGAGATTGGCCCTTGAGCTGAATGGTTTCTAATTCAAAGTAATTGGGAATCAAAGGACGTATACGCATCGCCGGGATCGCATAGCTAATGATCGCAAAATGGCGCAAGTCTGAAACGACATTTAGGCCATGCACGGGTGGACGCTCAGATAAGCTTAATCCGCTAGCTGACATTTAATTTTCCATTTGAGATAATCAGCCGAGGGCGGCTGTATTTTCCAGTGGCTGAGAGCTTTCAGATAAACTCTGATCTCTGTACAAAGGGCTTCCGTTTCAATCCAGGGGCAGGGCGGGTCAATCAGTTTTTGCTCAGCTGCCTGGGTCAGGCTTGCCGCCCCTTTGTAATTATGACGGCTGGCGTGATAACAGGCCACAGCCAACTGGATCAATCCCTGAACCCAACGCTTATTGGCTCCACTTAAGTCCATCCAGAGGGCTTCTAGTATTTCGTGGCAGTCATAGTATTGTCCTTGATTAAAAGCGCTGATCCCCTCCAGTAAGACTTGCTGTTGTGAGTCCGTCAAAGCCGATGATTTCAACGCACGTCACTACCCGCAAATATGAGCCGCTGATCTTTACTGTCGACCAGTTCAGAGAGCTCATAAATATTTTGATAGCCGTAGCCGTATAAATTAATAAAAGTGGGGATATTCAATGCCAATGGCGCACTCTTGGTTGGGAAGTTAACCGGATCGTTGTCGAGATTATTATTGCAGTAAATCAGAATGCGCGTCTGCTTATCAGGGATCAACTTGGCCAGTTTATCTGCCGTAAAGTCAGAGAAATTGAGATGAATGGCGCCTTTGATGTGCTTCAGCTGATAAGCAGCAGCTGAGCGGGTATCTAAAATGACTGTCTGAGGCGTTTTGGCGAGACTTAAAAAGCGGTTTAAATCAACCAGGCGTTGCTTGCGGTGAGTCGCTGCTGTTTCAGTCAAGGCAGCAAAGGCCGGATAATCCACGGTCGCTGGGCGTACCTCAGCTGCTAAGAGTGAGCTGTGGCTGATGACTAAGAAGCTAGCTGCTAAGATCCATTTTTTCATTGTCTGTCTCCATCTGTTTATCATTTTTGATGTGGGCTCTGTTTTACATAGACTTTACTTAGACTCCAGGCTGCCGCTTCATGTTCAGCCTGACACTTTGTTGAGGCCAGATTTACTGAAATCAAGCGCATGAGCCGGAATCGTTTTCGCTAAAACAGTTGTTTATCCTTGATTATCATCGGCTTTTAAGAGAAATTTGTCAACTTAAATGCCCTTGCTTGTGTTTTTGGTGTCGACAGCCTAAAATAGCGGAATAGAGTTTGAAGATTAAGTGTGGCTTATAAAACAAGCTACGCTTTATTTAAGGATGGGTAATATGACCACAATGGCACATCATCAGCAGGTGTTAGAGCATTTAGAAAAGGTTCCTTTTTTCAAAAGTTTTGAGCCAGAACAACTGGTCAGTTTGAGTGCAGCGGGCGAGATTCGCTCTGAGGCAGTGAATACTATATTATTCAAAGAAGGCGAGCCAGCCCAGCATGTCTTTTTGATTTTAGACGGGAGCGTGCGAGTTGTTGCTCGCAACCTGCAGGGCCAGGCACAAGAAATCGCCCGTTTGGAACGGGGACGGTTTTTTGGTGAGCAAGCCCTAATTGACGGTGGGACACGAACTGCTAGTGTCGTGACAGCAGAAGATAGTCAGCTCTTTGTACTGTCTCATGAGCAGTTTATTCAAGAGCTGACACGCTCTCCTCAGTTATTGTCACGTATGATGGCTTCTTTGAGTCAAAATATTAAGCGCTCCAATACCCAATACTTCCAAGAGCAATTAGATAAACAGGCCGAGCAGTACCGATTGGAACAGCAGCGTCAGGCGGGTGTCGATCGCATGATTCGGCGTATTATTACGGAGTTTCGCCAGCCCTTAGAGCAGATCCAGTTGCAGACTTCAGGTATGGATCAAGATTTGCAAACGATTCAACATCTACCGGTTTCCAAGCGTCTGCGGCGAGCCCAGGAGCAAGTTCAGCAAAATACGGCTCGCTTGCATTTACTCAATGAATCCTTTCGCTCGATTTTACCCAAAGCTAATTATGCCAAGCGAGAAAGCGTGAGCTGGCCCGATTTTTTCAAAGAGTTTGCTGAGATGTACCAAAGTAGTTCGTTTCGGCATCTTAATATTAAGCAGCAATTTGAGTCGGAAGCCAGCGCTCTAACCTGGGATGGTTATCCGCATGTTTTGATGGAGGTATTGATGCATCTCTTTAATAATATCGAAGTCCATGCATACCCTGATGAGCGCCAGGCGAATGTTGCGATAGAGCTCAAAAAAGAAAGCGCCACGCATTTTTTAATTAAAATTTGTGATCGGGGCCAGGGAATTCAGCCGGAGCATTTACTGCAAGTACAAGAACCCTTTTTTAGTACTGCCAGTGAGTCGGGAGCGATGGGCCTGGGGCTGGCGATTGTGTCCAACCTGGTCCAGACGACTTTGCGTGGTGCTGTGCAAATTGTCTCCCAACCCACTAAAGGGACCTGCGTGCATTTGTATTTACCCATGCAGGTTTGAAACCTTAGCTAACTTTAAAATTATGCTAAGTTTTGGTTTTTTTAGTCAGTCAGGGGGGCTGCCAGCGATAATATCAATAGAACCCAGCAGAAGGAGAAAATCATGAGCTTTACCCCCGCTCCCTTGTCCAATCAAGCTCATGGTTTCAGTCTGGTTTCTCGCTTGCTTGATCTTAGTCGACCCCAATCGACTCCTGCACCTGCTTTACTGGCTCCGGTAGCCAGGCCTGCTTTGGATCGTCTGGAACTTAAAACGCCTACTCAGTTATTTGCTGGGGCTGTGCTCTCCAGCATCAGCATGACAGCAGCTTCGCCCCTACAACAGCTCAAGCAAACTGGCCAGAAGTATGGTGTCCCCTTTCAGGGCGGAGATACTCAAAGCTATCAACGTCAGGTTATTAAAGCGGTAATCACACACAAAGCCCGTGAAAAAGGCATCCCGGTTGAGATTGCTCTGGCGATTGCCAATAATGAAAGCGGCAGCAAAATGTGGAAGAATCCGTCTAGTGCTGAATTGGTTGCGGGTAAAAATATTCGAGACGGCGTCTTAAAATCCACCGATTGGGGAGCGATGCAAATCAATGACAAGGCGCACCCCAAAGCATTCCCACGGGCCAAAACTGACCTCGAATACAATATTGATTATGGCTTGTCTTATTTGGCTCGTCAGCGCGGCCGTGTTCAGGGAAGTCTGAATCTGGGCTTTGGCGACTGGGATCGTACGATTGCTTCCTATAATCTGGGGCATAGCCCTAAAACCGAACGGGCGCATCAAATCGCGCAGAACTATGTGGGACATGTTCGTAAGCAAGCAGATCGACTTGCTTAAGGGCACTAGAACAGAGCTTTAAACTTATTGAAAAATCCGGTATTCAATTATGAGTTACCGGATTTTTGTGTGTAACTAATATTAAAGCTGAAGCGGCTTCAATTGGTCTAGAATATAACGCAGGGTTCCCTGGTCAATCTCGCCTTCAATTCGCTTTTGACGCAGTGATTCATATAAGTTCTTAAAGACATCAGTAGCTATTTGGCGCTCAGGAGACTCAGTGAGTTCCAGGCCCACACCGGGCTCAGTTGCCATTTGGTGCTCACTGGTATCAGAGCTATGCTCGCCTTCTTGGCCTTCAACTTGCTGCTCGCCTTCTTGGCCTTCAACTTGTTGCTCGCCTTCTTGGCCTTCAACTTGTTGTTCGCCTTCTTGGCCTTCAACTTGCTGTTCGCCTTCTTGGCCTTCAACTTGTTGTTCGCCTTCTTGGCCTTCAACTTG